>NZ_JBBGZT010000013.1:0-56995 GCF_037572665.1 Sphingobacterium sp. MYb382
CACCGTTACTGAAGCTCGTTTCGTCAATACTTAACTTTTCTGTTGTGTTCTCAGGGAAAACAGTCCAGTATTCTGCATGAGACTTTTGATTCCAATCATGAAAGTCACTAAGATGGTTTTTATAGTGCTCCTGGAGCTGTTTTCCATCTAACTGGAAGAAAAGACCTAATAGATGAGCACTAATGGGATAATTATCCAAATATCCCCTTTAAAAAAAGCCCGAACTCTGTAGTCATTCGAGCCCCTTCACGCACCAAGTTCCAATCTCTAGTAATGATTTTCCCATCAGCTAGAACTGTCCAACGTCGGCGTTTAATATGAAGTGTAACTTTCTGAGTGCGAATAGGAAAATCCTTAATTTCAGCGGATGGCATAAAACCTTTTGATTCTAATTTAGCATTTTCATAACCTGAAGGGGCTATGTTCTTTTCATCGAGATAAATATGAAGTTCGTTGTCTTTTGAGACAACATCCATGATATCAAAATATTCTAATAGCCCTTCGGGCATCAATAAAGTCAGAAGTTTACGTTCGGCGTCTTGCAAAGTATATCTATTTAAAACGCTAAACTAACAATAATTAAATTTACCCCCCAAGAATTCCGTATGATCCCTAAAAACAGGCTTTAAAAGCATTTAAACGCAAATTTATTTTGGAGGGAAGGAAATTAATTCTATCTTTGTGGCACGTCAAGCGAAAGTAGCTCAGTTGGTAGAGCACAACCTTGCCAAGGTTGGGGTCGCGAGTTCGAATCTCGTCTTTCGCTCAGTTGCCTAGGTGGTGGAACTGGTAGACACGCAGGACTTAAAATCCTGTTCCCGTTAAGGGAGTGCGGGTTCGATTCCCGCCCTAGGTACGGAATAAAAGCCTCATCGAAAGATGAGGCTTTTTCCATTTATAGGAGTTTTAGATTAAACTCCATCCATTGTATTTATTCACAGGAAGCGAGGGATTGAACTCCTCTTTTATCTACTTCCACCCACCTCCTAAGGAGCGATACAAATTTACGTAAGCATCGAGTTGCTTTTGCTCGAGCTCTACCAAGGCCAAATCGCTCGTCAAAGCATTGCTCTGCGCTGTGATAACCTCTAAGTAGGTGGCATAACCGCTACGGAACAATAAACTCGCATTACGCACAGCTAACTGTGAGTTAGCAACCCTCCTTTTGGCATAATCCAATTGCTGATCCTGTTTACTCACTGTAATAATTGCATTCGACACCTCATTGACGGCACTCAGCACCGTACGCTGAAAGCCTATTTCAGCCTGCTCACGGCGTAGCTTGGAAACTTCATAGTTAGTTTTCAAGGTTCTATTTTTAAATATGGGTGCCGACAGACTTCCCGTAACATTTCCCAATAGCGCACCCGGAATATTAAACCAGTTTTGTGGTAGCATGGAGTTTACCCCCAAGGCTCCACCTAGGGCCAAAGTTGGGTATCGCATGGCTTGATTAATGTTCATATCTGCATTGGCTGCGATAAGTGACAGCTCAGCGGTACGGATATCAGGTCTATTACGAACGATATCTAATGGAGCGCCTAAAGAAATACCTAAGTGTTCTTTGTTACCAAATATACCTTCGACATTCTTGCTACGTTCTACGGAATCTGGCAATCGTCCTGTTAATAGGCGTAAGGAGTTTTCTTGAATGAGAATCTGCTTTTCCAATTCAGGCACTAAAGATTCGGCCAATAAACGTTGGGATTCCGTTTGTTGAATAGCGAGGGCACTAATCTCACCCGATGTATACTGCAGCTTTATCATGTGCAGCGTACTATCATTCAAACGCACATTACGACGTGCTACTTCAATCTTAGCATCCAACATCAGGAGGTTGAAATAGCCAGTGGCAACATCCGATATCAGCTGGGTTTGAATAGCTTTACGTGCTTCATGCGTGCTTAGATATTGCGCACGCAGCTTGTCATTGTTATTGCCAATTTTCCCCCAAATATCAATCTCCCAGCTGAAGTTAAGCTGCGTACCAAACTGCGAAACATAGGAATACATGTTTTTGGGCGCCTCCTCTCCTTTTTTGTCATACCAACGCGTCGATGGCCCACTATTAAAATTAGCGGAGCGCCATTGCTTATTCATTGTTGCAATATCGGCACTCAGCGTTGGCAAGTAATTAGCTTTATTTTGCAGCAGTTGTCTATTGGCAATTTCAATATTGAGCAAAGCCGTCTTCACATCGTAATTAAGACGCAAGGCTGTATCGATAAGAGCGTTAAGCGTACTATCGTGAAAGAAGTCTCTCCATTTAATTTCGGCGATGCTCAAACTATCCGCAACGGGGCTCAATGTACTGTCTCCCCTAAAATGGTTGGGCATCTGCAAATCAGGCTGTTTATATTTCTGACCAACTTTACACGCTTGCATCAAGCATAATACACCGAGTATTCCAAAAAAATATAGCTGTCTGTTCGTTCTTTTCATACCTTAAACTTCCTCCTCTCTTAGTTTTTCTTTAATCTTCTCATCCAGTCCTTTAAACACAATAAATAATACAGGAATAATAAAAATACCGAATAGTACCCCGAATAGCATCCCGCCGGCAGCGGAGAAGCTGATAGAGTGGTTACCAATAGCTGAAGGCCCTACTGTCCACATCAAAGGGACTAAACCAGCGATAAAGGCTAGACTAGTCATTAGAATCGGGCGTAGACGCAAACGTGCACCATTGACCGCCGCATCGACAAGACTAGCTCCTTTTTGTCGCTCTTGCAAGGCAAACTCCACAATCAGGATAGCATTTTTAGCCAACAATCCGATTAGCATAATAAGTCCTACCTGCACATATATATTATTCTGCAATCCGACCAATGCGATGGTTAAAAACACACCCACCAATCCTACAGGTACAGATAATAAAATCGCCCATGGAAGGATATAGCTTTCGTATTGAGCAGCCAATAAGAAGTAGACGAACAAGATACTGAGCACGAATATCAATGCCGTCTGTGATCCCGACTGACTTTCCTCAAAGCTCATCCCCGTCCATTCAAAACCATAATTTCCGGGTAGTTTCTCTTCCGCATGGAGCTGAATAGCCTGCATAGCGTCGCCCGTGCTATACCCTTTTGCAGGAGTCACATTTATGGCAATCGCATTGTACAAATTGTAACGCGTGATGGTTTCAGGACCTACCGCTTTTTCTAAGGTCAGCACCGTATTGATCGGTACCATCTTGCCTTCATTGTTCCGTACAAAGATGGAGTTGAACGAGTCAGGATCCTTACGGAAGTCGAAATCCGACTGAACATACACCCGATACTGCCGGCCAAAGCGACTAAAATCCCCCGCTTGTACCCGTGCAAAGTAGGAACGAATGGTAGACATCAGCACATTAATGCTTAAGCCTAAGGACTTAGCTTTCACCACATCAATATTTACTTCATACTGCGGAAAATTAGCTTTGAAGGAGGTGTAAGCATTTTCTATTTCCGGAAGGCGATTAAGCTCGTTGATAAAGGTATCGGCAATGGTATTAAAGTCACGTATATCACCACCAAGACGATCTTGAAGCACCATTTCTATACCAGCAAAGTCACCAAATCCTTGTACGGTTGGGCGTGGAAACACGGTAAATCGTGCTTCATTGATCTGCCCTAGGTCCTTACGGATTGTATCCATAAAAACCTGTATATCTTTAATCTTTTTACGTTCCGCATGCGGATAGAGGTTGATATAGCCCGCAGCAAAAGCAGGGCTCGAGCCACCATCCAAAGCATTATACCCCGAAACCGTAGTCATCCCCATGATATCGGCTCTCCCTTTAAGAATACTATCTGCACGATGTAATACTTCGGTCGTTCTCGCCAGGGAAGCACCTGGAGGCATCGCTAAAGCATAGGTGACAAAGCCGTCATCTTCCGTAGTAATAAAACTCTTAGGCGATTTAACCATCAATAACACGCCGATAGCGGTTAAGACAATTAAACCCGTCCAAGCGTAGGCTTTACGTTGTATTAAAACACGCACAACCGAAATATATCGATCAGTTAGCCTATCAAACGAAGCATTGAAATGCGCAAAAAAGCGTTCTTTAAATCGTGTAAATCGATTCTTCTGGCTATCATCTTTACTGATTGTTGGTGCTTTTAGCAACAGCGCACAAAGGGCTGGACTCAGCGTCAAGGCATTGATAGCCGATATAAAGATGGCCGTAGCCAAGGTATAGGCAAACTGTCGATAAAATATCCCCGCAGGGCCTTCCATAAACCCTACAGGTAAGAATACCGCAGCCATAACCATGGTAATGGATAAAATTGCACCTGTAATTTCCGACATGGTAGATACGGTAGCCGCTTTGGCTTTCATTCCTGTTTCATGCATCTTTTGATGGATAGCCTCTACTACGACGATAGCATCATCGACCACAATACCGATGGCGAGTACCAGGGCAAACATGGTTAAGACATTCAGCGAGAAACCAAAGAGCTGTAGGAAGAAAAAGGTACCTACTAAGGATACAGGAATGGCGATGGCCGGAATGAGCGTAGACCTAAAGTCTTGTAAGAAAATAAAAACAATGATAAACACCAAAATAAAGGCCTCAAACAAGGTATGCTTCACCTGACTAATGGATTCATCAATCTGATCTCTTACCGAGTAGGTCACTTCATAATGAATACCTTTAGGAAACGTCTTAGCCTGTTCTTCCAAGACCTTCCGCACACCGATATCGATATCATGGGCGTTGGATCCACTTGTTTGCGTCAAGTTTAACGTAAGTCCTGGAAATCCATTCACTTTATTATCGCTACTCAAGTTGGTCGCACCAAATTCTACACGAGCAATATCGCGTAGGTACAATACAGAACCATCCTTATTGGTTTTGATAACTATATTTTGGAAAGCTTCGGGTTCGCTAAGGCGCCCCTTATGCTTGATTACCGTCTCAAAGGCTTCATCGGATGTTTCGCCAAACTTACCTGGGGCAATTTCGAAATTCTGATCCTTAATGGCATCAAGTACATCTTTGGGCACCAGATTATAAAGCGCCAGTTTTTCGGGGTTAAGCCATAAACGCATCGCATAATCCCTTGCTCCTAGCCTAGAGACCTGAGCCACCCCGTCTACACGCAGTAATGGGCGCATAAGATTGATTTGGGCATAGGCTTGTAAGAAGGTCTCATCATAAGCGCTATCCTTATGGTCTGAATAGAGGTTTATCGTCATGATAACCCCACTTTGTCGAGGCATAACGGTTACACCGGCTTCATTTACCTCTGCCGGAATCGAGCTTATCGCTTTAGATATACGCGTTTGTACGTTTACAGACGCAATCTCCGGATTGGTGCCTGTCTTAAAGAAAACCTGTACCGATCCAGAACCAGAGTTACTGGCCGACGATCTAATATAGGTCATGTTTTCGACTCCATTGATAGCTTCCTCTATCGGTAGTAAGACAGATTTAGCTACTGTTTCTGCCGTAGCTCCTGGATAACTCAACGATACAATCACGCTGGGTGGAGCAATTTCTGGAAACCTCGTTACGGGCAACATCTTAAGTCCTACTATACCTAACAACACCAATAATATGGATATCACAGTGGCTAGTACGGGCTTTTGTATAAAGGTTTTAAGCATATTTATTTACGGTTTGTGGACAATATAGTAGCCTGCCACGTCCTTTGGAACGCAGCAAAACTTTGAAAACAGCATTGTTTAATTAAATAGGATTGACAATAGAGCCGTCCGTGAGTTTATCGAAGCCAGTCGTTACAACACGATCGCCCTCTTCTAAACCTTCACCAACAATATAATTTGCCTGACTTTTTCCTATGATAAGGATATTTTTACGTTGTACTTTGTTGTTTTTATCAAGTGTGTATACAAATACACGATCTTGAAGCTCATTGGTTGCCACTTGAGGAACTTGGATAACATTCTTTTTTATCTCAGTCACCTTGAGTGTACCACTACTTCCGGAACGAAGTATATTATCTCTATTCTGGAAAGTAGCACGCAGCGAAATAGCTCCTGTTGTGCGGTCAACCTGACCATTTACAGCATCGACAATACCTTTCTTTGCGTAAGCCTCTCCATCGGCAAGGACAAGAGTAACCTCTGGAAAGGTAAGCTTATTATGTTGACTATAAACCTTGCCATCTAAGCTATCTTGCTTAGCTTGCGCCTTAGAGAAGTATAGGTAGTCCGATTCATTCATCGCGAAATAGACATAAACATCTTGAATATCGGATAGAAAGGTTAATGGTTCTTTATCAGCCTTACTCACTAAATTACCTATACGCTTAGGAAGACGACCGATATAGCCACTTACAGGCGCTGTAATAATGGTAAAATCTTTACTAATCTGTGCGCTACGTACCGCAGCAGCAGCTTGATCAAGGGTTGCTTTCGCTACTTGATAGTCCGACTCCGCCGATGCTAGACGTACACTGGATATAACATCATTCTCCACCAATGGTTTTAGACGGTCTATTTCCAACTTAGCATTCCTTAGCTTCGCTTTAGCCACTTGCTCCGTCGCTAGGGTATTATTTAGGCTTTCTTGATAAGTCGATGCATCGATTTTAAAGAGCTTCTGCCCTTTTTGTACATACGCACCCTCATCGACGTAAATCTCTTGCAACAAACCTTCAACCTGCGGACGTATCTCGACGTTTACTTTCCCTTCTATCGTACCAATATAATCTTTAACCGTTACGGCATCGTTTCGCGTCACTTTATATATAGGCAATGCTAAAGGCTTGGCCTTCGTATCCTGGTCTTTTGAGATACCAGAAGAACAATTTGAGAGTGCAAAAACGGTTAAAAATAGGACTGTTAATTGTAGGGCTTTTTGAATTCGCTTTTGTAATATGATCATAGTCTAATCTGTAATATGTAAACATCTTTTTGTAACACACCTGTTACAATCAACGCATTTATTACGACAGAAACGACCAATTATTGTGCCGTTATTGAAATTTTAAGGTTTTTTCACATTTGGCTTTTCATTCTCGGCGGCGCCGAATGAAGGAATTTTAACAAAAATAGAGGTCAATATTTTAAAAAAAAATGCTATCCGATTCTCCGCTTTCTTCTAACCAAAAAAGCATCTATGCTTAAAGGCCCTCCACCTATTGCCCAAGCGTTAAAAAGAAACAACAGGTATAAAACTTGTGGTAGATAGGCGAAATAGCTATACCATGTAAATGGGTCTAAACCTGTCGGTAGATGCTGAAGATCAAAGGTAAACAGGGCTACAAAGAGCACAATATTTAATACGAAAGCGCTGAAACGTGTGAAAAGCCCCACGGCGAGCAGTAATCCAAAAATAGCCTCATTAGCGGCTGCAAAATTAGCGGTGAACTGTGGATATGGGAAACCAATACTAGTAATGGTTTTAAGCATACTCGCTTGGAAGGTCGGGTTGAAAAGCTTATTAAACCCTGTAATTAAAAAAAATGCACCAATCGCTATGCGACTTACGGTGTAAGGGATAAGATTTGCTTTTGTTTCTAAGGCGAATAATTTCTTTAACATAGGATGTTGCTTAATATTTCTAATTTCAGCCAGTCTACCCTGACTTTGCAAAATCTATACCAAGGATAGTGTATGTTAAAGACAGAAAAAGGTAGCGTCAACATTATTCACCACCCATTCACCTGATTTATAACCGAGTAAATGAATAAATCACTATCTTAGTCTCAAGCAAGTTACAATGTTTCATAAGCCCTGAAATTGAAACTAAAATTAATGCTTTAACACACAACCAAACTTCAATTTTCCTTATTTGTAAAACGTAGTGATACATGAGGAAGCAAACAATAAATTTTAAAATGAAATATATTTTACTTCTTCTACTATCCCTTGCTGCCCTTTACAGTTCTTCAGCTGAAAAACAAGACTCCCTTGTACTATATAATACATCAACAAATAACTCACAATACTATAATTATCAAGACGGCTATGGTAACTTTGTATCCTTCGAATTGAAGCCTGCACGTAAGCATACGCTATATTTTGAGGGAAGCACCGTTATAAACTCCGCAGCATCGAGCAGCAAGGAAATGCAAATTTTATGTTTAGGATCTGATAATTTGTATTTACAAGACATAAAATTAAACAAAGTCAAGTCATCCTCCCACAAAAGTTACATTATTAATAAAACGCTTTTAGCAGATACCACTACCGACAATAAACACGACACCCATATTGATTATTATATAAAACAAAACCTAAATAATCAAGGTAAATTGGATGATCTTCCCCTCTTAAAAGAGTCTTTAGCTTATCTTGTAATATATAATCAACTTACAAGGCAAGAGCTTTTACATCTACAAGATAGAAATCTGGTTAATTCTTTTCAACCATTTTTAATGGATGAAAAGCCGAACGTACACAATGATCTTCATAATGCCACCCTTACTAAGTCTGCATTCTATGCCTATCAAAATAAGTCAGATCAGTCAATTAGTATTTTTAATTTCATTATTCAAAACTATCCTGAAAAATATCACGAAGTGTTACTTTTCAATGCACTAAAACGGTTAATAGTAAATCAAAAAGATAGTTTTAAGATTAACTACCCCTTGTTTAAAGGCCAGGTCAAAAGTGAACGCTATGCTAGCTATCTTTTTAATATGTATTCGAGCATAATCGTTCCAGAAAAAGATCTGTCTATGTTAATACGTTATAGTGACCTAAAACTAATATCATTGGATAGCCTTCGGTTTCTATACCCAGAGCAAAAACTTATCTATGATCTATCCGCTAGTTGGTGTGCTCCCTGCATCGATGGAATACCAAAACTTGTAGCACATAGTAAAAAAATGAACATTCAGTACATCATTCTTTCTATCGATTCCGATATTAATGCATGGAAACCCGTCATGGATGAGCATAAATTAAATCCTGCAAATAATTACTTCTTAGTCGGAGGTTCAAAATCTCCATTTGCGATAAAAAATAGCATAACCTCAATTCCTAGATGTTTACTAATAAATGAACTTGGAGAAATAGTTAATAGCAATTACCTGATCCATTGATGTCAAAGTCTTTACTACTTAATTCCTCAACTGATCAGACATTAGGTTGTCTTCTTTGATTTTGCTATCGATATGCTTGACACCAGTTTTAAGCTTTCCAAAACGATAATTAATAGAAACACCATAAAAGCGATACGGGAAGCGTCCCTCATTTGTTTGTCTTACGGCTAAGGTTTCATTCACAGTGCGCAGGTATTGGGTACTAGTGAAAGGATTAGTAACAGATGCTGTAACCCGGAGTTTCTTTTTCGGGAAATTGCGCGAAACATCAATAGAACTGCTATGGAAGAGGTTATTTTTCTGCTGCAAACCAATGCGCGGTAATGACAGGTTTAAAAAATAGCTCATACGCCAATCCTTCCGAAAAGTATAACTACCATTCGATAGTATTCCTCCTGTCCATCCTTCCCTTGTACGCATGCTACTGTCAACGATTCCTTGTAATACTTGATATACCCCACGTGTTGTTATAGCAATATTAACTTTCTTTTCAAAGAGAGGTATATTCGTGTAAAAGGAGGCTGTATGTTCGATAATTTTTCCTGTATTAACAAATGACCTTTCTAACACATCATTTTCTAAAGACCTAATAACTAACTGAACAGCATTGCCGGTATATTGATATTCATAACTGATGCGGTAGCTATTTTTTTTCAAGACTTGATAATTAGCGCCATATTTATAAGTCGTCGTCGGCTTTAATAGTGGATTTCCGACTTGTAGATTAAACGAGTTTTGTCTATCCACGAAGTTATTGAGCTGCAAAACATTCGGGCGAAGGACATTTTTCTCAAATGAAAAATTAAGACTCTTTTGTGTATTAACTTTATATTGGAACAAGAAAGTAGGCAACCAACTAAAGTAATTATTACGCTGGACAGTTAAGAGATTGTTGTCATCAATATAGGTTGTTGATATGCGCGTATGCTCTAGGCTCAAAGCTCCTTTTGCTGTCCATTTTTCTTCTCGAAAGCCAATCGCTCCATACCAAACGAAGTTTGTTTGTCGGTTTTCCGTAGAATCTAAGCTTAAATTTTGCCCATCGATGCTATATAAGGCTAAATTCCTATTCAAATCAACATGTGCTTTTATTCCGCTGTTAAAATTTAGATTAGGGATTATAGTAGGATGTGCATAGTCTAATTGTACTGCATGACGCAAAAATCGCATCATGTTGGATTGCTCGATTGTTTTAACGAAATCACTACCATCAGATGCTATTGATGCGATATTATCTTGCTCGTAATTATTTTTAATAAACCGGTAGAAAAGCTCAATCTTCCGTTTTTTATCACTTTTAAAAAATAATTGATAATTTAGACGCATATCAATACTAGACTCCGGAAATTCCTCTTTATTAAATTGCATATACCCCAACGTGTCACGCTCGATAAAATTAAAAGTACGCATATCTTTATATTCCCGACCTCTTAGTTTTTGCCCATACACATCAATCGTAAGTGCCTGTTGATCTGAAAAATTATAACTAGCTGTACCCCCAAGCTTAATGGTTTTCATACCCCGATTTATTGACGTTTTTTGCGACAAAATGGATGCCCCATCAGCGAGCCCCTCTCTATCTAGCAAGCGATAAATTGTTGGTGAATCATTGTGCGAATAATTTGCAAAGACTGTAAATGACGCTTTTTTATATTTCCAATCCATAAGACCAGTTCCTTTATAATTTCCGGGAAGAGAAATCGATGTTGTTAAGGATCCCTCATAGCCTGTTCTTCCCTCCTTTTTCAATACTATATTAATAGCACTATCAAAACCTTGATTCTGATACTGTTCAGGAATAAAGGAAATTACCTCTACATTATGAATCCGATCTGCAGGAATACTTTCAAGGTAAAGGACAGGATTTAGTTCTGCCACCACGTTACGTTTACCATTCAATAGAACTAAAACCGATGAACGTCCAGATATTCTAAGTTTATTGTCACCAATGTGCAGTAAAGGCACTTTATTTAAGAATTGAGCAGCAGATACACCAGCAACATCTGCATCAAGATGAACCTCATAAATTAAACGGTCAACCTCCTGCTTTACAGGCAACTTCCCCACGACTGAAATTTCATCGATCTGTTTACTCAAAGTATGTAAACTGATGGTTAATTGTGTAGAAATACCATCGTAAATAAAACTATCCTTTTGAAATCCTACAGCAGAAAATACAAGCTTCGCCCCCTTTGTTACAAGAATATCGAAATAGCCATCTGCATTTGCATAAGCTTCTTTGACCTTACCTTCTTCATGTATAGTAATATTTGTATAAGGCACGGACTGTTTTGTTGAATAACTGATTACATTACCTTTCACCACTTTTGCTTCCTCCTGCCCAAAACAATAGGAAATACATTGTGAAAACGATAAGAGTATGAAACAGGTTAAAATCGTTTTTTTACGCATGTTAGGTTATCTTAATAAAGTACAGAAATTAAGAATTACCTATTTGCCTAGGATTCTTATTCTTTAAAAAAAAGTCGAATAAATCGATATGTAGATAATTCAAGTAACATAAGCCTAAAAATTTCTGTTCAAGATGGGAATAATAAAAAGCGTATGGAGTTGTTACACCCCAAATATCTAAAGCTAAAGAATCCACTATAAACACTTTATTTCCAGAAAACTCCTTAAAATCAGATAAAAACTCTTGTACGGATGGATAATTAGTTAAAATACTGACATTTATTATTGAATTCTTATTAAGAACAGAAAAAGCTTGTCTTACACAATCATTACAGTCAGCCTTATTAATTCTTAAATATAATATGGTATCCTTCTCGAATTTACTTTGCTTCATTGGTAAATCATGAAATAGCAAAACTGATTTTTCTAAACCAATATAGGTCCCTTTAATATTATTTTTAGTTACTGCAATCAAAGCTTGATCTTGTTCTAATAATTCATTATTCTCTAAAGTTTTGATTTTAACAAGCTCTCTAAGTTCTTGTATTTTTTCAAATTGAAAGAGTAATAGCAATAAACCAATGCCTACAAGAACGTACTTTAAAACCAACATATACTTCTTCATTTCAAACTTTAGTTATTTGTAAATATTTTACTTATATCATATTTTATGATTGGATTATTCTTGTCTGATTCTATGTAGGACAATAAAAACAATTCATTTGTAGATTCATTGACGACGAATTCACCAACTTTCATTCTATCTAGTTTGGCAGCAAATTTTAACTCACCATCCCATGAGAATACGTGTAACTCAATATTTCCTTTGTTATCATTATATCTTTTCTGAGTTGAATTAACACATAATAGGTATAAATATTCTTTAGTAGCGAAAGAAGCATTGTAAAATATAGGCATCTCTTCTACAGTCAGAATATTGGCTTTGTACTCAAAATTTCCAGAACCTACAAATTGGCTTTTTTTAAAAACCTCTCCTTTTATATTCATGAATTCCAAACTTTTAAAAAATTTGAATCCAGCACCTAATATTTTTTTATCTTCATTAAAACTCAAGTATGAATAATTAATATAAGGAAGATCACTTATTAATATATTTGTACTATTATGGGGGGAATTTTCAAATGAAATCCATTCAATTTCAGAAGGTGTTTTACTTTTATGATAAAAGTACCTACCCGCAGATTTTTCCCTTCCCAAATAAGCTCCAAAATAGATCGTTCTGTTTAAATCCAAACTGAAATATCTATAGAATCTATTTACTAATTTCATTGGGATAAAATCCGTACTATTAATTACAAACATAGCAACCTGACTATCAGATTTAGTTTCAACAAATGTGTATAGAATGTTATTGGAAAAGTCAACAATCTCAAACATTAAATCCCCATTATTTCTATAAAACCTATTGAAGTAAAATGGATTTTTAATATCTAAAGTATCTTTATATTCAAATACGAGTTCGGAATTATATGCATCATAAATTTGAAACCTTGATTTATCATATTTATTAATAAGAACTAAGAATGTATCGACTAAACCAAGTGAAACGGGACTTTTTAATGAATCCATCTTTACCCCTTCTCCTTGTAATAGAGGTTGATATGTAATATAATCCTCTTTTATTATCTTGACTACAGGAGACCTATAGCAAGAAATCATAGTAACAATTAAAACATAACCTATAAGTCCTCTTTTTTTCAGCATAACAATTAAAAGAAGAAGGTTTCAAACACTTTTTTAAAAGACTGGGCATCTAGCGATTCACTGATATGAGCAATTTTATTGGTTGGTCCTAAGAAAAAAATCTTTCGATCAACTTTGTATAAATTATTGTAAAAAACAAAGTTGTAATCTGGATCTAAATAAAACAATATCTTTAAATCTGGATTTTCAAGTACATAACGCTTAAATAATGCAGTTTCACCTCCTTGAACAATACAAAGCACTGAAGGAAAAGCTTGTTCTTTTGAAAGATACCTTAATTGAAATTCCTTCCAATTATCTAATCTATGGACACATTCTGAACAATTAGCGTCTACTATAAAAAGAACTTTTTTATTCACTAAGTTGTCAAACCCCTGAAATGAATCACGTTTAACTAACTCTTTATAATCAATTTCTTTATCCGCGTAACTTCTTAAATACATATTTTCGATTTCCACTCTATCGAAACAAGCATGTAGGCAAAAAAAACTAATTGATAAAATTACATGTTGAAAAATGCTTTTATACTTCATAACCCCTGATTACTTAGTCCTGAAAATAGACACGACTCTCTTACGCCAAATACTATCTGTAAGAAAGTCGTGTTAATTATCCTTTAATTATCACATTGCCCTGGATCACGTAAATTGGAACCTCTTGCAGAAGAGCATTCTCTACAGTTAGTAAAATTAGTGCTACCATCTTCATAAGTTGAGTAGCATGTAAAGACACCGCCATCCATATCATCGATATCATTGGAAGCAAAAAGGCTAAAAGAACAAAACATCATTACCGTGATTACGGCAAATGATAAAATTAGATTGCATACTTTTTTCATAATTAATAGTGTTTTAGTTAATAAATATTTCTTTTTTCGCAGACCTTAATTGGTTTACTCTAATATCTACAAAAAACTAAAGCACAAAAACCAATAAAAGACACAAAACCAACATATTAAGACATTACTAATACTATCCTAATCAAGTATTTAAGGTGACAACTGAAAAAAGGAATTATTATATTCGTTAATCAACGAAACGATAGGTTCGTGACCAACAGCACGCTAAATATAAAAGATATAGAAAAAGCGCTACGCGAAAATGAAATACAGAAATTCGAAGATAGCTTACCGATATCTCGCAAATCCTTTGACCATTTATTTGACTACCTAGATAAACAACTCGGCGAAGAAATTTGCGCAAATACGCTCATCGTGACGAAAACCTTTTTAGTAGAACATGAAATTCCAAATATCGACCAAGTAGTAAGTTGGTTGAATAACTAAGGAGGCTATTGTGATTGTGAGGTCCTTTTTAATGTCGAAGAAAAGATTGAGAATTGAATTAAACAGATTTTTCAACACCAATATTAGCCCACTATTATTAAGTCTTGATTAACAAATATTTTGGCACAGCTTATGCATGGTAGAATTTACTATATTCGTACTATAAAGCATTGCCCCATGAGAATAGCTAAAATTCACAAATTAACCTTAGCTCTTGCAATCACCTTTTTTACCTGCTGCAGTTTTGCACAGGAAGCCCTTAGCTATGGTCGTTTCGGAAAACTAACCATCTACCAACCTCCCATTGCAGCAAACAATCTTGTTCTCTTTGTATCGGGCGATGGTGGCTGGGAATATGGTGTGGTGAACATGGCGCGCTTTCTAGCCGAGCAAGGTGCCTTGGTAGTCGGCATCGATTCCAAGCAATACCGAGCGAACTTAGCTCATCAAAAAACAGGATGCCTATATCCTGCGGCAGATTTCGAGCAACTGAGCATGATGCTACAAAAGAAGTATCATTTCACGGACTACCACAAGCCCATTTTAGCGGGTTACTCCTATGGGGCAACCTTAATATATGCGATGCTAGCACAAGCGCCAGCAGGCACCTTCCGTGGCGGCATCTCCTTAGGCTTTGCGCCCGATATTGAGCTTCCAGCCTCTTTATGTGCAGGAAGTGGCTTAACCTACCATACCGTGAAAGGTAAGAAAGGATATTTCATGAACCCTGTTGCGGAGCTTCCAGCACCGTTGATTGCGCTAAACGGTATGATTGACCAGTCGAGTGACTATAAGACGGCTTTGAGCTTCTTCAAAGGCATGAAGCAGGCACAGCTGGTGAGTTTACCAAAAGTAGGTCACGGTTTTTCCATTGCCGACAATTGGCTACCTCAGTTTAAAATTGCCTATGACGAGCTTAAAACTCCTGTAGACCACCTTGAGACAGGCCACCACCTACCACCAACGGTACAGACAACGATGCCGATAAAGGTATATCCAGCACAAAATCCAGACAGCCACAAGCTACTTTTTATGATTTCGGGCGATGGCGGATGGACAAGTTTTGACCAAGGGCTAGCCACGGCCTTCACCAAGAAAGATGTGACGGTTATCGGTCTTGATGCGCAGAAATACTTCTGGAAGGAGAAAAAGCCAGAAGAAGCAGCCAATGCGATCAACCAAATCTTAGCACATTTCATCAAGAATGACCCATCTGTTTCAATTTCGTTGATGGGCTTTTCATTCGGTGCTTGTGTTCTTCCTTTTATACACAACAAACTGCCGGCTAGCACCAAGAGCGCAGTAAAAGATTTAATCCTACTATCCCCTGATAAGAAGGGTGATTTCGAAATCCATGTTGCCGACATGCTTAGCTTCGGTAGCCGAGATCAGCCTTACGACGTGATAGCTGAGCTAAAACGTACTACAGGCTTGAAAAAGCTTTGCATTTTTGGAGATACCGAAGATAAAGAGCTCACACAAACCTTTAAACAATCAGGCACACAAGTAGAAGTATTACCTGGAGGACACCATTACAACAACGACTACAACGCACTTGTTCATACGATATTAAACACCCAATAGGCAATATGATACCTCATTTAAAAGCTAATAACTACTACTTCAAAGAGATTCTAGGTTTTCTATTCTTATTACTTGCTATTTATTTCTTACGCAAGCAGCACGGTGAAATACAGCAGGCTCGTGTCGTGCTGCGCGACGCCAATCTGATATATGTAGGCATAGGCTTGCTACTCACCATTGCCTATATACTCCTACAGGCGTATATGTACATCTTTGCTTTCCGCAGTGTCCATAGTAGCGTCACATTGGGAGAAGCGACACGCCTATTCCTAAAAAGAAACCTCGTGAGCGTATTCCTCCCCGGAGGAGGCATCACCTCCCTTGTGTTTTTCTCTGAGGAGATTGAGCGTAAAGGAGTCAGCAAAAGCAAGATTGGCTTTGCTTCTTATATATTTGGTGTAGCTGGTTTTGCCTCCTTAGCTTTGGTAGCGGTTCCTGTTATCATCTACTTAGCACTAGTCAAAGGAGCTTCAGCCGACACGTGGACAGCCTTGCTCAGCATTTCAGTCCTTGTAGGGCTGCTCATCATCGCTATGCGTTCCTTTTTAAAGCGCGGATGGGTATATCGTATGCTTTACCGCATAAGTCCGCAGGTAGAACCATTAGCGGAAGAAATCAGCGCCGGGAAGTTTTCACTGCCTAAGATGCTACTCACCCTTTTAGCCTCCATAGGCGTTGAGGTTTGTGGTATCGCCCATTTATATATCGCGATGTTAGCATTAGGCGTTGAGCCTAGTTTGGAAGTAAGTGCCGCAGGATATATTACAGCGACTTTATTTTTCGCTATCTCTCCTTTTTTAAGGGGTTTAGGCGCGGTAGAGCTATCTTTAGTTTACGTCCTGCAATCCTACGGTATTGCCAAGGTAGATGCTTTTTCTGTGACGATTTTATACCGCGTTTTCGAATTCTGGTTACCACTAGTTGCGGGCATAGGCGCCTTCTTCTTTATGCGAGGAAATATTATTTTACGCTTTCTACCGGGTGTACTGCTCGCCGTATTAGGTGTGGTCAACATCATGTCTGTACTTACACCGCCATTGGTGTCACGCCTTCATTTCATCGAGCGACTCCTCCCCTTAGATTTGATACACTTCTCAAATATTGCCGTGTTACTCACCGGGATATTATTAGTATGCTGTGCAGCCTTTTTAATCCGCGGACTACGGAATGCATGGTGGATTGCTATTCTTTTGAGTAGTCTATCCCTATTCGGGAATATGTTTAAAGGCTTCGACTATGAAGAAGCAATTTTAGCCTTCGTTACGTTGTTAGTGCTTTTGTACACGCGCAGCAACTACCGTATCAAAGGAGATATACGTCTACAGACCTTTGGTACGCGAACAGCTATCTATGTGCTGCTGGCCGTGCTCGTCTATGGAATCATAGGCTTTTACTTCTTGGACAAACGTGAATTTGGTGTAGACTTCTCTTTATCGGCATCCATCAAAAGCACGGTACGGAGTTTTGCTTTGCTCGACCCTGATCCGGAGCCCCATACCAAATTTGCTAGAGGCTTTATCAGCTCTATCAACGTGCTGGGAGGCCTTTCTATGGCGTTATTGGTTTATGTATTTATAAAGCCTTTGGTATTCCATGGTAAGCCCGAAGAGGAAGATCGCGAAAGAGCCTTGGAGCTATTAACGAAATATGGCCGTTCGGCCGATGACTACTTTAAGGTATATCCAGATAAAGCCTATTTCTTTGGTGAGTCTACCGACGGATTTATAGCTTATAAAACGGCACAAGGTTTTGCTGTAGCTTTAGGAGAACCTGTTTGTAGCGACGATGAAGAAGCCATCAATGGCATGTTGAAGGAATTCGAAGCGTTCTGCCTAAATAATGGCTTAAAAACAGCTTACTATAAAATAGCGGAAGACCGCCTTTCCTACTTCCAGGAGCTCGGTAAGAAAGCGATGCCACTAGGTGAAGAAGCCATTGTCGACCTATCCACCTTTACGCTTGAAGGAAAAGACCGTAAGTCATTACGTAATGCGCTGAATGCGTTGAACAAAAAAGGATTTAAAACCGTCTGCCACCCGGCACCAATCAAAGATGGACTATTGCAGAAGCTAAAGCATGTTTCTGACGACTGGTTGCAATCTATGGACCGTAAGGAAATACTCTTTTCCTCTGGGATGTTTAATTGGGAAGAGCTCAAGCAGCAAACGATTATAACGGTAGAGAACGACGACGAAAAGATTGTCGGATTCTTGAATATCATTCCCGACTATGCGCCACATGAAGGAAGCTACGATTTAATACGTAAGCCCGCAGATGCCCCATCAGGCACTATGGATGCCTTAATTATTGCGCTGATGGATGAATTGCGCAACCAAGATAAAACAAGCTTAAACATGGGTTTAGCGGCGATGGCAGGCATCGACCGTCCGAGTGGTTTCCCGGAGTGGACCATGAAATTTGCCTATGAACGTCTGCGTCAATTTAGACATTACCAAGGGCTATTTGAGTTTAAGGATAAGTTCAATCCAGACTGGCAAACGAAATATCTAATCTATGAAAACCATTATGATTTAGCTTCGTTACCGCTGGTTTTATCAAAAATCATGAAAGTCTAATTTATAAACAATTAAGAAAGCTTATTAAAGAATAACTAAAGCTTGATAAGCTTTCCTTTACGCTTTTTGCTAGCGGCTACAGCATCCATAAAACGGCATATTTCTAGAGTTTGCGCCGCGTCAAAAGGAACAATATTCGTCTCAAAAAACTGTACAATGGCGGCTAGTAAATTGGTGTAGCCTTGAAATTTCTGTAGGTTAATAAGCTTCTCTTCGGTGAAAACAACGCCTCCAAAATCAGCAGCACCTGTCGTTATCGCGCGCAAGGAGGCCTGCCGACCATCTTTCCAGGTGGCGACAATAAGCTCGTCCGTAGGCGAAGATTGGCATTGCACCTGCAAGCAGCCTGTTCCCATGAGTGCATAGAGCATCTCGACACCATGAATGCC
The DNA here is from genome assembly GCF_037572665.1 of Sphingobacterium sp. MYb382. Lineage (NCBI taxonomy): Bacteria > Pseudomonadati > Bacteroidota > Sphingobacteriia > Sphingobacteriales > Sphingobacteriaceae > Sphingobacterium > Sphingobacterium sp. MYb382. Next base: position 18,977 of record NZ_JBBGZT010000013.1, read on the forward strand.
ATACCAATAGAGTAAACTATGACTAGGCTCCGTTGTAGCGGGCGTATAGAGGTCTACCCCACGAACCAAGGACGTATCAAGTGCTTGAATATCCGTTTGAAAACGTAAAGAGCTGCTACTAAAGAAAGGCGTAGCATGGCGTTTTGCCAAGGCAAAGACCTGCTCTGCTTGCGAATAGGACGCCGCAATGGGCTTATCTATAAACACCGGTTTTCCAGCCTTCATCACCTCTTCCACTTGTGCGAGCCGTGTATTTCCATCGTTCGTGAGCACCATAACATAATCTACAGTAGCAAGAAGCTCAGCAATCGAGGTGACAATTTTCACATCACAGCGCTCGACCTCTTCCTGGAACTTAGCGATACGTGCTTTGTTGGCAGCAATTGGTGTTTCCACATATGGAAAAGCAGCTACCACCTGATAACCGAGGTAAATGTCCGTATCACGCTGCGCATAGAGTGTCTTCGTGAAAGCTGCAGCATGCGAACTATCGAGGCCCACAATACCGATACGTCGTCCTTTAGTGGTGGACGCCAATAAAGAGGACGCCGACAGCGCTAAGATTCCCAAGGGTACACTTGTTCGTATAAATTGACGTCTATCCATCATTAATTATATGGTTACGGTATCTTTAGCTAACAAATCAAATACACCATTCAATAGGCTGCGCATCGCTATTGTAAAAGCATCTTCATCCACACGGAAAGTTGACGTATGTAAACCAGAAACACAATTTTTAGCTTCATTGTAAATACCTACAAGGTAGAAAAGCGAAGGGAAACGTTGCGAATAATAGGCAAAATCTTCTGCCGCCATCCATAGTGTTGTACGTTCGATACTATCCGGCCCTTCCGCATTGGCGACGACCGTGATAAAACGTTCCGCAAGCTGCTCATTATTGTGCAGAAATGGATAACCACGACGCACTTCTAACGCAACTTCGGCTCCAAAAATAGCCGGAATCCCTTGTATCGTATCTTCAATGCGCGTAAGCGCCTTTTGTCGCCAAGCCTCGTCTACGGTACGAAAAGTGCCCGCAATAGAAACTTCATCGGGAATAACATTGGCTGCTCCATTTGCAATAACGCGACCAAAACTAAGTACAGATGGCACTTTAGGGTCTGCATAACGACTAACCACTTGTTGTAGCGTCGTCAAAAGCTGCGCGGTAATCATCACGGGGTCGATACCCAACTGCGGCTCGGCCGCATGCCCACCTTTACCTTTTATTTGAATATAAAATTCATCACTCGAGGCCATAAACTTACCCGGACAAACAGCGAGCTTTCCACTTGGTATTTTGGGGCTTACATGCAGGCCTAGCACGGCTTCTATACGGTCAAGATAAGGAATTAAAACAGGGTCGGCCAAGACCGTCAACGCTCCGCCGGGTATTTTTTCCTCCGCCGGCTGAAATAGAAAGAGCACCGTCCCCGCAAACTCCGCCTTTAGGTCATGTAAAATTCTACATACACCAAGCAGATTCGCCGTATGGAAATCATGCCCACAGGCATGCATGATGCCTTCTTTTGTGGAGGAGAAAGGCAAATCGCTCTGCTCCTGTATCGGTAGCGCATCGATATCCGCCCGTAGGGCGATACAGGTAGCGCTCTCCCCTTTGGTACCTTTAAGCACGACCAAAACACCCGTTCCAGCCATCGGCTGAGAAGAAATGCCCCAGTCCTTTAAGGTATCTTGAATAAAACGGGCCGTCTCATATTCATGAAAGGATAGCTCGGGGTGGGCATGCAAATGCCGACGTAGATTAACGACTTCTTCAAAGGCCTGCGCCACCAACTGATTTATCTGTTCTTTTAGCATCACTAGAAATATCTTACATAAAAGTACAAAACCATTGCCGTAATTAAGACCCAATACAAGGTTGGATTTTTCCATCCACGGTATTGCTTACGTTCCCCTTCGGGAAGCTTTAGACTTTCTTTATCCCAAATAAGGCCCTCCAGTTGCCCTGCAGTAGCAGGCTTGGTCAGTAAGCTAACCACAAAACAAGCAAGCATACAGGTCCAAAACACAATACCTGTTCGGTTGAAGAAAGGCATCTCTGGGAAGACAAATTCAAGAAGGATAGATAGCGGAATAGTGATTAAACCAGCCGTCAAAGCCCCTTTGGCTGTTGTACGTTTCCAAAAGATTCCCATTAAGAACATTGTTGCAATCCCCGGTGTAAACAAGCCGTATAGGTTCATAAGGTATAAAAAAACCGGTTTATCGGAATAGCCGATTAATAAGATAGAGCTTAAAATCCCTACTGTGATAATAAACACGCCAGACCATTTACCGAAACGTATAGCCTGTTTATCTGTAGCATTTTTATTGATATGTTCCTGATAGATATCCACCGTTAAGATGGTTGTACAGGAGTTTATCGCCCCTGATATATGCGACATAATCGCTGATATTAAACCCGCCATTACCAAACCCACTAAGCCTTTCGGCAATAAGGTTTCTACCAAAGTAGCGAATAATAAATCGGGCTTATCGAGATGCGGGATAAAAACAGGAGCGACTAAAGCAGGAATGGTAATAATTAAAGGAACCAAAAACTTCAGAAAGTCACCAAAAATTACGCCCATGCGTCCATGCCATTCATTTTTTGCGGCCAATACACGCTGTACAATAAACTGATTTGTAGCACAGTAAAAGACGCTAATACAAAGCAGTCCACCAAGATACATCGTCCAAGGAAAATCAGGATCGGATGCTGGGTAAAACATTTGCCAATTTTTGGATGACTCAACGACAGACTCAAAGCCGCCTGCTGCCTTTACGGTGGCGAATGTCAATACGATACCGCCCATTACTAAAACGACAAGCTGCACCATTTCCGTCCATATCACGGCTTTAAGTCCGCCAAGAACGGTATAAATACCCGTTATGATAGCCAATCCGATGATACTATACAAGATAGGCACACCGAACAGAGCATGTAATGAAAGTGCCCCCAGAAACAATACGGCACCGATTTCTACAAATACGTAGGTCAGCAAGATGAGCACAGCATAGAGCGCCCGTGTGGCTCCCCCGAAACGACGCTGCAAATATTCAGGAATGGTATAGAAACCATTACGCAGGTAAAAGGGCAAAAACACCCATAGCAAGGCGTTAAAGCCTATCAAGATGGCGCCCCACTCGAGCGTAATAGCGACAAAACCACGGCTGTAGGCTGCGCCCATCGCACCCACAAGATGGTGACTACTGATGTTGGCCGCAATAATACTGCCCCCAATCATCCACCAAGGCAATTTATCGCCCGCTAGGAAATAATCCCTTTTGGAGCGTGCTCCTTTTCGTGCGGCATACAAACCGAGGAAGACTATCCCTAGGATGTAAACCACGAAAATCGCTATATCAATAAGTTCGAGTTTCATAAGTACAGTGTTTAGCGATTAGCGCTATGCTGGTTTCAGTCAATTTCTCTAATGCGCCTGCTGCAAAAGGAGTTTGCCAAACGGCATACATATCATTTTCATACAAGGCGGCAGGCGGTAGATAGCCCACATAGCCATTGGCAATGTTGACCACCATGATAATGGTATTTGGAAAAGCTTTACGCAATTCCAGTTGGAAATCGGAATAAGTTTCATTAGGCTGCGCCACAAGAATGGCTTCCCCCATTTGCCAGATCCATAGCGGAAGTTTCGCCTCCTGCTGGTCGCCAATCACCAAACGCGTGTTAAGCTTTCGCCATAGGCGATCTTTCAGCACGCGGTCTGTCGCGGCAGCATGCTCCTGCTCGATAAGCGCTACCGAAGGCAGCTGCTTGTAGGGAACATCAACGGTAAAATCGCCCGTAAAAAGATGTTCAGCTACGGGAGTAGCTTGCTCCTTCCATAAAGCAAGCGGTGCACCAGAAGCTAGCGCCCCGCTAAAGGCCAAGTCTCGACCGGCATCCCGGAGGCCCTCCATAGCCGCCAATACGGCATAGCCAAGCTTACGACCATGACTATCCACAATACGTGGGTCGGCAACATACTGTTCCATGGGTGCTAAATCTCCAGAAGCCCCTTGCAGGAAAAGTGAAGGCACCGCCCATGCATCTTGAATAACTTCACGCATAGCACCGATAAAATCGGGCGATAGCAAGGTATTTTCATGCGCAAAAGTTGTTGGATGGCAGGCATAGTTCACGATAACAGCGAGGGCTATTCCTTCACGCGAGCGTAGTAAACCGACAACTAAGGTATCATCCGCGGCAGCGAAAGGGTCATAGCCTATTAAAAATTCCTCGTTGATTTGAAGATCCCGCTTTGTAGCTAGGTCACATCGTCCATACGTCCATACCAAGCAAGCCTGCATTCGATTAGCTTGCGCCTTATAAATAATAGCTTTGGCCGTTTCAAATAGAAAATCAAGGTATGGAGCAATAAATTCACCTCCGGGCTTATCAGCATCTTTTGAACAGATACTCGGTCCCGCATGGGTATGCGAAAGACAAAATAAAAGCTGGGAAGATTCCAAACCGAAGGTTTCTAAAAGACGCGTACGCAGGGAAAGCTCATCTTGACTGTTCTTCCACCAGCCGAGATCGGCTGTCAGCATGACCTGCATCAATTGGCCATCCTCGTTACAGGTAACGAGACCTTGCATCATCATCGGACGATGTAAGGCCTGCGCCTGATCAAAAGCCGCTGCCCCCCAATTGCGCGCATAAATAGCTAATGGAGGTGTAATATCCTGCTCTGCAACACCGTAATAGGCCTGCGAAGCTGCTTGATGGTTTACTAACATGGTCATAACGGCTACTTTCTGACTAAGGAAAGACCGCCATCCATCAGCAAGGTGCTCCCTGTGAGGTGTCGGTTATTCGGGTTACAAATCCAAAGCACCTGCTCGGCGACTTCATCGGCTTCGATAATCGCCTGAACGGGTACCTTTAGGCGTGCCTCTTCGATTTGACCTGGATTTTCAGACCAAACGACTTTGCTGAGTCCTGCATTTACAAATCCAGGCGCCAATTCATTTACACGAATCCCATATGGAGCAAACTCCAGTGCCATAGATTGGCAAAGCATACGAATGGCAGCTTTGGAAACGCTGTAGGCAGGTAAGTTTTGATGAACCGCATGGGCAGCCCAGCTCCCCATAAAGATGACATTGCCACGAATCCCCTGTTTTACGAAATAGTTTGCCGCATAGTTGGCTACGAAAAAGGAACCATCGACATTGACGCGTAACTCTTTCGACCAATCCTGCGCAGTAAGCTCTTGGTACCCTTTTAAGGTGACAGTTGCTGCGTTGGCCACCACAATATGTAGAGCACCAAACTCATTGACCACCGTATCTATCCAATTTTGTACAGCGACATAATCCGTGACATCCACCTGCTGATAACGATAAGTATCCAGCGCAAAGTCCGCCTTATGCAGTTTTGCTACGGCCTCCTCGTCGGTATAGCGGTCGGAAAGCGCTACTGTCGCTCCCGCAGCCACAAATTGTTGTGCAATACATAAACCAATATCACCAAGTGCTCCAGTAATGAGCACGACCTGTTTCGTAAACATTTGACTCTCTTTATTCATCATTTATATGGTCCTTAACGACTACCAATCGTCCCTCCTAATTTGCTTTTTTTAACGACTACCAATCGCCAATACTTCCATCTTTATAAAAAGTACGTTGTAGCACTTCTTGTTGAAAAGGATGCTTCTTCACGACCTCTTCGTTGATCTCAATCCCAAGTCCTGGTCGGCTATTTGGCAAGACGATACGTCCCTCTTTCTGTACAGTGAAGCCTTCAGACACAACCTCCTCACGCCAAGGAACATCACTATGCACACTTTCACAGATTATATAAGAAGGTGTAGCGAAGCCAAGCTCGATAGAGGCAGCAGTACTCACTGGTCCTTGCGGGTTGTGAGGCGCCATCGACACGCGGTAGGCGTCTGCTAGAGCGGCAATTTTGCGCGCTTCACTCAAGCCACCACAGTGGGTAATATCAGGCTGTATAACGCTGACGGCTCTCTTTTCGAGCATATCACGAAAAGCATGAACCCCCACTAGGCGCTCGCCAGATGCAATCGGTGTTTGTACGGCTCGTTGGATTAAAGCAATATCATCCATGGACTCTGGCCAACAAGGCTCTTCGAAGAAATACAGCCCATAAGGTTCCAATGCTTTAGCGAAAAGCATCCCCATACGTGGCGAAGGACGAGCGTGACAATCGACCATAATATCGATTTCATCCCCCACTGCATCCCGCATGGCACGCACGCAGGCTTCCGCATATTTAACGGGCTTCAGCCCTTCTAAAGACATCGTCTCTGGTACCGCCATAGACTTGAATGCGGTAAAACCTTCATCTACGGCCTGTGCTGCCAGCTCTCCAAAGCGCTTAGCATCATTCGGTGCCGTCTCATAGAAATCTTCCATTTTTCCACCGCCAAGGTGGCAATACAAGCGGATATAATCACGCACACGACCACCCCAAAGCTCATGACAAGGCACATTATGAATTTTACCAAGGATATCCCATAGGGCGATATCAATACCAGATATCGCTGTGCCGCGCACAATACCGTTACCATGCCAAAAGTGCTGTCTATACATCATCTGCCAGAGGTACTCAATGCGACGAGGATCTTCCCCAATAAGGAGCTGCGATATATCTTTAATAGCACCGACTACACTTTGCGTATGCCATTCTAAGGTTGCTTCTCCCCATCCCCAAAGACCAGGTTGATCCGTGATTATCTTCACAAAAATCCAGTTCCGCATGCGTGCATGACAGACATGGGTTTCAATAGCTGTAATTTTCATTTGTTTATCAATTTTAGATTTCGTTGACCGCTTCTTGTGTTTTCTCTAAAGTAATGGCGATATCTTCTTCGGTATGCGCAAAAGATATACTTCCTTGCTTAATTGCTGCTGGGAAGTTGAAAATCCCTTTCTCAATTAGCTTTCTACGATACTTCGTATCAAAATCAAAGTCATGGTGTTCCAGAATATCATGAAAATGAATAGGCTGGTGATCCATAAAATAGGTGCAAAGTGCCGATCCTTGTCGTGCAACATAAAACGGTCGGCCTAATTTAGAAAAAATATCCTTTAAACCGTCTTCTAAAATAGCCCCTAATTTGTATACATGTCCATATACATCAACCTTTGGATCGGCCAATTTTTTCAACGTCGCAATAGCTGCGCTGGTCGTCAATGGAAACGCATTGTAGGTACCCGCAATCATCACTCTATTTTCTTTTACAGGATTAACGAAGTAATCCATATATTTTTTCTTACCACCAATCACACCCACCGGATAGCCATTAGCTAGTGCCTTGCCATAGGTCGATAAATCGGCCTCAACACCTGCAATAGACTGATAACCGCCCAAAGCATGGCGAAATCCAGTTTTCACCTCATCAAAAATTAATAAGAAACCGAGCTCATCGGCCAGTTTGCGTAAGCCTTCCAAATAGCCCGGTAGTGGCTTTACAATACCGACATTCTGCAACATAGGCTCCAGCACGATACAGGCTACAGGATAACGTTTAGCAACGTAAGCTACAGATTCCAGGTCATTATAATTAACAATATGAACAAGGCTACTATGCCCTACAGGCACCCCTGCAGACCCTGCATCATAGGGATACTCACCCGGACTAACGTAAGGGCCTATATCTTTTAATGCACTGATAACGTTGCACGCAACATCATTGTGCCAGCCGTTATAGCCACCTTGCATCACAATAATGTGTTCACGTTTGGTTGCAGCACGTGCAATACGAATAGCATGGTAAGTCGCCTCAGAGCCTGTCGTAGTGATTTGTATACTATCTACGGCAGGCACAGCCTGACAAAACAATTTAGCAAACTCCCCTTCCAACAAGGTAGGGCCTGCTCCCATCAACAACTGATTTTGTTGGAGCGTTTGCTGCACAGCAGCATTAATATCGGGGTCATTATGCCCTAAGAAAGAAGCCGCAAAACCTGCCTGATAATCGATATACTCATTTCCTTCTAGGTCAGTAACACGGCTACCATTTCCACGGACGAAACAAATATTAGGATCCGACTTTCTATTCAACGATACAATGCCTCCAGGTATCCAGTTTTCATTCTCCGCCAAAACACTGGCGGATTGTTCCCATGATGTCATAGTTTATTAATTTATGTTTATGTATTTTTAGTCACCGGGCGGATGCCTTCCATTAAGGTGCGCATTCCGCTTTTGTTTTTTAAATGTAGACTATATTAGGTTTATTGATAATTACAGTAACGGTCGTTTTAATTGTAAACTAAATTAGTATATTTTTGTATACTTTTATAATAAATCTAAAAAAAATATGCGAAAGAATAGTTTGGCTGTTCAGCAGCTCATAACCGACCTCGCTTTTCCGGAAGGCCCACTATGCTTAAAAGATGGAAGCATCTGGCTTGTCGAGAAGGAAGCAGGCAATTTAGTACACTATAAAGAAGGGAAGACAATCCGACATTTTGTTGGCGGTCAGCCAAATGGACTCGCCCTAGACAGGCAGGATAATATCTGGTATTGTGATGCAGGAAACAACAGTATATGCCGTTTTACATCGAGCAACCACAGCGCCGAGACTATCGTAGATAAGCTAGATAACAAACCCTTAAACCACCCCAATGACCTTGCTTTCGATACAAAAGGCAACCTGATATTCACCTGCTCAGGAAATGCCCTGCATAAATTTGATGGCTATATATGCTGCCTAACGCCTGCTGGAAGCGTATCTATCTTAGCTAAAGACATGAACTATCCCAATGGCCTAGCCTTCAGTGCAGATGGCAAAAAACTTTATATTGCTGAAACAGGAAGCACAAAAATATGGTGTGGAGATTGGGATGCCACAGGCTTAACTTGGAAAAATACAAAGGCCGTTATAACGACAGGAGGTGCCGTTGGCCCTGACGGAATAGCCTTTGATGAAGACGAGAACCTATATATTGCGGTATATGGCGAGGGAAAAATAAATGTATACAATAAAACCTACAGCTTAGTAGAAGAAATTAGATTGGAAGGCCAAAATCCTACCAACTGTGCATTTGACCCTACAGGAAAACTAGGACTTGTTATCACGGAAGCTGAGAACGGAAAGCTATGGCATAGGCAGAGCTCCTATCGTGGAATTTTAAGCTAAAATAAAGAGGCTTTCTGCGCATTGCAGAAAGCCTCTTTTATGTATAACGATTTTCGTAATGTACGTAGTCTTTAGTCAAAGACAAGGGATAGCACCTCTTTCTCACCACGATCTAAATGCGCCGTAAGCGCCTTCAACGACTTTTCATAATTACCACTTTTAATCCCATCTAAAATCTGGGCGTGCTCTTCTTTGGTGAGTACATAATCGTCCAGATCATTAAGCATAGAATCAATCTTCATATGAAAAAGTGGAATATTGCTATTTTTATAAATATTCAATAAGCGCTGATTTCCAGCCCCCTCGATTAGCCTTTCATGAAAACGGATGTCCGCTTCACAAGCTCCACCAAAGTACCCTTTATCAACCATGATTTCAAAATCCTTACACAGTTGCTCAAGGTCATCAATTAGTGTGTCATTTCTTTTTTCAAAGATCAACTTCAAGGCACCTACTTCCAAAAGCTCACGAAGTTCACGAATCTCATGCACATCATCAGAGGTCATTTTCTTTACGAAGCTCCCTCCTTTTTCGCCAAAATCGACTAAGTTTTCACCAGCAAGACGCATAAAAGCTTCCCGAACGGCAACACGACTAACGCTCATTTTATCTGCCCATTGGCTCTCTACTAATCGCGCACCACCAACCAATTGATTGGAAAGGATTTTCTTACGAACCTCTAAATATACTTTATAGGACAGTGAATCTTCTTTCATTTTGTATACATTAAAACATCAAATCTACATTTTTATTCGCATATAACGAAAACATGACAAGCCTTTTATTATCAATCAATTTTATATTCCGGGAACCCGTAAAAACGACCAGGCTTCAAAATCAATCGATCAGCTTTAGTTTCTATACTGTATACATTATTACGCGCTTGAATAATAACGCTCTTCGGCGCTGCACTACCATCGGTAGCTTGCCAATAGCCTGACTCCAGCCCTACAACCGTAATACGCTTGTTTTTAGCACCTAGATTATCCAGACGAATTTCACCCGAAAGAAAACCCGAACGAGCAGGCACACAAATTACCTGATTGGCCAGCTCCAACACATAGAAATCACCTTCCTTACGACGCTTTACCGCATGAGGAAGGACGCCATCTGCTGTCATTTGAAATACCGTTAAAAAGGAGTCATCCTGCTGCGCTGTCTTTGGCGACACCATGATGCGCGTACCTTTAGCTTCAGGCCATAATGAATTAGGCTTATACTGGAAGCCAAATACATGATTAGCCAGCTCCCCCGATAACACTTCAACTTTACGGTCGGCAGCTGATGGATAAAGCATATCTACATAGGTATTACCTTTTATTCCTTTCACTTCGCTATACAGATGCCAACCAGCAGCATAGTCGAGAGGCGCATTCAATGTATTTATTTGCCAATATTTCTGGAAATCAGGATTTGCGCTACGTATATGATCAGCCATAACCACCAAGGCAGGAATGCTATCATTTTCTAGATTAATAAACAAGAAGTTACGCGTGTAATCACTAATCTTACTGGTATATGCAGCCGTTAAATCCACCTGAAAGTAACTGTATACAGGTTTCTTTTTATCAGGGCCAAAGCTTACTGCTTTCACCTCACCTGTATTAAACCATGGATCTTGTGTAGTTTCTTCTGCGGTCTTCGGAAACAACTGACTAAAGCGTGTGCCTCCATCGTTAGCCTCCGTACGAAAGCGTAGCGGCTCCTTAGGGTCGCGCACCAGCATCATGCTATGCGACACCGAACGTTTATTGAAGTTAAAATCATAAGGAGGACCATAAGAAAGGTACAAACCAAGGTCTACCACTTGATTACCGTGGTAATAAAGCTGGATAGCTCCAGCATCGGCATGTTGATGATTTCCAAAATGATAACCACCACCTTTAATCTCGGCAACAACATCCTTACTTTCAGGCTGCTGATTCCAGCCAGTACGTGCAATCATTCCACCCAATACATCGCCAAAATCAATTGTTAGCGGTAGTTCATCATGGCTTTTCTGCGCCACAAGGTTTGGATCATTCAAAAGCAAGAATAACACCGGATTATCAGGCAAAGCCCCTTGCTTGTAGAACTCCCCTTTGATGATAGGGTCACCCGAATAGGCATAGCTCAATAGCATCGTTTGTGGATTCTTCCAGTAGAAATTGCCGCTACTGGCATACTTAACGTTGAACATATCGCCATCACGCAGCATTTTACCATCAGGAGTACGCATGTACACCCAATAATAAGGCAAGTTTTTGATATTACTATCAAAGACCTCACGTCCTAACATGCGATAATAAAACCAAACGGCATGCATTTCCCAACCGAAGCGATAGCCCCCGTAATCAACGCCTTGATTATGGCGTGGCGACGCATATTCGAACTGACGCATAGGCACGAGCTGCTCCAAAACGGTAAACGACGTGTATTTGTAAGGCTCCGGATCTTCATCATAGATGGCGATGCTCATCGCTAATAAATCGCGACAAATTTGCGCTTCATTACCGTGCCCATTAATAATACTTTCTGGACCATGAAATGGAGGCCATCCAATTTCCATATCCTTCGCTAAGCGTAACATTGCCTTGCGCAGAAAATCTTTATCCGCTACCGTCAATATCGGATTACACCAATCATACACTAAAGCTGCACTATAAATAGCACGACCAATTTCGCGCGATATATCGCCATACATGGCTGTACCAAACTCCAGTACACTTAAATAATCTTTGGTCAATCGTAGCACTTCACTACCCACCTTAACATCATTCGTCATCAAGTAGTAAAAGGCTTTTTTCTCAATTATCAATTCAAGCGCTTCGTCATAACCAATCTCGACTTGTGAATCAAAAGAAAAAGCATATGGATTTTGCGCCTCAGCTTTCAGCTTCTCCCATACATCTTTGTTTTCCGCAGCCAACAAACGGCTCTGCACCAGCTTTAGACTTTCCTGATTTACCCATAAACGCGGATGTCCTGCTGGTGGCACAACTGTAGGCACATAAGCTAAGGCCTCTTGAATTGGCTGCGGAGCTTCATAGGCACGCACCGTAACGGTAGCCAAGCGCAGCCCTTCAGGCAGCCCTAAACTTATTTCATTCTCCCCTTTAGCGAGCTCAAACTTACCGAGCACCTGCACGCTACCTTTGTAGTTATCATACAGCACCCGATTTGTAGGTCGCTTCTCTTTTTGTTGGATACGAATATGACTCGCTAAGAATTTATCTTTTAATGTTTTGCCATAACTATCTTTTGCTATGGGTACTGCGAAAGTTTCAAAAACATAAAGCCCTTCTTTAGGAACGGTGACCTTCAACTTCACATCCATTTCGGCCTCTTTGGCTGAAACCTGCGGTTTCAGGCTCAGTGTAGCATAGGGATTTGTGCTGGACTTTTTCTGCAACAGGATACGCTTATGTTGAATAAGCATATCCTCCGCAGAAATTGTTTTCACAAAACTTCCCCCATTGTCAGTCTCGTGTTTTTGAGCTTGCGCTCTATCAGAACTAAACAGAATTAGATTAACAGTAATTAAAAAATGTATCGTATATAAAAAAGTTCTTCTCATCTAAATATATCTAAATTGTTTAGCCACAAAGGCTAATCTAGCTTCTACTAACTTATTACTTAACCTTTAATCTTTTTATACTTACCGTCATCGTTTTTGCTGTCGGGTTTATTGCATTAATATAAACATAAGCACGGTATCGTCCGTCCGCCGTCTCCACCCAAACACCACCTTCATTACGCACGTTAATTGCAAAATCAGGCGCGTCTACGAAAGTACGCTCCCGCAAATCAATATCATCGACAAAAACACCATACTGTAGTCGCGCCAATTGCTGGTCGCGCACCGTCCATGCTTTAATGATTTTTGTACGATTATTGACCCCCGTTGGCAACGTTACGCCCGGCAGGTAGATTGGATCCGCCGAAGGCGCTACCAAAGCATGCGCAAAAGTAACGTTCGTTAAAGCGCGGTATAGATAAACTAAGTCAGCCTTTTGTGGTGCTGCAGCAATCTCAGCCGCATTGTAAACCTTCATATCCTCAATAGAAATATAGCATTTCTGCGCATCGGTAGCCACCAAATCCAAGGCCATATCCATCATACGAACTTCATATGGTCCCATCTCATAAGAGGCTGTTTTACCATCTTTCGTCTTCGCATGAAAGGTGAATTTCACCGTTTTGCCACGCGCTTCTTCTGGAATAAAGTAGTAATAACGAAGTGCTACAGCAGCGGTATCACGCGTCAGCGTTACGGTCGTTCTATTAACTTCATTGACGGCTGGCGTCCCTACCACCGTAGCCACCTCACCACTACCAGAAGGCTCAAAAGTGCGGTGCTCCAAATAGGTTTTAGCAGCACCAGGTATAGACGCTTCTACGGAAAGTTCAGCTATACGACCTTCTTCCGGTAAAATTGCGGCAGCAAAGACAAACTCGATAGCTGTTCCTACCACATTGGGACCTAAGGATCGCTTCAGTACATCTGTTTGCAAGCCCGATTTGGCACCCGGAATTTCATATACTTTATCCTTACATGAGGCCACGGTCAAAGTAACCAGCAGCACAAAAAGAGCTTTTGTCCAAGGGTATTTTTTGATGTTCTTCATGACTTTATTTTTTAACGGTTAAATAAACAGTATACGTTTTTCTCACCTTCCGATTGCCCGACACAACAGTCCATGTTCTCGGCGTTGTTAGGTTAGAAAAATCTTCTCTCCCCACAATCTTAGGGTCCAAAACAGCATCATTTACCAAGCTAAATTGAGGAAACAAATTCTTTAGATCGGTCCCAAACATCACCTCGACATCAATACGTTGTGCTACCGTATCAATAAGAGCAGCCTTTGTGCGTACCGTTTGAAAATCGGCTCCTAAAAGCTCGAAATTACTGACGTAGCATTCGGCACGATTCGTAATCAACAAGCCATCATCATCCATCGGATAATTATCCTTACAGCCTACGACCAGTAAAACCGTCGCAATAAGAAATAAGCTTACTATTTTTATATTTTTCATTTTTTTCAAATTATAAAGGCTATCAAACTATTTCCACGGCGTGTTTTGTGTCAAATTTGGATTTCTGTTTCTTTCCGTCTCCGGAATCTGATAGATATAACAACGCTGATACGTTAGCTCCGGTTCATTAAAGAAGAAACGCTCCCAGTTATTGCCAAAAGTATCTTTAAACCACAAACCATCACCATACACCTTACCAAAGACAGTCTCCAGCTTGCGCCATCTACGTAAATCGAACGGGCGCTGACCTTCGCCAAAAAGCTCTACGATACGCTCCTGCTCGATTGCGTCAAAGAAAGCATCTTTACTCGCTGTTTTATCTGCTTTCAAAGCCGGAAGGTTACCACGACGGCGTATTTTATTGACCAAATCTATCGCATCCAACTGCGGGCCGTAAGCCTCATTGCTTGCTTCAGCATACATCAAATAAATATCTGCCAAGCGCATTAATGGCCAATTGTAGTTACCGTCACTGCGTGACACCCCCGCATAATTGCGGACAAATTTACGCGCCTGTAATCCGGATAGATTTGTCGTGTTATCTGTGAAGGTCGTGTACACACTTCCGCCAACCGTAACTTTATTACCCCAATTTTTATATAAAAACACAAGGAAGCCCGTCGCATCCGTCGCCGTCATACCCATGATTTTCTCATATTCCCACATCATAGTTCCCTTCATACGGTAATCGCGGTTACGGTACGACTCCGGATTGACGCTTGAATTTGCAGCCGTACGTGCTGTAGGCACTTTTCCGGGATCCATCTGCACCATTTTTGGCAAGAAATCACCCGTGATTGTCGACTGGTAACGATCGGCCATTTCATAACGAGGAATAGCCTGATTCTGACCATACGCCACCAGTGGCCCAGTCCATACGCGAACATATTCTTCACTTTGACCTGTACCGACACCACCGTGCGTCAACACCATCACCATTTCTTCATCTTGACTTAAATTGCCCGTGGTCGGAATAAACATGTAGTAATAATTTGGCAACACATTGGCATCCCCCATTTCACCCCAAGAACCAGGGTCGCCGTTGCGGAATAACTTCATGCCATAATCGTTGATAGCGCGTTTAAAATCGGCTGCGGCCCCTTCGAATGCTACTTTCGCTTCAGAAGTCGACTGTGTAAAACCATCCAGCTCTGGCCATCCATTTTTCTTCCAGCTCCCCCAGAATAACTGTAGCTTACCACGGAATGCCAACGCTGCTGGCTGCCCTGCACGACCAATAATCTCTCCTTTTTTTGGTAGCTTCTCTATCGCATAGGTAAAATCAGCCATAATAGAATCCTTAACCCGTGCTATAGACATTCGCGAAACGGTATCGGCCTCAATCACTGCTGGTGAAGCCTGATTAAAATAAGGAACATCACCCCATAAAGAGATCAGACGGAAGTAAGCGATACCGCGTAGCAAGCGTGCTTCGGCAATGATAGCCTCTAAATTGGCGCGTGCCGCCGTTGTTTTCGCCTTAGGAAGCAAACGATCACGCACATTAACAATCACGAAATTAGAAGAAAAAACAGACCCGTAAAGGGCACGGTACAATGCTGACGCACCGCCACCATAATTACTCGGGCTATTTACAGTCATCGAAATCGGTGCTGCACCGACATTCCACATCTTCAAAAACTCACCATGACCATCAAAGTGATAATCGCGATCAAAACAAGGTCTAAAATTGGCATAATTAGCCATTAAAGCAGACTTGGCATCATCTTCACTTACCCAAAAAGTATTTGGACTAGGCGCAGAAGTAGGATCCTGCTTCAAGAGGTCTTTACGACAGCCCGACACGAGCATGGTCAACCCAAAAAGCCCAAGAAAAAGCCCCTTTATATATGTAGTATTTTTCATAAAACTCTTCTTAAAATTCAACATTCAAACCAAACACAAAGCTCTTCGTGATAGGATAAGCATCATTACTATAGCTACTTTTCTCCGGATCAAGCCCTTTAAACTTGGTAAAAACAGCTACATTATCCATAGAGCCATAAACACGTAACTTACCTATACCCAATTCTTTCAACAAATCTTTATGAAAGGTATATCCCAATTGCAGATTCTTTACACGCAGGTATGACATATTTTGCAACCAGTAGGTGCTTAAATAGGAATTCGTACTATTACCCATCAAGGTGCTAGGTAATAAACGAGGATATAAAGCATTACGATTATCTAGGTTCCAGCTATTCTCCCATTGATCTACCGTCACCGCCTGATTTGCCGTCCCTAAAGAAGGTGTATTCGACCTGTTCATCCAAAACTCTTTGCGTCCTGTTGCTCCTTGTAATAGAAAGGAAAGGTCAAATCCTTTCCACGCCACATTGCCGCGGAAACCAAAGTTAACTTTCGGACGTCCCAACTGATAGGCAGGATAGGCGACGCGGTCATTGGCATCAATCTTGCCATCTCCATTCACATCTTTCAATAAGATATCACCTGGAGCAGCCCCTTGCGGCGTAGCTTTGTATACATCTTCCCACGTTTGTGCAATACCTATAGCCTCAAACGCATAGACAAAATTGTAAGGCATATCTATGAAAAGAGAGCCACGCTGCAACTGTTCATTCCATGACAAGAGTTTATTCTTGTTATAGCCAATATTGAAGTTCAAAAGATAGCGTACATCGCCAGCCTTATCATTCCACGTAATATTTGCTTCTACCCCTCTGTTTTCCATCTCTCCGATATTTCTCCGTGGAGCTGTAAACAATCCGGTCAGGTGCATAGAAACGTCAGAAGGTCGATTTAAACCCGTCGTTAATCGTCTATAATACTCTAATTCTGTCGTCAATCGATTATTAAAGAAAGCTAAGTCCAAACCTAAATTAAAAACAGTGGTTTTCTCCCAAGTCAAATCGTAGTTAACCAGACGTCTATTAATCAGACCAGGAACAACATTTGCCCCTAAATAATAAGGGTTGGACGTCAACATCTCTTGTTGCTCATAAGGACCAACACCAGAGTTATTCCCTAAGGAACCATAAGAAGCACGAATTTTAGCATTACTCAGGGCCGTTTTAGCTTTTAAGTTTTGAAAGAATGGCTCTTCCGAAATCACCCAACCTACGGATCCTGATGGAAAGAAACCATACTGATCACCTGGCAAGAACTTAGATGAACCGTCGACACGAAAACTTCCTTCCACGATATAGCGGTTAAAGGCGCTATAGTTTAAACGGCCAATATAAGAACGCAAGCCTTCGGCTGATGATGAACCTCCCGATGTTTGCACATCCTTGGATGCGGCATCGATTTCGTGTAGATTTGGATGCAGCCTATCCAATCGGCTTCCCGTTAAAATTCTATTTTTCCAATACTCTTCACTATATACCGCTAAAGCAGAAAAGCTATGATCTTCACCAAATTTGGTATCATAAGACAAACGGAAGTTCAGCTGCGTTTTATAATTCTCACGATCCGTATTATAGATACCTTCATTTTTAGAAACCAAGGTTCTTGTCACCATTTCCGTCTGTATGTTATAAAGCTCGGTAGGCATATCCGCTTTCCATTGGAAACGCGTATCATAATTGATGGTGTAATCAGCACGCGCAGAAAGTCCTTTTAAGGGCTTCCAATCTACATAACCATTAACAAGAGCTTGTTTCTGCTCCATGTTATTAAGGTTACGCACCATATAGTCAGCATAAATATTATTAGCCTGTACGCTTTCATTATAGGCCATCGCCCCTCCATACCAACCCGTCAATGGATCATAAGGAAGAATACCTGCCGGCGAAGTAAACAGATCTAACCCACTCGTTGAGTTAGCCGTCATTCCATCCTCGTAGTTATACTTATACTTAGACCAGTTTCCAGAAAAACGTAATCCAGTAGAAATCTTCTTATTGATATTGGTATCAAAGTTAAATGCCGCATTATAGCGCTTAAAATCATTACCTATCTGAATACCTTTTTCATCAAGCATCCCTGCAGAAAGGTAATAATTGCTATTCTCACTACCTCCCGTTGCAGAAACATTATAGTTGGCAGATTGTCCATCACGCAGTACCACATCCCACCAATCGGTACTTGGATACAAGCGCGGGTCAATCATACTCATGGCCAACCATTTATCAATGGTCGCATTACGGAAGTTAAACGAACCAGGCATAACATTGACCGATTCGGCACGTTGTGTAGCCGTCATGGCGCGCGCATAGTTATTTACGAAATCAAAATTGCTCGTAGGCTTCACTAAACTCCATGTACCACTTGCTGAAATCGATGCTTTCGAATTACGTTTCCCTGACTTCGTTGTTATCAAAATAACACCATTAGCACCACGCGACCCATAAACCGCTGCTGAAGAGGCATCTTTCAACACCGTAACACTCTCAATATCATTCACATTTACCCGATTCATATTCACATCAGGCATACCATCCACGACAATCAAAGGTCCTGCATTATTCGAGCTCCCCAAGCCGCGAATCATCACATCGGCCGCATTATTACCCGCCATACCCGACTTCTGACTAACCTCTAGGCCGGGCATCATACCCGATAGCGCCTGCGACACATTGGATAGACCACGCGCTGCGGTCGTTTCATCAAGCTTAATTGTAGATACAGCGCCAGTTATGGCCGACTTCTTTTGCGTACCATAACCAACTACCACCACCTCATCCAAATCGGTAAGGCTTTCTTTCAGCGTGATAGACTGCGCTAAGGAAGCTGGAAGCTCGCGGCTTTCAAAACCGATTAATCGAATACGCAACACATCAGTAGCCGCAGCTTGGATGGCAAACTCCCCATTTGCACCCGTGGTGACTACTGCTTTGTTTTTTAAATTGCTGACCTCAGCCCCCGATAGTGGGCGCCCTTGAGCATCAAGAACTTTTCCCCGCAAAAGCTCTTGTTTGTTGAGCATCATTGTCTGCACACGCAAAGGCCCCCCTGCCCCTTTTTCGAATAGCACAGATGCATTAGCGACACGATAAGACTCCCCTTTGGAAATACTCATGCTCGCTAATTGCAACACCGGAACTAAGTATAGTACCTTGTTGCAAAAGACAATGTCTCGAATCCTGTTCAGATTAGATTTCATTAATTTTTGGTTTAAAGTGGAATATTATATTATTACAATCCTGCCAGATGCCAGATAAAACCTTCATTAAGGAATAAATGACCACACAAATCTTTGTTTACGTTCATAGACATTCATAATTTAGTAGCACGTTATTTTCTAGATGTATCATAAGCATCCAGAAGGGTATATATTGATTATTGTATACAATTATAAAATGATTATGTAAACAATCAAAATAATTTAACATATTTTTTTTCTTTCCTTAAAAGCCTAGTGAAGTTATAGACAAGCAGATAACCCAAAACAGTGAAATTTATTTTGAATACTTTTTTCAATATTTTTTGTATACCAAATTATTTTCTACTTATATTTGGATTAACAATTTGGACCTCAAATCCGAAACCTAATATGTATGTATGAAAAACCAACTGTTTATCTATGCCTTAGCGGCATTGGCAATGGGGCAAGCTTGTAAAAATGCAGGAGACTACAGCAAAAGCGTGGATGACTACCTTCAGTTGGATAGCACAACATTGGAAATAGCGACCGTAGCAGATAGCCTGCAGGTACCTTGGGAGCTCGCCTATCACAAAGACAAGCTTATCTTCACTGAGATTGCGGGTACCGTAAAACAATTAGATTTAAAAACCGGAAAGGTTAAACAGCTTCTCCATCTTACGGATGTATTTCAAAAACGGTCTACAGGATTGCTAGGAATTGCCGTACAAAAAACAGATGCTGAGCATCCCTACGTCATCCTAAACTACACGACAAAGAAAGATAGCGTTATAAGCTCCAAATTAGTTCGTTATGAATACGCTACGGACACTTTAATCCATCCAACACAACTTTTGGAAATCAGAGGAAATACCGCACATAATGGCACACGCTTACACCTTACCCAAAAAGATATCATCTATTGGGCGACGGGCGATGCCTACGACTTTCCTACAGCTCAAGATTCAACCAGCTTAAACGGAAAGATATTACGCATAAACTTAGATGGCAGCATTCCGCAAGACAACCCTATTCCAAACTCTTATGTATATGCCTGGGGTTTTCGCAATATGCAAGGACTAACTATCGATGAGCGTGGAAATATTTTCACCTCCGAACATGGCGATGCCATTGAAGACGAAGTAAACCATATTTTACCCATACACAACTATGGGTGGCCATTATTTGAAGGCAGCTATGAC
Organism: Sphingobacterium sp. MYb382; assembly: GCF_037572665.1. Taxonomy (NCBI): domain Bacteria; kingdom Pseudomonadati; phylum Bacteroidota; class Sphingobacteriia; order Sphingobacteriales; family Sphingobacteriaceae; genus Sphingobacterium; species Sphingobacterium sp. MYb382. The sequence goes on from NZ_JBBGZT010000013.1 coordinate 39,361, forward strand.
ACACGCACAGAAGCTGAGAAAAAAGGTTCAACAACGGCCTTCACAGCACCTTTGCGCACTTGGGGGCCACCAATTGCACCATCAGGGTTAGCATTTTACGACCATGATATCATCCCAGAATGGAAAAACAGTTTATTATTAGGCACCTTAAAGAACCAAAGTTTACGCATTCTACATTTGGCAGACGACCGTAAAAGCATTCTTTCAGAAAAAGTGTTTCTCACCAATCGTTATGGTAGAATTAGAGCAGTGTGCGTAGCGCCCAATGGCGATATTTTCTTAACAACAAGCAATCGTGACTGGAACCCACAACCGGGATTCCCGAAACCTACGGACGATCGAATAATACGCCTACGTCCTGTTAAAAAAGCCTTAAAGGACAACTTATTAACGGAAGATAAGCCGGCAACCCCGGCAAAAGTTGATGGTGCTGTTTTATACAAAAACTACTGTGCTTCTTGCCATAAAGAAGATGGTCTTGGTGTGAAAAACTCCTTCCCACCGTTAAAAGGCTCAGCAAGGGTAAAAGACAGCAATAGCCTCCTAACCATTGTGCTTAAAGGCCTTGATGGCAAGCAGGCCATTGATGGGGTAAACTATGGAACAATGATGCCGAGCTTTGCTTTTATGAAAGATGAAGAGCTCAGCAGCCTCCTTAGCTACATCAGCAAGCAGTTTGGTAGCGGCACATCAATCACAGCCAATCAAATCAAACAAAAGCGCTAACCTTTCTTACTCCATATTATGAAGAAAAATTATTTTCTAAAACTGATTTCGGTACTTGGTCCCGGAATTATTACGGCGGCTCTCGTGTTTGGCCCCAGCAAGATGACTATCACCACAAAAATGGGTGCTGAATTTTCGTACAGCTTACTGTGGGTGATTGTAGTCGCTATATTCTTTATGCTCATCTTCACCAATATGAGTGCGCGTATCGGTTATGCTAGTGACGACTCTTTACTAACGCTGATTCGCAAGAAACTAGGAAAGACCGCTAGCATTATTATCGGAATAGGCATCTTCTTGGTGGCAACATCCTTCCAGGCAGGAAATTCCACAGGTGTAGGCATTGCTTTGGCGGAAGCTACGGGAACAAGTGGTAAGCTCTGGATCATACTATTCAATATTGCGGGTATTGCTCTTTTATTCTTCCGTCAATTTTACAAGATGCTTGAACGCATCATGCTCGCTTTAATTATCCTGATGCTTGTCTGTTTTGTGACAACCTCCTTTCTAGCGAAGCCCGATTTGGCAGGCATTGCTCAAGGCTTAATTCCATCGATTCCTGAGGCATCAACCGGACTTGTCGTTGCCTTCATTGCCTCTTGCTTTTCGCTGGTAGGCGCTTTCTACCAAGCGTACCTTGTACAAGAGAAACGCAAATCACTCAACCAAACTCGGGAAAACCAAGACAATGCGCAATTTAGTAGTACCATTGGTATTTTCTTATTAGGATTAATGAGTGCCATCGTACTGATCTGTGGCGCGGCAATCTTGCACCCTAAAGGAATACATGTAAACTCCGCATCAGATATGGGAAAAGCACTAGAACCCCTATTCGGTTCGTCGGCTACTACCCTCTTTTTCATCGGATTGTTTGGTGCATCTTTCTCTTCTTTAATTGGTAATGCTACGGTTGGTGGCGCCATGCTGGGCGACTCCTTAGGCTATTCGAGCAAGCTTGATAGCAAGCACGTAAAATGGTTCATCTCGGCTGTCATGGTCTTTGGTGCTATCATCGCCTTAATTTTTGGCAAGATGCCCCTACAACTTATTGTCTTAGCGCAAAGTGTAACGATATTTTTGGTTCCCTTTATTGGTATTGCCTTGTTTATTGTTGCGAATAGCGAAGAATTTATGGGGCCACAGAAAAACAATACTTTTCAAAAAATAGCTGGAATACTAGGTCTTTTACTGGTTATCTTCTTGGCTATCGTAAACTTTAAACAACTTTTTTTATAAGCATAGATTATGATAAACTTACTTGAATTTGAACAATCGCTGACAAAACCATCAGCTACTTTAATTGAAGATATACAAAAAATAGACGGCGATATCATGCTACTTGGCATTGGCGGCAAAATGGGCCCTAGCATGGGTAAATTAGCCGTTGATGCCATCAGGGCGGCAGGTATTGAGAAGAAAGTTTATGGCGCTTCACGCTTCTCGGATGCTAAGAAACGTCAAGAGTTAGAAGATTTGGGGATCATTACGATTCCTTGTGATTTGCTGAATGATACTGACCTACAAGCCTTACCACAAGTACAAAATATTATATTTTTAGCCGGCCATAAATTCGGGACTACAGGAAACGAGGATTTCACCTGGGCCATGAACACCTATTTGCCGGGAAGAGTAGCCGAGAAGTTTAAAGACGCCAATATTGTCGCTTTTTCTTCGGGAAATGTGCTTCCTTTTGTTAAAATAAATGAAGCAGGCGTATGTGAAGACAGCACTCCAGAGCCTATTGGTGAATACGCACAGTCGTGCTTAGGCAGAGAGCGTATTTTCCAATATTTTGCTAAGAAAAACGAAACACCAACCTTGATTTATCGCCTCAATTATGCGGTAGATTTTAGATATGGTGTGATTTTAGAAGTTGCTAAATCCGTCTTAGCGGGAAAAGCAATAGACCTGCGTACCGAAAACGTGAATGTCATTTGGCAGGGCGATGCAAACGAATGGGCTATACGTGCTTTGCTACATTGCGAAAGCCCCGCTAAGATGCTCAATGTCACAGGACCTGAAACATTATCTACTCGCTGGGTAGCGCAACAATTTGGCAAACTTTTTAATAAAGAGCCACAGTTTATCCATGAAGCACAAGGTACAGCTTTGCTGAACAACGCTAGTGAGAGCCACCGCCTATTCGGCTATCCACGCGTTACCATTCGTGAGGTCATTGACATTACGGCGACCTGGTTACTTAATGAGGGCGAAGAGTTTGGTAAAGCGACACACTTTCAAGAGAGAGGAGGAAAATTCTAATGAAAAGACTACACCCTGAACTAAAAGAGAGACTACAGGAAGGCCTTGTTCTGCCAGCACATCCACTTGCCCTCACGGAAGACAGACAGCTCGATGAGCAACGCCAGCGCCTACTAACCAACTACTACATACAAAGTGGTGCTGGAGGTATTGCTGTAGCGGTCCACTCGACGCAATTTGAAATTCGGGAGCCACAATACAACTTACTGGAGCCGGTATTACGCATTGCGGCCGAAGAAATTGATAAAGCAAAGCTAGGCAATAGATTTCTTAAAATTGCGGGTATCTGTGGCCCTACAGAACAAGCTGTAAAAGAAGCTGAATTAGCCTCTTCACTAGGTTATGATATCGGCCTACTCAGTATGGGTGGCCTGCAAAACTGGACGGAGGAGGCAATATTAGCACGCGTCCGCGCGGTAGCAGCGGTGATGCCTGTCTTTGGTTTTTACCTACAGCCATCCGTTGGAGGCCGTATCTTCAGTTATTCTTTTTGGCAAGCCTTTGTAGAGATTGATAATGTTGAAGCCATTAAATGTGCTTCTTTCAATCGCTACCAAACACTAGATGTTATGCGCGCCGTTGCCAATTCTAGCCGCCGTGACCAGATTGCCATGTATACCGGCAATGATGACAATATCTTAGCAGACTTGCTAACAGACTATAACTTCACGGTAGATGGTACTCCTGTAACGGTAACTTTCAAAGGCGGTTTATTAGGACATTGGGCCGTTTGGACAGCCAAAGCGGTAGCATTAATGGATGAAATCAAAGCATACCGTAAAAATCCTGCTGTGGAAACATTGAATAGCCTTTTAGCAAAAGGTGTGCATGTTACCGACAGTAATGCGGCCTTCTTTGATCCGGCGAACCATTTTCACGGTTGCATTCCTGGAATCCATGAAGTATTACGCAAGCAAGGCCTGCTAAAAGGCATTTGGTGCTTAAATCCCAAAGAAGTATTATCTCCAGGACAGCAAGCCGAAATAGACCGTGTGCATGCTGACTATCCAGAATTGAACGACGATGATTTCGTTGCTTCGTTCCTGCAGCAGATGGAAAATGAAGATAAACTATAAGTAAGATAATAAAAAAACCTCGTTATCTTTCGATAACGAGGTTTAAAATGCAAAGAAGTCCGTTCAACTTATTTCCATCCGCCACCCAAGGCTTTATAGATTTTAATCATAGTTTCAAACTGCTCTTTCTTCATATCGAGAAGATCCAGCTTCGCTTCCAACACATCACGTTGCGTTGTCAATACCTCTAAGTATTCCGCTTTATTATTAGCGAACAATTCTTTAGAAATATCGATTGAGCTGTTGAGCACCTCCACCTGACTATTTTGTTTATGGGTTTCCTTATCTAAATTGGACATGTTCGATAGTTGGTTCGTCACCTCCAAATAAGCATTCAATACGGTTTGCTCGTAATTATACAAAGCTTGCAGCTGATGCGCATTGGCTGTTTTAAACTCTGCCTGAATAGCTCCTTTATTAATTAGTGGGGCAAAAAGATCACCTGCCAAAGAGTATAACATCGACTCCGGTGCTTTAATCAAGTAAGAAGGTTTAAAAGCCTGTAAACCGATAGATGCAGAAATATCCAGCGATGGGTAAAACTCGGCACGCGCCACTTTCACATCGAGACTCGCAGCTTGCAGATCCAATTCCGCTTGTTTAATATCGGGTCTATTGTGCAATAACTGTGCTGGCAAACCTACCTGTACCGACGTAGGTACCGCTGCTGCCAAAGCCGTATGTGTACGTACAATCTTTTGCGGGTAACGTCCCAACAAGAAATTGATGCGGTTCTCCGCCTCTGTCACCTGTTGTTGCAACTTGTACTCGATGCCTTGTGTTTTGTAAAGCTCTGCCGTAAACTTCTTCACGGCTAACTCATTAACACGGCCCACCTCTCGTTGTGCTTTCACCACCTCTAAGGCTTGTTCTTGCAAGGCAATATTCGTGCGTACAATATCTAGCTGATTATCCACACAAACCAACTCGTAGTACGAAGAAGCTATTTCTGCAATAAGATTGCTGAATACGAAATTTTTACCTTCCACACTAGATAAGTAGCGTGATACAGCAGCATCCTGCGCATTATGAAGCTTACGCCATATATCCACTTCCCAATTGCTGACAGCAGATACGCCAAAATCACCTAGTGGATCAGGCATCTTCCGTCCAGGTTCAATCTCCGTAGAGGCATCACCGGCCCCTTGACTTGTGTACCGACCAACTTTTTCAACGCCAGACCCCACTTTCAAGCCTACTTTCGGCGAAAGAAAACTCTTACGGTAGGCTACATCATTCTTTGCGATCTCTATCTCTTGCAAAGTAATTTTCAGCTCTTTATTATTTTGCAGGGCTGAATCAATCAGCACCCGCAAATTAGGATCTTCAAAAAAGGTACGCCATGGGATATTAGCCCAAGAGGTACTGTCTGCTGCCGCTCCTTCATAAGCTTTAGGTAGCGGTATATCTGCTTTGTGCTCTTGAATAGCGGGCACTTTACAGCTTGCTAACGACAGGATTACAGCTGTCGAGAACAACCATTGTTTATTTCTTAGCTTAGTCATTATGATCAATTTCTTCTGTTAACGGATTCTCTTCTTCATCCTTAATCAACTTTTTGCCGTCGGCCATTTTCCCGAAAATATAGTATAAACCAGGAATCAATAACACCCCGATAACGGTACCGAAGATCATCCCTCCTGCTGCTGCGGTACCAATCGTACGGTTACCCAAGGCACCAGGGCCTGTTGCAAAAACAAGGGGAATCAAACCTGCAATAAAGGCAAAGGATGTCATCAAAATTGGACGGAAACGAACGCGAGCACCTTCCATGGCTGCCTCGATAAGCGTAGCGCCTTGTTGTCTTTTTTGTACGGCAAACTCGACAATCAAAACGGCATTCTTACCAAGCAGACCAATAAGCATGACGAGTGATATCTGCGCATAGATATTATTTTCCAATCCGAATAATTTCAGCAGCAAGAAAGCACCAAAAATACCTACTGGAAGCGATAAGATAACCGCTAGCGGAATAACGAAACTCTCATACTGCGCGGCTAGCACAAGGTAAACGAAGGCCAAACAGATTAAAAAGATGTACATCGCTTGGTTACCACGGCCCACCTCATCTTTCGAGATACCAGCCCAGTCGATACCATAGCCACGTGGCAAGGTGCTTGCCGCAACTTCCGTAATGGCTTTAATCGCTTCACCAGAACTATAGCCTGGCGCTGCCGAACCGGAAATCTCTGATGCGTTGAACATATTATGACGTGTAATCTCGGAAAGACCATATACCTTATCCATGTGCATAAAGGCTGAGAATGGAACCATCTCATCTTTATCATTCTTCACATAGAGCTTCAAGATATCTTCAGGGAGTGCACGGTACTGCGGCAAGGCCTGAACCATTACCTTATACTGACGACCGAACTTGATGAAGTTAGTTTCGTAATTACTACCAATCAACGTAGACAATGTATTCATAGCATTATCAATCGTAACTCCTTTCTGCTGTGCAATATCATTATCAATATTTAACATGTACTGCGGAAAACTAGCGCTATAAAAAGTAAATACGGAAGATAGCTCAGGTCTTTTATTTAAGGCCTTCACAAAATCTTTAGTTACTTTCTCCATCTTTTGAAAGTCGTTATTCCCCTCTTTATCAAGCAAGCGTAGCTCAAAACCACCTGCCGCACCATAACCAGGAACTGCTGGTGGCTGGAAGAATTCAATCTCGGCACCAGGAATCTCTTTTGCCTTCGCTTCAAGTTGTTCAATAATCTCTTGTGCGCTATGCTTACGTTCAGACCATTCTTTTAAGCTGATCAAACAGGTTCCTGTATTGGCAGAAGTACCTTCCGTCAAGATCTCGTAGCCAGCAATTGAAGAAACAGACTCTATACCATCCATGTCTTCAGCCATTCGTTGCAATGTACTAGCTACTTTATTAGTACGCTCTAAGGAAGAACCTGCCGGCGTTTGAATAATCGCGTAAATCATTCCTTGATCTTCATTCGGAATAAAACCGCCTGGAAGACTATTGTTTAAGAAGAAAGCTCCAGCACTAAAAATAGCGATAAGGATAAACGTTAAAGCACGCTTATTAACGACTTTAGCCAACACCTTTTGGTACATATTCAACTGCCCCTCAAAGAACTGATTGAACTTACCGATAAAACGGTCAATCAATGATTTCTTACGTGCCTGACCATGATTATTGCGCAGTAAAATAGCACATAAAGCAGGTGTCAATGTCAAGGCAACAATACCGGAAAGGATAATCGCCGTAGCCATCGTGATGGAAAACTGACGATAAAATACCCCTACTGGTCCAGACATAAAGGCAACAGGAATAAATACTGAAGCCATCAAGAAGGTAATGGCGATAATAGCACCGGCGATCTCATGGATGGCTTTCATTGTAGCCTTGAACGGCGACAAATGTTCTTCCTCCATCTTGGCATGGACCGCCTCGACCACGACGATGGCATCATCGACGACAATACCGATGGCCAACACCAACGCAAAGAGCGTAATTAAGTTTATCGTGATGCCAAACATCTGCATGAATACAAACGTTCCAATCAAGGATACAGGGACTGCTAACGTAGGTACTAACGTCGAACGCCAGTCACCAAGGAATAAGAATACTACAATACCTACCAAGATAAAAGCCTCAACTAAGGTATGTATTACCTTTTCCATTGAAGCATCTAAAAATTTAGATACGTCATACGAAATTTGGTACTTCACGCCTTTTGGAAAATAAGGTTCTAACTCCTTCATTTTCGTTTTCACATCCTTAATTACCTGTTGGGCATTACTACCGTAAGACTGCTTAAGTGTAATCGCTGCAGAAGGTTTATTATCTATAGTAGAGTACAAATCGTATAGCGCACTACCAAACTTAATGTCAGCCACATCTTTCAAACGTAACAATTCACCATTTGGATTCGCACGAACCACAATATTAGCATATCCCTCTTCGGTTGTAAAACGACCTCCGTATTTTAATACATATTGAAAAGCTTGTGAGCGCTGACCTGATGCTTCACCCGTTTTACCTGGAGAAGCCTCTAAACTCTGCTCAGATAGCGCTTTCATTACTTCTTCAGCCGATATTTTATAGGCTTGCATGCGGTCAGGTTTCAACCAGATACGCATCGCATACTCGCGGTTACCCAAGATTGTCGCCATACCAACACCGTCTACCCTTTTCAATTCGGACAACACATTTAAGTCGGTAAAATTATACAAGAAGTTACCATCTAAAGTGGTGTCTTCAGCATACATATTGATGTACATCAACATGTTGGATTCCTCGCGAGTCACCTTTACCCCCTCACGCACAACAATAGGCGGGAGCTTGTTCACTACGGATGCCACACGGTTTTGTACGTTCAACGATGCCTGGTTAGGATCGGTACCCAAGTTAAAGACGACTTGGATAGATGCTTCACCATCATTACCAGCATCGGAAGCCATATATTTCATACCGGGAACACCATTTAATGCACGCTCTAGCGGGATGATAACCGACTTGATCATCAACTCTCCATTGGCACCAGGATATTCTGCTGTAATATTAACTTTAGGCGGTGAAATAGATGGAAATTGGGTAACAGGCAACGAAAAAATCGCAATCCCTCCCAAAAATAGTATGACTAATGAAATTACAATAGCCAATACGGGTCTATGAATGAATTTACTAAACATCTTCTTTTCTGATTTAGAATTTAATTATTCTGCTTTAAGACGTAAATTGTCTACAACCGCCCGTGGACTAACAAGCTCACTTTTAACTTTGTCATCATCTTTCACTTTCTGTACGCCCTCTACGAGAAAGGTGTCATTTGCACTTAAACCGGAACCTATAATATATAGATCAGGTAAAGAACCAGCTATTGTAATCAAACGTGATTTAACAACTCCATTCTTATCTACTACAAATACATACGTACGGTCTTGCAACTCGTAGGTAGATTTTTGTGGAATAATTAATGCATTGTGCATCGGTACTTTCATTTGTACTTTACCTGTCTGTCCATTTTTCAAAAGACCATCCGGATTAGGGAATTTTGCACGAAACGCTATGTTACCTGTCTCATTATCAAACTCACTCTGAATCAACTCTACTTTTCCTGGGTAAGGCAAAACTTTATTATTAGCTAGAAGAAGCTGAATATTATCTTCCGCTCTACCGGCTTTATTCGTTTGATAATCAAGATATTCAGGCTCCGACACATTAAAATATACTTGCATCTGTTTATTATCAGAAAGGCTCGTAAGCAAGGCTCCTTCATCAATTAAACTTCCCAAACGTAGCGGAAGACGGTCAATCACTCCATCAAATGGAGCACGTATCTCTGTGAATGACAAGTGTGTTTTGGCAATAGACATTTCTGCTTTAGCTTGCTCAAACTTAGCTTTGGCCATTTTAACTTCATTATTTGCTACGATATTTTTAGCGGCTAATGTTTCTGCATTTTGTAGCTCTATGCTCGCCATATCGGCCTCTGCACGCGCTTTATCAAACTCTCCTTGGTACAACTGAGGCATGATACGAAACAACAACTGCCCCGCTTTAACCTGCTGACCTTCATCAACATAAATATTCTGTAGATAACCTTTTTCTTGTGCTCGAATCTCAATATTTTTTTGAGATTTAATTTGAGAAACATACTCCTTGGTTAAGCTGGTGTCAACCTGTAATGGGTTTGTAACGGTGAATTTCTCTTCTTTTGCTTCTTCCACATGTTTTTGTGTACAAGCTACCGTCAATACCATTGAACTTAAAAGGATAAGTGCATTAGTTTTCATAAATTGAAATAATAAATAAGTAATATTAGCTGATTAACAAGCCATTACACTCGATTGTGTAAGGCAAAAAGAAAACTACAACAGTCACGTTCGCACAGCACAAACTGCACAACACTGTATAGCATAAAATGGAGAGTATTAAATCAAAAGAACACCAAGCTTCAAGTACCTATGTTGGGCATAGGACGCAAGAAAATGGCAAAAAGGAAGCTTCCTCCGAATAAAGAAGAAGAAAATAAAGATAAATGTGGCATAAGCCAAGGCAATGAAATACGGCGCTGCATTAATTACACGCTGCACAACCGAAACATGATCACCGTCATCTGTTCCTTCAATTAAGTTAACATGATCAACAAGACCTTTGGAGTGTTGTTCGTCACGACGAATCTTGAAAGGTTTGAATTTTGGGCTAACATGATCCTGTGTTAAGGAAGGCACATAGCTATTTGGACTTGCAGACAAGGTCAATACCGAACAGAAAACTGTCCAGATCATCATTAAACCAAGTATAAGTGTCCTTTTCATTTGCGCTCAAATTTACAGCTAGCCATAGAAAATCAAATACATTTAACTTTTTTTAACAATTCGCCATTTTCAGCCATATTTATGCTAAAAATCAGCGTTGATTATTAAACACTTAGCGACAATACAAAATAATGCCAAAAGCTGTTTAAGACACTTATCATGACACAGGACAGACGAACGACCCTTTCTAAGACAAAAAACTGACGAAATAAACGTGAAAAAACAAGGAAAATTTAAGAAAAACAAAAAATTAACAGAAGCCCCCCTATCTTGCTGAAGGAGCAGCCAAGCCCCCTCCGTAATTTGGTAAAGTCCCTTTTTTTTCGTATTATGAGTGATTAGGAAAAAAATAAGGCTTATGATAGCCTTATCAAATCATAATAACAAATAGCACCCGCGGCTATTTGTTTCCATTCAAATAGGCTTCTTAGAAAGTCGTCTTTTGGGGAATACAGCTATGTATTTCCTTCCTATGGTGTTCTTTGGAACATCCCATGAATCATATTAACGATTCGATATAATTGTTTGTTAACGCCTGCAGATTAGTACAGGCATAAAATTTATGTATGACAGCAGTCAAAGTTGGAATTATTGGAGCTGGTCCGAGTGGATTAGCTATGTTACGTGCGTTTGAATCAGAACAAAAAAAGGGAAACCCTATTCCAGAAATCAAATGCTATGAAAAACAAGATAACTGGGGAGGTATGTGGAATTACACCTGGCGTACTGGTGTGGGCCAGTATGGAGAGCCTCTTCATGGAAGTATGTATAAATACCTATGGTCAAACGGGCCTAAGGAATGCTTAGAGTTTGCGGATTACACATTTAGTGAGCACTTTGGTCAACCAATCTCTTCTTATCCGCCGCGTGAAGTTTTATTCGACTATATTGAAGGACGTATTAAGCAAAGTAATGCACGCGATTATATCCAATTTAATACGGTAGCCCGCTGGGTAGACTACAATGAGGAGACGAAACAGTTTCGTGTTGTGTTCGATAACCTTGCGAAAAACGAGACTTTTGAAGAGATTTTCGATTATTTAGTTGTTGCCACGGGGCACTTCTCGACCCCTAATATGCCATATTTCAATGGTATAGACAATTTCCCAGGAGCGGTGATGCATGCACATGACTTCCGTGGAGCCGATCAGTTTAAAGATCAGCGCTTGTTATTAGTGGGCAGCAGCTATTCTGCCGAAGATATTGGAATCCAATGCTACAAACATGGTAGTCAGTCGATAACGCTATCCTATAGATCAAACCCAATTGGTATGAAATGGCCTCAGGGAATTACGGAGAAACCACTAGTTACACATTTTGAGGGAAATAAAGCTTTCTTTATTGATGGAACATCAGACTTTTTTGATGCGGTTATCTTATGTACAGGTTATCAGCATAAATTCCCGTTCCTTCCCGACAATCTACGTGTAAAGACAAAAAATTGTCTGTACCCCGACGGTTTATATAAAGGAGTAATTGCGCAAGACAATGAGCGTCTCCTATTTTTAGGGATGCAGGATCAATACTATACCTTTAACATGTTTGATGCACAAGCTTGGTTTGCACGCGACTATATGTTAGGTCGTATCGACCTGCCTGACGCTGAAGCTAGAAAGAGCGATATTAAAAAATGGATGGACTATGAAGCGTCAACAGTCACCGGCGATGAGCATATTGACTTCCAAACTGATTATATTCAAGAGCTGATAGACCACACGGACTACCCTTCTTTCAACCTTGAGAAGGTCGCTACGATGTTTAAAAGCTGGCTTAAAGATAAGGAAGAGAATATTTTGACCTATCGGGATAAGGTGTATACTTCGGTTATGGATAAAACAAAAGCGGAGAAGCACCATACGCGTTGGATGAATGAGCTCGATGATAGCCTAGAGCGCTACCTTGATGAAGCTCCAGCGGAAGAAGCTCTACTGAGCAAGGAGATTCTATAACAAGAATATCCTTAAGTAATTGTTAAACTAAAACACCTAAGAAACTAGTTTCTTAGGTGTTTGTTTATGCCTACTTCGTGGTAACGAATGCAGGTGTTGTTTTCATCTCGCTTTTATAGCGCTTCATTTCTGCCGTCAGTTTGGATATTGCGTATCCCACAATCGTAACGTCGTCCAACCATCCCAACACCGGAACTAAATCAGGAATCGCATCTATTGGCGACACCACATATAAGATTGTGGCTGCAATGATAGACATATTCCACTTATTCATTTTGTAGCGTCCTGCCAAGGTATCTTTGCCCATCTGCACCAGTAGCAAGAAATCATCCTTACTACTTTTTAGATGTGAAGCTTTCTGCCCAGCATTATTCAGATCGTTCGTTGTTATCTTTTGTTTACGAAACAGCTCAAACAGGATGAGAGCACGTTGAAAAGAAACTATTTTCATAACCTTCCTATTTTATTGTTAAATAGCTTAGACTACAATTGCATACAATAGTTTAATTTTTCGAAGAACAGCAAGTGCATCGCCTTAAAAATTAAATGCACGAGGTTTTCATGCGTAACAGTTTTGTAAGCACAAGGAAAGCCCTATATTTGTAAAAAAAAGATATGTCAAAAGAGGATTCGGCCATTAAAACGACCTACTATAGCATCTTCACCAACTTCCTGTTGGCGCTTATAAAATGGTTGGCAGGCATATTCGGAAATTCATACGCACTGATTGCGGATGCCATAGAATCTACAGCAGATATTTTCTCGTCCATGCTTGTTGTATTCGGCCTTAAATATGCCAAAAGGCCAGCGGATTCAACTCACCCTTATGGTCACGGTCGTATTGAGCCTTTGATTACGTTTATTGTCGTGATTTTATTAGTTATATCGGCTTTTGTTATTGCGACAGAGAGTATAAAAAATATCCAGACGCCGCATGAACTACCAAAACCATGGACGCTTATCATCTTACTAGCCATCATCGTATGGAAAGAGATATCTTTCCGTATCATCATGAAGAAAAGTAAGCTGTTAAATAGCACGTCGCTTAGGGCTGATGCGTGGCACCACCGCTCCGACGCCATTACCTCTGTAGCTGCTTTTATCGGTATTGGTATCGCACTTTTTGGTGGTGAGGGTTATGAGAGTGCCGATGATTGGGCTGCCCTATTTGCATCGGGCCTTATCCTTTACAACTGTTACGGTATCTTCCGTCCGGCACTTGCTGAAATTATGGATGAACACCGCTATGACGATTTGGAAGAGGCTGTACGCACGAAGTCTTTAAATGTAGATGGAGTAATGGCTATTGAGAAATGCTATATCCGTAAAATAGGTATGCATTTTCAAATTGATTTACACGCTATTGTTGATGCACAGCTGACTGTTCGTGAAGGTCATGATATCGCGCATGCCCTGAAAGATTATCTTATACAGAACCTGCCAAGCATCGGTAATGTATTTATTCATATTGAGCCCTTTGATGAGGAAGCTTGTAACTATTAAACGAGTTATTAAGCACGAACTGAACATAAAAAAGCGTCTTACACCAAAATGTAAGACGCTTTTTACTTGTATATAAATTTACGTTAGTTTAATACAGTAACCTCTACACGTCTATTTTTCTGACGTCCTTCAGGTGTTTTGTTATCCGCCACAGGTTTGGTTTGTCCAAGACCTTTGATGGAAATTCTAGATCCCGTAACACCGGAGTCTTCTAAGAATTTCTTTACTGATGCAGCACGTTTGTCAGATAACCATTGGTTGTAGCCAGCTTCACCTGTAGCATCTGTATGTCCATCGACACGAATTTTCTTACTTACATCATTATTTAAAATTTTAGACAATTTTGTAAGCTCTACTTTAGCTTTGTCTGTTAAGTAAGAAGAATTGGTTGGAAAAAGTAAATCAGAAGACAAAGTGAACTTAATACCATCTTCTGTGCGTGAAGCATCTTCAAATTCCTTTTTTACATTTTTTAATCCATCATCTGTACCGTCTTTTGTGACAACAGCGCCAGGGTTAACCATAATGGCCTTTTGCTTACAGGAAGTGAATCCCAATGTAGCGGCTATAAATAATATAAAAATACGGCTATGTTTCATTAATACTAAATTAGTTGAATACGTAAAGATACATATTTCCATTGTTTATGGAATGTTCTATTTGTTTTTATGTTTATCCTCAAACAATTCAGCACGTAATTGCTGAATTTCTGGTATCGATGCATACAGCTTCCAGATAAGCCCAGTACGGGCGTTTTCTATCGAAATGGCCAATGCAGCCTGATTAGTAGCGAAATACTCATCCGAAACATCATTATCACGAAGGTCTAACCAAGCACGGAAACCATACTCTGTAAAAAAATCGTCTCCATAGTTTTCATAGAGCGCAAAAAGCGATCTACGTCCTTCTGTAGGGAGCACAAAAATTGAGGCTGGCCCAATCGCGGGGTTAACACGGTAATTACCGACGCTATCTTTAAGCTGATAAAAGCCCCATATATCGGCATTGGTAGAACCGACACCAATTTCATTATCACGACGCTTACGCACTTGAATATATTTACGTATCGTAGATTCATAATCTATCTCTGGATCTTGAAGCAAGCTAGGATTAATCGTGAAAAATGGCTTATACATATCTAAAAGACTCCCCTTTTGTTCTCCAAAAGGAAGCTCCTCACCGTACATCACGGTGTCTCTAAAAATTGTACTACGCATAGCCACTTCATTTACCGTATCGCTACGCAACAAAAAGGCTGGTATCTGTACGATACCGGAGATGTAAAAATTTGAGTCTTGAAATAAATCCTGCACTTCACTACGGTCCACTTTCATCTCTTTCACACCATGTGCGTAGGCCGATTTCGGAATTTTAAATTTTGGCGCACTCATAGCCAAAAAATAGGTGTTTAAGGATTCATTTATACCTCCAAGTGAGCTATACGCATTGACCGCATTACTACCCGAAAGCTTTTCTAGCAAAACATCGGAGCTACCGGCAGCCAGTGCTTGATCCCATTTCACGGCCTCCCACAGCTTATTAATACGGTTGCGCAAGTCAACCTCAAGGTCTGTATTTTTAGTAAAATACTGACGAGCCACTAAAAGTGCCTCGACCAGCGATGCTGTAGCCTGCACATCATAATGAGCCTCCTCATTACGATATTCTGGCAATCCTGTACGCCCATCAAAGTAGGCCGGGAAAAAGCCATCACGATTCTGTGCTTTCAGCATAAAATAGACGATGCGCGAAATACGGTTTAAAGCCATATTGTAGGCTACATAGCCTTTCTCTACGCCAATTATCAAACTTAATACGGCATTTCCACTTTCCTTAACAGATACGAGCGCCTTATCTTTCATACGAAAAGGCATATACATCCCACTGTTTATATCATAGTTCTCGACGAAATAATTGATATGAGCCGTCTGTACTAGATCTAACAAATTATCCTCTCCTAGCTTTGAGGTGGTCACCGACTTTACGGTCGAGAATGGTGACTCGACATAATTATAATCTACCCAAGCAATTTTATAATAGTATGTCTTATTGGAATTTTCTACATAATCTAAGCAGCTCTGCATAAATATAGGACGGATGGCTACAGGCGCAAATGTCTTGTTATCTTCCGAACGATAAATTTTGATGTAGCGGATAGAAGGTGTCAATGGTAGTTGCCATTGTAAGTGTACCTGCTTATCGTAAGCCTTTATAGCAGAAAGTATGGCTGGTGATGTCAACTTAACCGTAGAACTGTTTTTTGGTAGAAACTCTACTTGATCGATAAATATATGGTGACTATTTCCGTCAGCTTCGTTTTGGAAAAAACTAATGGCTGTAATCGCTTCTTTAAAGCGTAAACCCTCAAAACTAGCTATTGGAATACGTACATTCAGCCAAGTATTGTAATCGAAATCTTCAATAAAAGGAGTTAAATCGACAAGGTTCGTCTGCGAGGAGCGCTGTGTAATAGCTAGTTTCGGCAGATTACCTTCTTTTGTGTTTTCAGATTGAACATAGATTTTCATAATAAGAAAATCAGAGTTATCGACCTCATAATTTACCTTTTGACGGCTATAGCGTAAATCTACACGCCAGTTTCCGGCTGCCGCCGAACGATAACGTAAAGACAGGGAGTTTCCGGGTGTAAAAAACAAGGTATCCGAAACCAATAAATGTTTATTGAGATTTTCGACCCATGACTTCCCTTCGTATTGTACTTTACTCTTCGCATATACCCCTTTTACAAGGCTATTATCAAATATTACTTCGGGATAGGTATCTCCTTTCGCACTACTAAAAACTAGTGTAAAAAAACAAACGAAAACGAAATGAGAAAAAAAATGCTTCATAAACAACTATTGACTGTCGACAAAAATAAGCAATTATTAGACCAATTAGGTGCAAAAGTCAGGATTTATCAAATTAGGAAAAAAATATAAACCACATTCATAGGTATTTAGCGTTAAACAGCTAAAAAAAACAAAAAATAATTTTAGACATTGAATTTTCTCTCTATATTTGCAGCACGTCAAGCGAAAGTAGCTCAGTTGGTAGAGCACAACCTTGCCAAGGTTGGGGTCGCGAGTTCGAATCTCGTCTTTCGCTCAGTTGCCTAGGTGGTGGAACTGGTAGACACGCAGGACTTAAAATCCTGTTCCCGTTAAGGGAGTGCGGGTTCGATTCCCGCCCTAGGTACGGAATAAAAGCCTCATCGAAAGATGAGGCTTTTTCCATTTTTGTACTTTTGAATTTTTTGGCCTCCAGCCAATAACATTGGATCATACGGAATTCTTGGGGGGTAAATTTAATTATTGTTAGTTTAGCGTTTTAAATAGATATACTTTGCAAGACGCCGAACGTAAACTTCTGACTTTATTGATGCCCGAAGGGCTATTAGAATATTTTGATATCATGGATGTTGTCTCAAAAGACAACGAACTTCATATTTATCTCGATGAAAAGAACATAGCCCCTTCAGGTTATGAAAATGCTAAATTAGAATCAAAAGGTTTTATGCCATCCGCTGAAATTAAGGATTTTCCTATTCGCACTCAGAAAGTTACACTTCATATTAAACGCCGACGTTGGACAGTTCTAGCTGATGGGAAAATCATTACTAGAGATTGGAACTTGGTGCGTGAAGGGGCTCGAATGACTACAGAGTTCGGGCTTTTTTTAAAGGGGATATTTGGATAATTATCCCATTAGTGCTCATCTATTAGGTCTTTTCTTCCAGTTAGATGGAAAACAGCTCCAGGAGCACTATAAAAACCATCTTAGTGACTTTCATGATTGGAATCAAAAGTCTCATGCAGAATACTGGAC
>NZ_JBBGZT010000014.1:0-27381 GCF_037572665.1 Sphingobacterium sp. MYb382
GAAATAAAGTAAAGGAAGTCACGATGGATATGGCTCCTAATATGGCTAAAGCTGTTCGCAGATGTTTTAGTAATGCTAAACGAGTAATAGATAGATTCCATGTCCAGAAATTAGCCTATGATGCTGTTCAGGAACTGCGCATTAAATATCGTTGGGCGGTCTTGGATGATGAAAGTCGAAAGATTATCAAGGCGCGTAAAGAAGGGAATCACTATGCTGCAGAGATATTAGCTAACGGAGATACGCTTAAGCAATTATTAGCGAGATCAAGATATTTGCTATTTAAACACACTTCTCGGTGGTCTGAGAGCCAGAAGCACCGTGCAGAGCTTCTTTTCTTACATTTTCCAAGACTTAAGAAAGCGTATGATTTAGCGCTAGCATTGGGCGATATCTTTAATAAATGCAAGAGTAAAGAAGGTGGGTTAACCAAACTCGCGCTATGGCATCATCAAGCCGAGAATGCAGGGATAGAATCTTTTGAAAGTGTAGCAAGGTCTATTGCTGCACATCACCCAAATATCCTTCATTACTTTGATAATAGGAGTACAAATGCTGCCGCGGAGTCTTTTAATGCTAAGCTGAAAGCCTTCAGAGCAATATTCAGGGGTGTTAGAGACACGAAGTTCTTCTTATACCGCGTAATGAAATTGTATGCTTAAAAAAAGATGCCCCCCAAGAATTCAACTTGATCCTTTATAGCCGCTAGTATCGCTATTGGTTAACGACGATTTATATTTTTTGAAAAAAAATAAGCGCTATATAATTAGGACTCTCGCTAGGGTCAATGTACCTATCCATGCCGTATACTCCCTTTTGTTTAGTTGCAGGGTTTCTTAAAAGGCCCTTGTAAGACGCTATTTTTTGGTGAAGGGTTGCATGCAATTTTTGATTGTAAAATAGAATTTAATAACTTGCCCCACTAAAAATATCGGTTTTATATGTGGAGATTGATTCTTGTTTTGTGTACCGTTCTAACTAGTTTTTCTTTATTTGCTCAAACGAAAGATGAAGTAAAAGCTGTAGAATATCGATTGCAGGATCTTTTGAAGAAAAAGGATTTTTTTCAAAAGAAACGTGTAGATGAAATCAAAAGACTGAAAGACCACGCTGAAAAAAATCCAGCAAATACGTTAAAATACTTTAAGGATAATTATGCCCTGTTTACGAACTATAAGAAGTTTCAAAATGACTCGGCATTAACGTATATCCTTAAATGTAAAGAAATAGCCAAGCAACTGCCCGACTCCCTTAATATTCTTGTGAATCTCGACCTTTCGTTGGTGTACTCCGGAACGGGGCGCTATATCGAGGCTGAGGACCTCCTGAAATCTATTCCTCGCAAAAATATTCCCCAAGGATTGATAGCGAGCTACTATGATATGTATAGTGCTTTTTATAGTCATTATGGGCAGAGTAACAATAGGGATAATTTCTATAAAAAAAGTGAGATTTACCGTGATTCCTTGTTGCACGTTCTGGATAAATCGACTTTTGACTATCAGCTTCCTTATGCTATTCGTATTTTGTTTGAAGGGGATAGAAATCAGGCGAAGACACTACTCCATGGTTTGTTGGAAAACAATAGCGACGACCTCGAGAAGAGGGCCGTTATCTGCTACTTTCTAGGCTTGCTCTACAAGCAAGATAAAAATATACAGCTTCAGAAATATTACTATACTCTTTCTGTGAATGCAGATATTGAATTGGCGAATAAGGATAATGCTTCCTTTCAGGACTTAGCATTGACCTACTATGAGCTTGGTGATGTCGATTTTTCTTTTCTACTGATTGAGAAAGCTATTCAAGATGCTATGTACTGTAATGTGCGTTATCGGATTATTGAGGGTACGTCTTTTTATCCAATCATCAATGCTAGCCATCAAAAGGAAATCAATAGCCAAAATGCGAAGTTGCGATTCAACCTATATTTAATTAGTTTCTTAGTAATCATTCTGATTGTTGGCCTTGTTGTTATCGTAAAACAAATTAAAAAACTGAATGCAATTAAGAACGAGCTCTTCCAAACGAATAGTAAGTTGATGGACCTGAACTTGCAGATGTCTAAAAATAATAATGACCTCTCCGAGGCGAATCATATTAAAGAAGCGTATATAGCACAGTTTTTTGATATGTGTTCTTCCTATATCGAGAAGATAGATAGCCTCCGTAAAACGGTGATTAAAAAAGCGACGAGCAACCAGTTTGATGGGATGATTGAACAGCTGAAGTCGCCGAAACTTATCGATAAAGAAGTGACGGAGCTCTATCATAATTTTGATAGAATCTTCCTAAATCTATACCCTTCATTCGTCGATGACTTCAATAAGTTACTCAAAGACGACGAACATATTTACCCTAAAAAAGGAGAACTTCTGAATACTGAATTACGAATTTTTGCGTTGATTCGTTTAGGGATTGATGATAGTATTAAGATTGCTAGCTTCCTTCGTTACTCCTTACGTACCGTCTACAACTACCGAACGAAAGTACGTAATAAGGCGTCGGTATCACGAGCAGATTTTGAAGATTTCGTTAAGTTGATCGCTAAAATAGACCGCTAAAATTACAAATTAAGAGACATTTCTAGTACTTTTTTTGTTTCCTTAAATTTTATAACAACCCTCTTTTTCAGTCTTTTGGTTGTTTAATCAAGTACTTATTAGAGACCCGCTGTAGTATTACACCTCAGGTAAGGCTACTTTTGGATTGCACTAACGCTGGCATTAGACCAATTTGCTGCGTAGCATAGTGTGATGGAGTAAACCTATGTCATTAAATAACTAATTTAGATTCTATGAGTTTTGATACAATTAAGGCAAAACTGCTTTTTGTTTTTGTCTTGCTGCTCACGATGACGATTCAGCTGTCTGCACAGACGGGTATGAACGTAACAGGGAAGATTGTGGACGCACAAACAAAAGCTCCGATAGCAGGAGTTTCTGTCGTCCAGTCGGGCAGCACAAGTGGAACCATTACGAAAGAGGATGGTACCTTTCAATTGCAGGTTCCTGCAAATGCGACCTTACTAATTTCTTATGTAGGCTACACGGGCCAACAGGTTAAAGTTACTGGAGGATCACTTACGATTGCTTTGGTTGCTGAAGACAACCTAATCGACGATGTTGTCGTTATCGGTTACGGATCGGTGAAACGTAAGGATGTAACAACAGCTATTTCTTCGGTATCTACGAAAGACCTAGAGCAAAGACCAATTGTCAATGTTGGCCAGGCGATTCAGGGGCGTGCTGCGGGTGTTTCTGTTATTCAGCCCAACGGTACGCCAGGAGGAGAGATGTCTATCCGCGTAAGGGGTACAACTTCTTTCAACGGTAGCAATTCACCACTATATGTCGTAGATGGAGTTCCTGTCGATAACATTAAGTTTCTTTCCCCAACAGATATCACCGATATCCAGATTTTGAAAGATGCTTCTTCTGCCGCAATTTACGGGTCGCGTGCTGCCAACGGTGTTGTCTTGATTACCACGAAATCAGGTAGCGTAGGTCAGGCAAAAATCAGCTTCAACGGTCAGTTGACGCACAACCTTGTGAACAACAAGTTTGATGTATTAAACACTCAACAATATCGTGATTTACAAAATGAAATCGGTATTGTTAAATTACCTGATCACCTGACTGACCAAACTGATTGGTTTAAAGAAACCTACAAGACAGGACGTGTAGAGAATTATCAGGTGTCGATTTCTGATGGTACAGAGAAATTGAAATATTACCTTTCTGGGGGGTACCTTAACGAAAAAGGGGTGCTTGATGTGGCCTATTTTAAACGCTATAACTTCAGAGCTAATATTGAAAATAACCTTCGCTCGTGGTTAAAAGTTAATGCGAACATCAATTATTCTGATTACAACAATAATGGGGTAATCACAGGTAATGGAGCTAACCGTGGTGGGGTTGTTCTTTCTGTTATTAACACGCCTGTTTATGCTCCTATTTGGGACCCATTAAACCCGAATCAGTACAATAACAAATTTTACGGGGTATCAGAGATTTCAAACCCGCTAGAAAATTTAGCACGTAGTGCAAACAATAAATACCGTGAAAATAGATTAATGGCTTCAGGATCGGCATTAATCACATTTATGCCACAGTTGACCTTGAAATCAACGTTCAACCTTGATCGTCGTAATGGTATCAATACGACGTTCCTAGATCCTATCACGACCACATGGGGACGTAATCAATTTGGTGAAGGTTCAGATACACGTAATACCAATACCGTATTGACATGGGACAATGTGTTGACGCATAATGCTACTTTTGGTAAGCATAAATTGGAGTCTATGTTAGGTTCTTCGTGGACCGACTCGCAGTATTCTAACAACTATATCTACGGTTCACACTACAGAAATGGCGATATCCCTACGCTAAATGCTGCAAACCGTATATCATGGGATGGTACAGGCTCTGGTGCTTCACAATGGGGAATCATGTCTTATTTTGCGCGTGCTATGTACAACTATGATGGAAAATACCTAGTGACGGCTAATATGCGTGGCGATGGTTCTTCGAAACTATACCCGAGCAACCGTTGGGGTTATTTCCCTTCTGTATCTGCAGCTTGGAGACTTTCGGCAGAGCCATTTATGGCTGATGTTACTTGGGTTAATGATTTAAAAATCCGTGGTGGATGGGGACAAACAGGTAATCAATCGGGTATTGGTGACTATGCTTACTTGCAGATGTATTCTATTTCTAGATTCCCTTGGTTTGAATCGGCCTACAATAATGCTGTACCGGCAATCAGACCAAATAATCTACGTACAAAAGATTTAACCTGGGAAACGACAACACAAAGTAATATCGGACTTGATCTGCAAGTGCTTAATAACCGCATTAGTTTTACGGCTGATTATTATTACAAGCGTACAACAAATATGTTGATGTATGTAAGTCTTCCTCCGGGACAGGCTGCTGGATCGATCACTCGTAATGAAGGAGAGATGAGCAACCGCGGATTGGAGTTCTCGGTGAGTACGAAAAATTTAACGCAAAACTTCGTATGGAATACGGATTTCAACATCTCTTTCAACCGTAATAAGTTAGAAAAATTAGCCTTACAGCAAATTTATGATGCTGCTACAACAAGCCCTGTTGTTAATGAGCCTGTAGTTAGAAATATGCCAGGTAGATCAATGGGTGGATTCTTCGGTTATATCTCGGATGGGGTAGACCCAGAAACGGGTAACCTTAAATACAGAGATCTAAACAATGATGGCGTAATCACTTCTTCCGATCGTACATTTATTGGTAACCCTAATCCAAAATTCACTTACGGGATGACGAATAATTTTTCGTATAAGAATTTTGACTTAAGCGTTTTTGTGCAAGGTACTTACGGTAATGACATCTTCAACGCTAGCCGTATGGAAATGGAAGGTATGTATGACGGTAAAAACCAAATCACGAAAGTATTGGACAGATGGCAAGTGCCTGGCCAAATCACAAACGTGCCAAAAGCAGGATACAACATTAAAAACTCTACTTACTTCGTAGAAAACGGTAGTTACTTACGTTTGAAAAACATCTCCCTTGCGTATAGCATAAATTCGGAGCGATTAAAAAGAGCTAATATCAGTAAGATACAGCCGTATTTGTCGATAAGCAATTTGTTTACGTTGACTAAATACACCGGTATGGACCCTGAAGTAAACCAATGGGGAGACAATGGTGCAGTACAAGGTATCGATTGGGGAAGTTACCCACAGAGCCGTTCATTTGTGGTTGGTGTCAATCTAGTTTTTTAAATCTTAACAGTATGAAAGTATTAAACAAATATATAGTGGCGATTAGCCTAGTTACCCTGTTTTTTAGCAGTTGTTCACTCGTGCGTGACCCATTGGATAGCTATTCAGATGTTACGGAAGGGGTTACTGAAAAAGGTAAAGAAGTTGTTTTTAAAAATAAGGCCGATGTTGATACCTATTTGAGATTTCTATATCAACAACTACGCGATAGACAGGAGCACTGGTATGTCGATTTACTTCTTATTGCTGAATCGCATGCTGATAATGCCTACGCAGGAACAACAGGAGCTGAAGTATTGCCTTTTGAAAATAACAGTATTGAAGGCTCAAACACAGTTATGAAGCGTGACTGGGAACGTTACCTTGAGGATACAGGTCGTGCCAATCGTTTGATTATTTATGTGGATAGCGTAGCTGATAATTCGGTGAGTTCTGCTGACATCAATATTTATAAAGCACAAGCCAAGTTGTTCAGAGCTTTAGTTCTTTTTGATATGGTACGTATTTATGGTTCTATACCTGTCGTTACGACGGTAGCACCTGATATTACGGCTGAAAATATTAAAGATGTATACAAGGATTATTTCCCAAAACAAGCGACAGAGAAAGAGGCATACGAGCAGATTGTAAATGACTGTTTGGATGCTATTCAATATGCGCCAGCTAATAAAGCGACGGATAAAACCATCTTGAGTAAATCTGTTGCAAAAGCATTATTGGCTAAAGTATATGCCGAAAAACCTTTGCAAGATTACAGTAAAGTGATTCGCTATGCCGATGAGGTAGCAGCAGACGGATTTGCTTTAAACGTTGATTACGCAGATCTTTTTGCGACAAACGCGGGAAATACAGATGCTAAAGTTAGAAATACAAGCGAATCTATTTTAGAGGTTCAATATTTGCCAGGTGCCGGAAACTGGGCAACATGGATGTTTGGTCGCGACTTATCCAACTACAACAATAGTTTTACATGGGCAAAATGGGTAACGCCTTCGCGCGATTTGATTCAGGCTTTCCAAGATGAGAAAGACCAGATTCGTTTCAACCAATCGGTTGTTTATTATGTGGCTGAATGGAGTAACTATTATCCAGCAGCAAATTATCCTTTCATGTACAAATTACGCTCTGCGTTTAATAGCATTAACAAAATCCGCTATGCTGATATCTTATTGTTAAAAGCAGAAGCCTTAATAGTGGGCCCTACCGCCAATTTGGAAGCTGCGGCGACCCTGATTGACCAGGTGCGTGAGCGTGTTAAGTTACCAAAGTTACCGGCTAATGTACGTGGTAGTAAAGATGCAATGGTGAATGCTTTATTGAAAGAAAGAAGATTAGAGTTGGCTTTTGAAGGACAACGTTGGTTCGATTTAGTTCGTTTGAACAAAGTTGAAGAGGTAATGAATGCGGTATATGCGAAAGATAGCGGACGCAGAGCGCAGGTTAACAAATTTAACCAAAATTCGTACCGCCTACCTGTACCACAGTCTTTGATTGATCAAAACCCTAATTTGGTGCAGAACCCTGGTTACTAACCGTTAAACTTAATTATTATGAAAACCATTAAAAATAAAAATATGATATTTGCCCTTTTAGTATCCTGCTTGTTGAGCAACACAGGTTGCGATAGAAGTAGTTTTACACCATCTGGCGACAATCCAATCAAAGGTAGTGGGGATGTTACTTTATATACGACCAATAATTCACGTTCTTTAGACTTCCATAAATCGTTTGTTGATTTCAGCAAAAAGGATAATATGGCACCTAATACTATCACGCTAGATCCAGCTACGAAGTTCCAAACGATGGATGGATTTGGTGCTGCTATTACAGGATCTACTTGTTACAACTTATTGAAGATGGATAAGGCTGATCGCTTGAAATTCTTGACCGAGACATTCTCGGATAAGGACGGTATGGGCATGAGCTACATCCGTATTGCTATTGGTTGTTCAGATTTTTCGTTAAGTGAATATACCTGTTGGGATACACCAGGAAAAGAGAATTTTGGACTCCAAAAGGAAGAGAAAGAATATATTCTACCGATCTTAAAAGAGATATTAGCGATCAACCCTAAAATCAAAATCATTGGCTCGCCATGGACACCACCAAAGTGGATGAAAGTAAATAACTTAAACGATTTGCAGGCTTTTGATTCGTGGACAAATGGACAGCTAAACCCGAAATATTATGAAGATTACGGATGGTACTTTGTACAATGGTTGAACGCTTTTGAAAAAGAGGGAGTTCATGTTGCTGCCATTACCGTACAGAATGAACCTTTAAACCGTGGTAACTCGGCTTCTCTATACATGTCATGGGAAGAGCAGCAGGCTTTTGTGAAGAAAAGTTTAGGCCCTCAATTGAAAAAGGCGAACTTGAATACGCAGATTTATGCTTTCGATCATAACTACAACTATGATAATATCGATAGCCAAATGGGCTACCCTTGGAAAATTTATGCAGATGCTGAGGCTGCTGCTTACTTTACAGGAGCTGCTTACCACAACTACGGTGGCAATAAAGATGAATTGTTGGCTGTACAAAGTAAACGCCCAGATAAAGAGTTAATCTTCACGGAAACATCTATTGGTACATGGAATGATGGCCGTAACTTAAGTAAACGCCTTATTGAGGATATGTCTGAGGTGGCTTTAGGAACGGTAAACCGTTGGAGTAAGGCTGTTATTGTTTGGAACTTGATGTTAGATACGCAGATGGGACCTTACCGTGAAGGCGGTTGTAAAACGTGTTATGGTGCTGTAGATATTCAATCGTCTAACTATAAAAATATGACGCGTAACTCGCACTACTATATTATTGGACATATGTCAGCGGTAGTGAAACCTGGTGCTACACGCATCGGTAGCAATAAGCTACAAGATAATAGCATTGAATATGCAACTTTCCAAAATACGGATGGTACTTATGCTGTAGTATTGTTGAACAAATCGGGCGAGGAAAAGAAAATTGCTATTAATGATGGTACGCATCATTTTAGCTATGCTGTTCCTGCTATGTCTGTAGTTTCTTATCGTTGGGCCAAATAAATTAAGATACTATGAAGAGTTTATTTGCAAAAGGGATAGTTGCTCTAGGGATGTCGGTAGTTATGCTTGCTTCTTGTCAGAAAGAGGATAAATATACCTACTACGAGGGCAACCCAGTAATGGATTTTAAAACAAAGGTAGAGCCTGCTTTTTTTGGTGATAGTTTGAGCTTTACGATTCATGCTTCGGATAGTGAAATTCCATTATCGACACTAAAAGCGCAGTTGTTCTTTACGGAGGAGATGGTCTCTGAAACTGTTATCCGTACTAAAGAAAATGGTGATTATACCGCCAAAATATTCGTTCCTTTTTATAAAAATGTAGCCAACGGAAAGGCGACTTTGAAGTTTGTGTTGCAGAATATTACGAAGAAAACTGTACAGCAGGAGTTTGAGCTGCCTTTGAGTAGACCTGATTTTCCTTTCTTGCTTTTAGAAACGCCTACCGGCGAATATAAGATGAACCGTGTCGCGGCAAATCAGTATGAGGTAGAAGATACGTTTACGAGTAGCTTAAATGCTTTCATTAAAGCACCTAAATTCGGTACTAATGGCAATGAATTTACCTTCGGGTGGGGAAGTGATGGTGTAGCTTTGGGAAGTAAAACGGAGATTCCTTTTTCGAGTGTTATTGCTGGGAAGTATAAGGTAAGTTTTAATACACTCACATTCCAAGCGGCTCCATTTGTTGCGCCTGCTATCAATAATATTGCGATGAAGAGGATTGATAATGACCATTACGTGTTGGATATGACTTTAGGTAAAGGTGATGCGCTTGAATTTAAGGATATCGATAATGTTGATAGTTGGTGGATAGACCCGGATTTCTTGACGAAGAAAGATGGTAAAGTAACGTTCAATGCACTTGCTGGTAAATATCGTATCACCGCTGATTTTAAAAACAAGTATTTTGTGGTTGAAGCTTTAGCAGGTGATGACTTCGCCAGTTTAAAAGCGGATGGTACAGGTGCTATTTGGATTATCGGTGAAGGTGTCGGAAAACCAGACGTTGCGACCAATCAGGTGGGATGGACAACGGAGAAAGCACTATGCTTAGCGCCAATTGGAAATAAGAAATACCAAATCACTTTTGTCGGTAAAAAGACAATAAACGAAAATACAATCAACTTTAAATTCTTCCATCAAAAAGGATGGGGTGGTGAGTTTGGTGGAACGAGTATTTCTACCAAAAGTAACATCATCTTTATCGGAGACGGAAAGAATGATCGTGATCCAGGTAATCTAGGTATTGTGAAAGGTAGCAAGCTAGAGGCTGGCAAAACCTATAAATTTACAGTTGACCTTTCTGCTGGTAATGATAAAGCAGTGTTGACTGTAGAGTAAGCTAATTTTATTTTACTGTTTAATGGCAGCATCGTTGTATAACGATGCTGCTTTTTTTGATAGGTTATTTTATAAATAGCGATAGCTAGCGACCAATATTGCTCGATGTGAGTGCTCTTTCCTTTGCTAGGACTGCAAATTTCTTATCGTGGTGGAGACTTTTTATAGGAAAGCGCTATAGCCTAAAATCATTTCACCGCTTCTCGATAGAGCAGGAGAGGTGAAGATGAAGTAGGGATAGCGCTATTTGTTGCTTTTTAGGCGTTTTAAGCTTATAACTGATAACTCGCCACTATGGACTCTAGATCTTCTTCTTTTGTGCATAGCGCCGTTAAAAAGCCTAATGACTGCGCTGTCGCCAAATGCTGCGGACTGTCATCAATAAATAGCGTCTCTGTCGGATTGATTCCGGTCTCTTTGACGAGCTGTTCGAATATTTCTGCATCAGGCTTACGCATACCCATCAAATGGGAGTAGAATGTTTTTTCAAAGAAACCGCTGTTGTCGGCCACTTGGTAGGTATCTTGAATATGTTGCATGCAGTAGCTGTAGTGTATCTCATTGTTGTTGCTCAATAAAAAACTACGGTATTTACTGTTGAGGTAGCTGATTGTTTCATGTTTTCCTGCGGGCACACCAATTAATAGGGCGTTCCAAGCGTCATCAATCTGCGCATCGCTCAGGTCGAGCTTCCTTGTTTTTTCGCGAATACCGTTACGAAAGTCCGCCGCCGTGATTTTTACTTTGTCTAAAGCATCAAAAAGTGGATCTTGGCCGCTGTGCGCAAAAAACTCATCTACGTTTTTGATACCCAACGATATAAAAGCTTGACGCGAGCGTTCAAAGTCAATCATGAAAATTACATTCCCATAATCGAGGATAATATTTTTAATTATTTGCATCTAAAATTTTGTTTTCTCGTCTCAAATATCGATAATTGCATCGTCAAAACGGAGTAATCCGGTAGAAAGACTTAAAAAAACCGCGCCTATAGCTCAGTCGGTTAGAGTAGAAGACTCATAATCTTTTGGTCCCTGGTTCGAGCCCAGGTGGGCGCACTGAAATCCTCCTAGAAATAGGGGGATTTTTTTTGTTTATAGCCTTTTAATGAGTTTCTTAAAGTTGAAGTTTTGTTAAACTTTCCGTACAAACGTTCTAGAAATGTGTTCGGGCATAAAAAAAACGATTGCAGCTACAATGGTAAAATTTGTGTTAATCGCAACAGGGGCGCTGAAAACCTAAGGTTTCAGTATGGAAAAAGACAGTGCTATCATTCGAAATAGCTCGATAGACAACTTTAAAAGAGATTAATTCTCATTGGTATGAACTACGAACGTGACCTTCTTTCAGAAAGATTCATTTTCAAAGGAGAGATTTGCGTATGTTATTTAATACTGCTAAAGAAAATTCATTAATGAGGATTTGAGAATCTATTATATTAACCATGATTCATTTAGAACTTATAAAATAGGGTTGCCTCCATTATGATAATTGATTACTCTTCCTAATCTGGGGCATCAGCAAATTTTCAGACAATCATTTTCTGGATAAAGACAGATAAACAGATAAGCCTACTCTAAACTTATTTTGTTAAAAAAGAAAAATATTTTTGGTTAATGAGAATGTTTTTCATAAAATTGGTTAAAGTTACAGCCAGTATAAACTTGTAGTATAATCAGATCACTTTTTTTCCTAAGAAAGTATCCAATTAAGAACAAGTTATTGATTATTATTTATCTATGAGTGATGTGAAGTTTAGTGCTTTTCATCTTGATGGAGCTATAGGTAATCTTGTCGAAAAGTTCTTCATTGCTTGCTGTTGAAGATATTTTATGTGGGTATAGGGTGAAATCTTTGGCATAACCTCATGGTCCATATTTAAATGATACTATTTCATTGTTCGAATCTTCAAAAAATTATTTTACTGAAGATGATAAGATTAAACGCAAGGAATCTGAATTTATGCATATGTCGTGGTCAATAATCAACTGGGATAATGAAATATTAACATTCTATTGGAAGACGAATCAGATTACGGATTTATCCAAAAATCGATACGGATACAAAGAGCGAATTTCTGATTTGGTGTGGGAATTATCAGATGAGACTGCAACAATTCAAAACCTAAAATGTCATTTATGATTAAAAATATTATTAAGTATTTATTTGTTTTTGTGGGAATTATTTGCTTGTCTTATTCCAAAAGTAAAATCAAAAAACACAAAATATATCAAGTGTTGTATGAGATGAAATATCAAAAAGATAGTCTTGATGAAAAATCTTTAACCATAGAAATAATGGAGTTATTTACCAATAGTGAATTGTCACTATTCCGATCTTATGAATATTCAGCTATTGATTCAAATAAATTTGGTTTTTCAGTAAATAGGATAAATTTACAGCAAAAGATACTTTCAACTTATTATGTTACAAAAGACTTGAAGTCAAATGTGGTTGGTTTTTTTGATAAAATTCGACTTGGGAATAAAGATTCTTATGTTTATTACGAAAATATTGCTAACAAAGAAGATTCATGGATTGTGACAAGTGAAACAGATAGTCTGAAAGGATTCTCCTGTCAAAAAGCATATATAGATCTTGGAGGCCGTAGATGGATAGCGTGGTTTTGTAATGATATTCCTATTTCTGATGGACCATACAAGTTTGGTAACTTACCAGGATTAATCATAGATATTCATGATACAACGGATACATGGAGATTCAGCTTTCTGGAATTAAAGGAGGTCGATGGAATGCCAAAAAATCATAAATCGGAAACTGCAAAGGAAATTACAAAAGAAGATTATTACTCTCTTAAAAGAAATTATAGAGATAATATGGTTGCAATAGAGGAAGCATCTAATAATAGTTTCTTCTATTTTTCATCTACGGCAGAAAGAAGTCGAGTTGTGAACGCTAAAAAAATATCAGTAAAAAAGGATAATAATTGGATTGAATTATACCCTTAAAACCATATAATGCGATACCTTCTTTTCATATTCCTGTTATTAAACCAAATTACTTTTGGTCAAACTACGATTTCGGGCAAATTGCTCGATGATCAAAATAAACCTATCAACAATGTATCTGTTTCTTATAAGAAAGTAGGTAGTACAGCATTATTAGGTTTTACGCGGTCTGATAACAATGGGTTATACAGTTTATCGGTGAAAGTGACGGATGTAGATAGTGTGCAATTGGATTTTCAACATATGAGCTATGCGAAGAAATCAGTTATAGTGTCTAATCGATCAGCTAGTTATTCATACCAGTTGACACAACAAGTACGTCAGATTGAAGAGGTAAAAGTCGCAAATTTGCCCGTGTTTAGACGTAAGGATACGATCAACTACGATGTGAATGCGTTTACTTCAAAGCAAGATCGTGTGATTGCGGATATTATCAAAAAATTGCCAGGTATTGAGATGCGAGGCGACCAAATCCTGTATCAAGGGAAGCCGATTCAGAAATATATGGTCAATAATTTGGATCTAATGGAAGGTCGGTATGGACTGATTAACAATAATCTCCCTGCCGATGCTGTAAAGAAAGTGCAAGTTGTCGAAAATGACCAACCGATCAAAATATTGGACTCATTGGTGTTTTCGGATAGGGCTTCTTTGAATTTGGAACTCAAGAAATTCACGACTACAGGTACGGGGAAAGTTGGTGTCGGCTACCAACCCGCTCTTTGGGATTTGAATTTGACACCGATGACTTTTGGAAAAAACTTTCAGATGGTAAACTCTTTCCAAACCAACAATACAGGCTATGATGCCTCTAAAGATTTGAATGCATTTTACACGGGAGGAATGTTTTTTGGAACGCGATCAACTATTTCTAATGGAGATTCTTTTTTGGCGGTGCGTAATGTGTCAAGTCCAAGTTTTGATGAAAAAAAATGGTTGGACAATAAGATATTTCTTTTTAGTACGAATGCGCTACAAAAATTGAAGAGCGGTTTGGAGTTAAAGGGCAACCTTTCCTATTATCACGACACGCGCAAGCGGGAAGGATTTACGGCTACACAATATTATACTTCAGAAGATATAATCTACAGTAGTGAAAGTATCAGCAATAGCTATCGCAATCAAGTATTTGATGTAGGTGTACTCATCGAAAAAAATGAAAAAGATATTTACCTAAGGAATAGTACAAAATTTCAGAAAAAATGGAATAAAGATATCGGAAACCTCTTATTTAACAGTATAGATCAAATCGACCAATATAGAAACTATACCGATGAAGCGTTGATGAACAGCCTATCCATGGCTAGGTTTATTGGCAAACAATTGGTTAATATCACCTCGACGATACAGTATAATAAGACTCCGCAACAGCTGGTCGTAAATCCAGGACAATTTGAAGATCTGCTAAATGCCGGAAATCCTTTTGACCAAATGAAACAGCAAGTTCTTTTCCAAAAATTCTCTATTGAAAACAGATTAGGTTTTATGCGGAAGGTAAAGTACTGGAATTTCTCCCCAACGATCGAACTAAATTATGAGCAAAACAAACTGAATACACATGTAGATATCACCGACAATAATCAACAAATTGTATTAGGTCAAGATTATATCAACGCGATGAACAATTCGCAGCTGGGTCTTGCCTTGCTTATGCGAATCGGCTGGGAGAAAATGAAGTGGAAATTCAATCTTAATACGCCTTATCGTGTTTATTACTTTAATGTACATCAACAAGATATTAAAACATTGGATAATGAACTAAAAAACACATTTAATCCTACAGCAAATTTGACATATTTGATGAATTCAAATAATGAATTGTCCAGTTCATTATCCGTAGGTAAAACGTATGGCGGCTTGAATAATTTTTATAATGGTTATATCATCAGCCAGTATCGCACGATGCAACGCTATGACGCACGACTATTGCGTACAGACAATCAGTCTGCTTCTATAAGTTATAATTACAAAAATACATTAAAAGCAAATTTTGCTAATATCCGCTACAGTTATGCTAATGATAATCGCGATTATATGTTTAGCAGTAGTATTGACGAGCTTGGTAGACGTACAACAACAATTGTCGATCAAAATAGCCGAAACTTAAGTCATAATCTGTCAGGAGGTCTGTCTCGCTTTTTCACAAGTATCAAAACCGTCGCTAAACTTAATGCAACAGTAAGTTGGTCGAGTTCTGATTTTTTGTTAAATAATGTACTGGACAAACAACGTGGGAAAGGGCAATCAGGGAGCTTAGAAATTATTAACAGTCTTTCTTACCTTGTTTCAGGTGATTACAAAATGATATATGGTCGAAACAAAAATACGTTTTCTAATTCAGAGCAATTGACAATTTACAACAATCATTATTTGAATGTCGTTTTTTATCCCTCTGATAAACATTCTTTTATAATTAGTAATTCATTGTATACGAATAATTTGAAAAATCAAAAGGATCAATATTTCTTAGATTTCACCTACCGTTATCGTCTTAATAAATGGAAAACTGATATCGAGCTAAATGGTCAAAATTTATTCAACAACAGTCAGTTTGTTCAAGAATTTTCGAACAATATCGAACTGATACAATCAACTTTCGAACTACGACCTCGACAGTTTATTATCTCGACACGGTTTAAATTTTAAAATCATGCTCTATATCAGCTCAAGGCGATACGTCCTATTTTATTTGACAATTGGAGATTCAACTACTATATCTTCAATCTCTTAGCTATTAACCAGGTCATCTGCGTGAGCAGATTAAATATTTAAACAATTTAAAATGTAGAAGTTATGAAGAAAACCCATTAAAAAAATTAAATCTAAAGGAGCCAAGCAATTATCTAATGAAGTTCAACTAGAAATACGTCAGTTACTTAATTAGGTGAAAGAGTATTAAAGTTTTAAATGAAAAAAAATGAAAAATTTATATTTCTTAATTTTAGCATTATTAATCTCTACTAATGCTTCGTCAACTAATCGTGAAGAGCTATTTCAAACTAAAATTATATACAAGCTAACGTATATACCGGATAGTCGTGAGCAGGATAAAAAATCGGAAGAATATTTCGAGCTTCTTATAAATAATGAATACACATTATTTAGATCTATAAATAAAGGAAAAAATGACTCTACAGACCACGCTGAAAAAGAGCGAATTAATAGCGTGAATTCTCAAGGAGGAGAATACCAATACCCTAGACTTTATCCTACAAGTTTTGCTTTTAACATTCTTTTTAATAAGGAACAGATCTTTTTTTATGAATCGCTAAGGGACATGAAACAATATTCATATACAGAAAATATTAACGATATTTCGGATAAATGGATTTTAAGGGATGACACAAATACGATTGATAATTACAAATGTCAATTGGCAGAATTGAATTATGGAAAGAGAGACTGGAAAGCTTGGTTTACAGCCGCTATTCCATTAAATGAAGGCCCCTATAAATTTAAAAATCTGCCCGGGCTTATAGTTAAGGTAGAAGACGAAGGAAAAAATTGGGTGTTTGAGCTGGTTAGTATTCATAATAATCAATCAAAAGATGTTGAAATCTCGTCATTTGAAAAGGCAACCGAGCTTCCAAAAAAAGAGTTTTATAAAACTAAAAGGTATTTACTAGACAATTGGTTTGATCTCGCAAATGCTAGCGGAAATATAAAATACAGCAGTAAGGATATTGAAAATAGAGTAAGGAAAGAGTCTATGGAAAAGGCTGCCGCAGACAACAATTGGATAGAATTATATCCATAAAAAAGTCTTTTTTGAAAGTCGAGATTCTATGTTATGTTGCTAATCTTGGGAAGGTTTGGATTTCACCAGGTTAATGAACAATTGGAGGTTATGTTGTACAAGTTGGAGTACAATGAGATTGGACAGTTGAAGAGAAAGCTGCTGGGATGGGAAAATGGTAGTTTTCTCACAGATATTGCCTACCGCTATAATGGAAGAGGCTGGCGGGTATCAAGTGGTTCGTCGGAATTTAGTCAGGGAGCTGCGTTATGATTTGCCTCAACAGGGGGCAATACGCTAGTATAACGGCAATATCTCCGAGCAGTCTTGGAAGCATAATGGCCAACTTACTAAATATTTTACGCATAATTACGATAAGCTCAACCGACTGTTGGAAGGTAACGGTCCAAATGACGGAATGTACGAGCTTTTGACTTATGATTAGATAGGTAACATCCAAAAGTTCAACGAAATGATGTTCCTGTAATCGATTACAACTATCCATTCGGGAATATCAAGAGTATTAAGCTTCAAGGGCTTTCAGGTGCATTAACAGGGACATATAGTTATGACGACAACGGAAATGTATTAACTGATCGATTAGGAATGAGCTTTACGTACAATCTGTTAAATCTACCAAGCTCGGCTAGTGGGGAATGGTGTATCAGTGCAGTCCCTTTACAATGCATTAGGCAGGAAGCTACGTAAAAGTTCAATATTCTGGAAATGATGCTTTTGCAGGACTGGTTAATGATTTAATGACATCAACAAATAATATTGAAATAGCAAGCCGTTCCAGAAATAGTGCTGATGAAAATGGTACTTATATCTTGGGGAATCCCACCGATATTAGTGGTGCTACTGATCAAAATGGAAGTAATCAACGTCCATCTTACATTGGGATTGGTGATGAAATGGCACATATTCAAGATTTTTGGAATGGTACTTTTAATAGTAAAACATGGTCAACCTTTTCTCTTCCAGGGGATGGCACATTAAAAAATATAAAGAGGGCAGACATTTATGCTACACATATAGAGAATAGGATTCGAGCTGAAAATGGTTTG
The DNA here is from genome assembly GCF_037572665.1 of Sphingobacterium sp. MYb382. NCBI lineage: Bacteria > Pseudomonadati > Bacteroidota > Sphingobacteriia > Sphingobacteriales > Sphingobacteriaceae > Sphingobacterium > Sphingobacterium sp. MYb382. The sequence continues at coordinate 17,933 of NZ_JBBGZT010000014.1, forward strand.
CCTCTTAGGTTTTCTTCTGGAATAGACACAGCAGGAAAAGCAAATATTTCAACGAGAATCATAAAGTCAGGTACAAATCAGCGTCTTTATTTTAACAATGATGGTGTTACTAATTATGAGAGATTAGGCAGAAAAGTCTCATCTTTCACATCCTAAAAAAATTTTGAATATGAATATGATTAAAACGTTTCTGTTTGTTATATTGTTTCTGTTGTTTAATATTAACACTACATTCGGACAGGCCAGTATGATCTCTAAAGTCTCTTCAAAAATCAAACAGAGACAAATGGAAAAAAAACTAATTGAAAGAATAGATGGTATATCTTTTTATGAAAATATTCGAAACAAGTTAATTGCTAAGGATAGCTTGAATTTTATAGGCACATGCGATACTGTGTTTTTTCTTGAAACATACGATTTAGAAACGGGTATTTCGTATGGTAGGATTTGGAATAGTATAAAGGCTATTTCATATGCGTACTTTAAGGATGGGTTCACTTTTAATGGCATATCTTTTTTTGATGCTGAGACATTAAAGTTGGTATACGCTTGGGATGTCAATAGCATACGGAAATACGCGTCTGAAAATTCTACAATGACATCTCCACTTACAATTTTGGCCTCAAGAGCTATATTCAATAGAGAGAATATAGAGATAGACTGTTTAAAATTTGATGAGTTCTATATACACTAATATTATTATAAATGAATCTATATATTTCCTAGTCTAATATTCATCGAGCATAAAGAACACCTGTTTCTTGTCGTCTTAGGATATCACCAATATCTCCATGATCCGGCCTATTATATTCGCCTAAGTCTCCTCTTTTTGTCCAAATCGTTCTGCGAGAGCTTTTTTTGCTTAGTGATCTAGGTCAAGGAAGTTCTAGTTATTATCCTGTTGGTAAGTTTAAAGCCTTTGTAACCTCGAATATAAATAAATACATTTATAACGGTAAAGAGAGGCTGGGTGAATTGGGAGGGCAATATGATTATGTATTAATCTTTTGTTTTTTTAAGGTGTACAGGAGCTCCTTATAGTCGGTTACGGAGCAAGGTTCTATGATTCGGGAATTGGACAAGTGGAATGTTGTAAATCTGTTAGCAGAGGGGGGATTCTAAGGCTATATTACAAAGCCTAAAGAGGGGAGCAGATGATGAATACACAGCTCTATTCAGCAAAGATTACGATATGATGTTTATGATCATTGTAAATGAAGTGTTAAAGTTTTTTTATTTATACGAGCGGTTTAAAAATTTAATACTAACTCCTTGTATTCATAGCTATGGAAAAGCACCTAAGTAGGCTTTGTTTTTCCTTCTCACCGGAATGGCTTTCCAGCATTTTAGCTATTTTACGAACAAAAGAATGTCGGCTGTGAACTTACTGATGACCATCTTTTATGGATAGTACGTTCCTTAATTTTGTAAAAAAAAATAATCAAAAAAGATTTTATCACTTTAACTTTGTCTTATATATAAAACAGCTAATAGCAGATTAAATCCAATCTGCTGGTCTTTATTTATTGCTGTTATTTAGTGTTGGTAGGATAATATTCAAATTTAAGGAATTAATGAAATCAAAAAGAAGTGCCGCTATCAGAATTCCAATGGAAGGGTTGGAAATTTATATATTATCAGATGGGTATTTTGGAATTGGAAATCCACAACCAATTCTGGCTCCTGAAATTAAAAAAGAGCAGGTTCAGGAAGCATTGAGCGCTTTGTATTTAGCTGAATCCGATTATGAAATGCCAATCACTACGGTGCTAATCAAGAAGGGAAATCACTACATTCTTGTAGATACCGGAGAAGGATATCACGATCCTGTAAATGCTGGATGGCTTCAAAACAGTATTTCAGAACTTGGAATTACACCTGAGGCTATTACAGATATCCTTATCACGCATGCTCATCGTGATCATATTGGTGGAATCCTTTCGAAAGAAGGTGCCAAAATGTATCCTAATGCCAAATATTATATTGCTGAGCCTGAATACAATTTCTGGACTTCCGAGGATAAAGATTTTTCTAAAAGTAAAATGCCGTCTACGTCCTATCCGACAGGGGAAATACAAACAGAAACTCTGACATCAATTCAGCACGATCTTGAAATATTTAAACCTGGAGAAACGTTATTTTCCTGCATAAGAACAGAGTCGGCACCCGGACATACTCCTGGGCATATTATTTTTCATATCTTTTCTGGAAATCAAACAATTACCCATCTTGTAGATGTTGTTCATTCTCCTTTATTAGTTAATCATCCGGATTGGGGAACGCAGTGGGACGTGAATTTTGAAGAAGGTATTGCAACAAGAAAAAGAATTTTTGACAACTGCGCTAATGATAAAAGGATGGTTATGACATGTCATCTCCCATGGCCAGGAGTTGGATATATACATAAATTGGAGAACGGTTGGAACTGGATACCTAAAGCGCAATCAGACCCATATACCATAAAAATAGGATTTGGAACGGATAAAGGGTTATTACTAACTCGATAAACTACGCTTAATTTTTATTGATTATCGTATTGCTGAATTTGCTAATGACAGAAAACTCTTACTCTAAAATTATGTGTACATAAGCTAGATGCTGTGCCATATTTACCTATACATCTTCTTCTCGGACAACGGAATGCTTTTAAGAAAAGCTTAAAGGGATTGTAAATATTGCTGAGAAAGATGTTATTAATTTCAAATTACATGGAAAAAAGAACGGAAATATATCATGTACTAAATCTGGTACATCACAAATCGATATGGGGATGGCTCCTGAAATGATCTCAAGAACAAAACAGGCAGAATCATGGAATGAAGTCCTCAACAGTATTATAGAACTGACAAAGTGGACAGAAGAATGAAGGATTAATCATGTGAAATAATCTTAAATAATTGATATCATGTTTTATAATATAGCAACTTATTTAATACTGACTCTTCTGGCTTAATTCTAATAGTTTTTGTGAAGCGAAGAAAACGTAGGTATTATAGTAACACTTTTCTACTATATTCTTTTATCATATTATTTATTGCTCTATTTTTTGTCCATGGATGAGATTTGGGATACATCTTAGGCTTTTTATTCCGTAGGGTTTATAGCAATATTATATTTATTGATAGGGCTAGTTTTGCTAATTATCCAAATGATTTAAATTTAATAAATGTACTCACCTTCCAATCTTTCATCGGATTGGGCTATTTTATTTGTTGTCCATCTGCTTTTCTCGCCTTATCCCTCCCTCTCGATGAATGTATCGATATTGAGAAAAACCTGTTTCTTGTCGTCTTCCGGCATCACTGATATCGCCATGGTTCTTCCAAGGGTAGAGAAATCCAGTTCAGTTTCGGTCTTTCCCGAAAAGGAATCCTTCTTCTTTATAGATACGATAAAGCCTTTTATGATTATCTAGCCATCCTTCGCATCGTAAAAGTATGTAAATCCGCAAAAGTCCATAACGAACTCTAGATTCTGCAATAGCCCGTATTCTTAAGTGTCTGTATGCTTACTACTTTTATACTGCCACATGGAATCTGTTCAAAAGTGAAACTTGGCAGGATATGCTTAAAGAAACTCGATAGTTAGAAAGAAAATCCTTAACTACTTTGCGGTGTTGAGTAGATTTCAATATTTTTTAAGACGTCTTGTAACATCTTCTTATCTAGATTCCGATCGGCAACAAGTTTTTTTAGTTGTACACTCTTTTCTTCTAATTGATGTAACTTGCGTAATTCAGAAATACGTAAACTACCGTGTTTCTTCTTCCAATTATAGAATATGGTTTCGGTAATGCCTATTTTACGACAGATTTCCTCAACTTGGATACTAGTCTCGACCAGCTTGATTGCAAAGGAAATCTGTGTTTCAGAAAACTTCGGTCTTTTTTATTTTTCTTTCTTTATATTTAAAATTAGTTCTTCAGGTAGGGGTGTCTGTTTTTAAAATGTTTTTTGAAGGGAGGAACTCAAATTAGCAATATTGAGGATTAATTATTTACATTATTTTATAATATTTTTTTACTTAAGTCACATTGTGATAATTTATTAACTTATATTAGCCTACTTTTTTAAAAAAAAGTATTATTAATAAACGAAATTGTTAAACCTACTTTATGAGAAATATTCCGTCACTATCTTTTTGTATAACATGTAAAAATAGACTTCATCAAATCAAAAAAACGTTAAAGAAAAATCTCAGAGATAATTTCCCAATGAAACATAGAATTGATTTCGTTTTAGTTGATTTTTCTAGTAATGATGGTTTACAAGAATGGATTATTAAGAACTTCGAGGACGAAATTAGGGATGGTTATTTAAAATATTACTGGACTGCAGAATTGAAAGAATGGCATGCTTCTATCGCAAAAAATACAGCACATATTTTGGCAAAAGGCGACATCTTGGTAAATTTAGACTGTGATAACTTTACGGGTAAGGATGGAGGTCTTTTTGTTCTAGAAAAGATGTTAAAACTTGGAATACATAATACTGTCTTGCATCAATTTAGTAATGATTATAGTGATGGTACATTTGGACGTATATCTATGTCTAAAAAAAATTTTGTATATATTGGTGGGTATAACGAAGATTTTTATCCAATGGGGTATCAAGATGTTGATTTGATTACTAGACTTATGGTTAATGGATTAAGTTATATGAATTTTGAAAACAAGAGATTTAATAAGGCGATTCCAAACACTAAAGAGGAGGGATTGAAAAATGTGTTTACCTTGTTAACATGGAATGAAATGAATTTTAAGAATTCTCTAATTTCAAGAGAAAATATAACAAATGGTAGGTTAATTTCTAATGTTGATAAACAGAATATAGGAATTATCGATAATATTTTTTCTATTAGGTGAGTTTATCCTTTTTTTTATGCGATTAATTGCAATTATTACTCTTTAATGTAGTAATCTGTTTTCTTTATCTAGGTTCTAGTGATGATGGTTTTAACTATTTTGATTAATAGTGCTTAATGTTTTTTTTAAAGGTTGGTGTTTTTCTTGAACGTATCTCTAATTGTAGATTTATCGAAAACGTAAAACCTCGGAAGAAATTCTTATTTTCTGCATTATTCCTCCTCCATGAAAATAACTTAATCCAATAATTGTTTGTGAAATTCCAAAGGAAAGATGCATTCGAGTGATATTACCATCTATCGCGATAGTTTGACTTTTCAAAATTGTATATATTTATTGATAGCCTTAAGTGCCATAACATTCTTCTTTCTGAAGCTTTTTGTATTATTCCTTAGTAAAAATTTTTAATATTTTGATGCTACTTTTTTTATTAATTAGGTAAATTTATTTTAAACTCACCTTAATTACTTAAATTTGAAAAAAAGAAAGGAGATTCCATTTTATTGTAACTATAGGAATATGTGAATTCAACGATCTTAAACATTCCTCGGACATATATTTTTTTATTGTAAACGTATTTAATCCTAGATAAGTATATTCGAAATCGTTACTAATTTATTTACTTACTAATAAGTGTTTTAAGTTATGTTGTTGTGAGTGTTGGGGGGTAAAATTTAAATTACATGTACTGTCTTTTTGCTGTCACAAGTCTTAATTTCTAAGTTTAAAAAATACAAATTTTTATAGTTCATAAATCAGAAACGACGATTTTTTAGTATAAAGAAATATAGTTTGGAAGTTATAAATCTTTTTATTCCCTTAAAGATTGTAAGTAAACTGTCGTCATAAGGCTTAATCGTTAAGTTTGGTTAATACCTATGTTGCTACTGAGTGACTAAATTATGTTTTTTATTTTCTCGGTTTATAATTTTATTTTTTGTGCGTTTTGTTTTCAAGCCTAGGTAAAAGCAGATAAAATATTCCTCGAAAATAGCAGGTAAATAATAATAGGTTATTAATTACTACATAGAATATTTTCTTTAACCTGCTTATATATTTTGAATGGTATAGTGACTAACATTAATAACAATAGTATTTATTTCCCTTATTAGAAACAAGAATTTGTTCTAAAATGCATCCTTTACAGTGTTAAAGCTATTAAATGGAAACATCATTGGAATATTAATTAGTAAATTAATATTTCTTATATGCTATAATTGTTTACTGTTAAGGTTCTACTTCTCAAATAAGGTTGACCATTATACTTCTTTTACATCCTAAAGGAGAAGCTTAGATGTCTTGGGAAAATATCTTAAATTCGACTAGACTTATCTAAGAAGTTGATAAAACGTTTCCGATAACTTGCACTGATAATTAGTTTTTTGTCGGTCGCCTGTAGTTTGATGGAGTTCCCTTCTAATGACTTAAAATAATCCATATTAATCATGTAGGATTTGTGTATTCGTTTAAAACGGTCGCAGGGTAATTGTTCCTCAAAATCTTTTAATCGTCTGGATGCGACAATTGGGTCTAGGGAGGATTTTGTGTGTACGGCAGTGAAATTCGCTGCACCTTCGATATATTTTATGTCCTTGTAATCGAGCTTTATATATTTATTTCGTTCGATTTTTAAGTAGATGACATCGTTTTTATGTTCTATGCTCTTTTCAGAAGCGACTTTAGTTTTTTGATGTTTTTCATATACTTTGGCTATTGCGATGCATAGCCGATCAAAAGAGAAAGGTTTAAGTAAATAATCGATCACGCCATATTGATAGGAATCAAGCGCAAAATTGGTATAAGCAGTCACTATGATTACATTTGGAAAAGGGTATGCCTTTAAGAAATCGATTCCTGAAATTCTAGGCATTTCAATATCTAAAAAGACCAAATCTATGTTTGACCTGTTGATATTGATAAAAGCGGCAGCTTCTGTAGGAGCTGTGAATACTCCTACTACTTGTATGTAGGGAATTTTATCGCAAAAACTATGCATTACCTCGATTGCATGTTGTTCATCATCTATAATAATACAGCGAATCATCTTTCGTGAATTTTTAAGTTTACTCGATAAAACATCCCATTGTCTTGATACTCCAATTCGTAGTTATTCTTGTAATGTTTGTCTAGTATATTTTTGATATATCGTTTTCCTAAGGCATGGTTTGCGTATTTGTTTGCTTTCCGGTCGTGGTCAATCATGTTTTCTGTAAGAATCTCTATGAGATTTTAAGATTGTTTCACCTGCAGTAAGGTTGGATGCATATGGTCGTCAAAAATACCGTATTTCATCATGTTTTCAAAAAAAGTTAGCAGTACAAGCGGAGGAAGTTTTTTTCTAAACTCTAAACCTTCTTCTCTAATATTAAGGTAATACTTCCCTTCGAAACGTAAATAGTTTAAATCATAAAATTTTTTGATATGCGTTAATTCCTCATTAACTGATACGAGTTTACTATTATTGGAGTTACCTAAGGAATGACGCAATATATCAGATAGCAACAATACTGTTTTGTTAATCACTTTATTATCAGAAGAAATAGCTTTTGCATAAATGAAATTTAATGTGTTGAAGAGGAAGTGTGGATTAATCTGAGCCTGAAGTGCCAAAGATTTAGCCTCTAGTAGCTCTCGTATTAGTTTTTCTTTTTCAAGCTGTTTTTTTAGTATTTTTTTTTGGAGTTGTTCCTGCCTACGTAAAAACCAGAACAATACGGCGTAGGTGCCAAATTTTAAAAATACATCTATGCTACTACTAAAAAAAAAGTGCAAGTTAGTTACAGTTAAACTTTTGAAATCTGTGTATTCTGCCATTATCAAGACACTTCCTCGCCAAAATACAAAACAAAGTATCAAAATCAAGATTGAACGCCATATCAATTGATAAATCTGGACCTGTTTGATTGTTTTTGGAAGGACAAATAACGTCAGGGTGTAAAAAAAGAGTGTACCGAAAATGAGGTTTATTAATGTTTCAATCAATAAGTTAGTATTTGTATTGGATATTAAAGAAAATTTCAGTAACTCTAAGTACCAATATGTCAGCCAAACCCCAATATGAATCAAAGTCAATGTACCTCGGGTTACGGTTCTATTTTCGATATGCATGTATTGAAAGTAAGATTCGTTTATTTGGTTTGTATAGTTACGATAATAATGAAATATTTGGTTTAAAACAAATCGTTTTAAAAAAACAAGACCTAATTTAAAGAAATAGATGCGATGAAATAATATATGTGATTTTAGTATAGACAAGGGGAAAATTGTTTTTTTGTTGTTTGAAGTAGATCTTTAATGATGTTTTTTAGGGAAGTAATTTATCTATAGATTAATGCTGAATATATTGAAGTTTCTAGATATTTTCAAAGTAATCTCTTTCTTGTTACGGTTATTATTTGTATCCCATTGAGTAAAAGGTATAGCCTTTGCGGACATAAGATTTTTCGAACATATCTTTGGTCATATTCACAATCTGTTATAGGTTTCTGTAGTCTACGATTTCTTTTACGAGATATAATGAAAGGATTCGATATTTAGCTTAAGAGAAATTTAAAATGTGTGAAATCTACAAAATAGTGTCCGTAACTTTTACCTATACAAAGCATTCTAGCAAAAGCATGACTAGAATAGCAAATCTGGATTGAAATTATGTAAAACTATTTCATAGCGTTAAGTCAGGGAAGAAGTCTATCAGATGTGGTATAACATAATGAATATAAAGAGTGAAAAAAACTCTTTGAAAAAGTTTTAATTTTAAAGAAGTTGAAAAATTATTTAGGGAACTGTTAAAAGACGTCATTGAAAACAATTTACTGACCTTAATTGATAATTACTCACATATTTGTCTAATATCTGTTGATGTTTAAGTGGTGATTTTTTTTTTATTCAGCGTTATGTGTATTCTGAAAATTGATTTGTTTATAGTGAATGAAGAGATTCATATAATCGAAATCATAGCTGCCTTGTAGATGGGGTAGACTTACCTGTTTTTCAGACAAATTAAAAATGTTAAATTAGTTTGTTATATATTATGAAAAAGAGCAAGTTTTCCGAATATCAGATTGTCAATATTCTCAAGGAATATGAGTCAGGAAAGGCCACAAAGGATATCTGCAGAGAGCACGGGATCTCAGCAGCTACCTTCTATCAATGGAAGCAAAAGTACGGAGGTATGGATGCTCAGCACCTTAAAGAGCTGAAGGCTCTTCAAGAAGAGAACGCCCGTCTAAAGCGGATGTTTGCAGATTTAAGTCTTGATCACCGTATCTTAAAAGATATAATTGAAAAAAAGCTCTAAAGCTTTGTGAACGTAAAGAGCTGGTGAACGGTGCTATAGATGAGCAAGGAATCAGTATTCATAGAGCATGCAAGATTGTCTGTATGAGTCGGAGTATGTACTACTATGACCACAGAAAGGACGATCAAATAGTTATTTCAAAATTAATGGATCTGGCCTCCAGATATCCCACAAGAGGATTTGAAACCTATTTTGGTAAGATACGGCTGGAAGGTCTGCTCTGGAACAGAAAAAGGGTACTTCGTGTTTATCGGAATATCAAGTTAAAACTTAGAGTAAAACGCAAAC
>NZ_JBBGZT010000015.1:0-24967 GCF_037572665.1 Sphingobacterium sp. MYb382
ACTGATAAGCATACTGTTTGAATCTATTGCATCAAAATCTACCGAATGTTGGATTACGTATCCGTTTTCCCAGTTTAACGTGATCAAGGTGCCTTCTTCATGTGATTTGTTGAAGGTAACTTCTCCTGCTGTAGGTTTGTACTTCCCGTTCAACAAACTCTCCAAAATGTCCGACTTATCGGTCGCCTCTACGGTAACCTTGATAATTGCATTGGAGGGATCCGATGATACGCGACCGGATACATCGACCGCACGGTCTACATTGTAGTGTAGTTTTAATACTTTCTGCGCTTCTCCGCCGTTGAACTTCAACACGGATCTTGAATTGTTTTCTGCCATGATTAACTGTTTTAAATACTTAAATATGTAACTGTTAGCAAACCTAGTAAAGCCTTTTCCGCTTTCCTAGCAATCACCCATTTATCTGAGAAAGTGTAGTAAAACTACGATTTCTTAAAAAGTAATTATTTATCGTTAGGTATGAAGTAAGGAGACCTCCGCATAACCGCTAAATAGCCCTCATGACCACTCAAACAGCATAAAGCATCCAAAAAATAGGTGCTACGAAAAAGCCTAATTTGCCAACTCACCAAAAGTGCACTTTTGGTGGCTAACACATATTTTAGCTTGAAATTGATAAACTCGGTAGCTGCAACCAGCCAAATCTGGCAAGCAAAAGGTCTCATTTGTTACGAAATATCTTATATGTATCACTTATAAAAAAAGGAAGCCCCGCTAATCAATTAGCGGGGCTTCCTTACAAGGTATGATAATTATTAGGGATTTATCCCCTATAACGAATATGAAATCAATTTTATCTAATCAAACAGGCGCAGCTGCGTGCTACTATACTTTTCCAAATCGCTATCATAAAAATTACTAGCGACCACGCCCAATAAACGCACACGCTTATCTTGTAAGGTCAGGTTGGTAAACAGCTCTTCCACTAGACGCATGATATCTTCTGTCGTATTTACGTAATACAAGAGCGTCTTACTACGTGTTATCTGCGTAAAATCGGCATACTTAATCTTTATACTTATGGTGCGCGCCTCTTTCCCTTTGTGCTCCAAACGCTTGGCGAGTCTCTCTGTTAAATCTTTCAAAGCTTGAAGCATATGTTCAGGCTCCTTGATATCGATTTCGTAGGTATCTTCAATACTAATTGATTTTGCTATACGATTGGGCTTCACCGGTCTTTGATCTTCCCCCCTAACCATTTGATAGAAAAAAGCACCAGACTTGCCAAACTTACGCCTAAGGTCAAGCTCCGTTAAAGCCTTTAAATCAGCGCCCGTATGAATACCCATACCTTTCATCTTTTGAGCCGTCACTTTTCCGACACCGAAAAATTTCTCTATGGGTAAGGCGGCTAAGAAAGGTAACACCTTAGAAGGACCAATAAACGTTAGCCCATCAGGCTTATTAAAATCAGAGGCGATTTTAGCGACAAATTTATTCGTAGAAACACCAGCAGAAGCCGTCAGCTGTAGCTCCTCTTTGATAGCATCTTTAATTGCTCTGGCGATATCAATTGCAGAACCTATTCCTTGTTTATCTGTCGTAACGTCTAGATAAGCTTCATCCAAAGATAATGGCTCGATGAGGTCTGTGTAACGTAGAAATATGCTACGAATATGGTTGGATACATCTTTGTATACATCAAATCGAGGGTGCGTAAATAGTAGGTCGGGACAGAGCTGTAGTGCTTGTCGAGAAGGCATCGCAGAGCGAACACCAAACTTACGAGCCTCATAGCTAGCCGTAGCGACAACCCCTCGCCCATCTGGAAACCCGCCAACGACGAGCGGCTTACCACGAAATTCAGGGAAATCACGTTGCTCTACCGATGCATAGAAGGCATCCATATCAATATGAATTATTTTTCTCCGTCCGTCTGAAACCGCCATAATACCAGCTTGGCTATACTCCTTTTAAAGGGCAACTTTCGTTACCTACAGACAAAGATAAGGCTTAATTTACTTTTCTTAGTGCGTTAAGCATCGTTGTTATTGCTAATTTCACTTTATTAGTCCCCCAACTTGGAGCTAATAATCTCAATTGCACAACAATAAATAAGCTGAAGTTTAGGCCGAGCTATTGCGGATATTTTCATTTTTAGCTATGTTTGCATCCAATATTAGCTTAACCGTAGCTTAACATCAACTCATAGAATTCGATAAGCATTTAAAGCTTAAAAACAGCTTTTTTCACATCGTTTTCAAAGGCATCTTAGCTACAAATAACCATTAGAAAAACAGACACATGAACATAAAATCACGTCTTGCTTTAGCACTTTTAGGCAGTTTATTTGTAGGGACAAGTGCTTTTGCCCAAGAGCGAGATGACCGCGCTACCATTCTAAACTTTAAAGGAATCCAATTCACCAGTAAAGACTCTTTGTTTTACACCAATTTTCGCTTTCGGATGCAGAATAGACTAGGCTTTAGTAATGTGATAGACGGAGAAGATAATGTGAAATTCGACGCCCGCATCCGTCGCTTGCGCATGCGTATGGATGGTTATATCTACACGCCACGCATCTCCTATTCCGTGCAGCTGGCCTTCACACGCTCGGATCAAGATTTTGATGATACAGGCGTGCCTAATATCATCCGCGACGCGGTTATGTTTTTTAATTTGACGGACGATTTTTACATCTCCTTCGGGCAGAATAAGCTTCCCGGAAATAGACAGCGTGTAAACTCTTCTGGACAGCTACAATTTGCAGATCGTTCCTTAGTAAATAGTCACTTCACAATAGATCGCGATTTTGGTGTGACCTTCAACTTGAGTAAAAAACTTGGACAGATGCCTATAAATGCTAAAGCAGCCATCTCCACAGGTGAAGGCCGTCCTGTTCAATCGACTGATAAAGGGCTTGCATATACTGGTAGAGTTGAATTTCTGCCCTTCGGCGAATTTACTAATGGAGGTGATTATTCGGAAGGTGATATTGAGCGCGAAGAGGTTCCCAAGCTTTCGGTGGGCTTAGGCTATAGCTATAATGATAAAACAACACGTGAAGGAGGTCAAACCGGCCGCTTTGTCGTCAATCCTTTCACGCTAAAGACTTCCTTTGCCGATTTAATGTTTAAATACATGGGATTCGCCTATCAAGCGGAGTATATGCGCAGGGATGTAGATAACCCTATAAACGTTTTAGACGATCAATACGCAACGCAAAATAATTCCAAAGGTGATGTTGCCTATGCTTTCAAAGGTTGGGGTGTCAATCAGCAAACATCATACTTACTGAACCATGGTTATGAAATTGCCGCTCGCTACACTTTTATTGCTCCAAATGCGCAAATTAGTGCCTATGAGAAGCAAATCGATTTAATGGAATTAGGCCTTACCCGCTATGTTAAAGCTCATCGTCTTAAGTTTCAGCTAAACGCGAATTACACCGTTAAAAATGGTGACTTCAATAATAATAACAAAAAGAATGCTTGGGGTGGAACATTCCAAGTAGAGCTCGGAATATAAAAGAAGAAATATAACTTTCAGTCTACCCTATGGTCAACTGAAAGTTCACTTTAAAGGTTGCACTATTGCTGTTGCTGAATAGATTAAAGCTATCTCCACAACGATACTGCAACCTTTTTTTATACTGGTCCATAACCTCCGTATCCGCTTGTGAAGCCAGGTGGTGATTTACCCTATTACTTACCTCTACACTTATTCGGTTACCAAGGCTTGTGATTTTAATCCTTAGCGGACGCTCAGCCATACTATTGTAACCATGCTGTACGGCATTTTTCACGAGTGGAAAAAGCAATAAGGCAGGAATAGGATGATCGATCTCTACTTTGGTATCCAACGTATAATAAAAGCCATTATCAGCAAGCTTACTATATAGGTCAAGATAAGTGCTTAGTAGGGAGATTTCAGCACACACAGGGTGACTATCATCCATCTCTAAGGCTGTTAGCTGACGCTGATAATCCAAAAATTGTGTATTTAATTCGGCAGAAACATCGGTATCAAAAAATGATTTTGCCAGCTGATTGTCCCAGCGCATCTGTAGAAAAGAAAGCTGCGCTTCATCGCGAGAGACAACAATTTTGTCGTCTCCATCCTTGCTAATCCATTTGCTAAAGAACGAGGTCATCCTTATTCAATACCGCTAACGCCACCCGAAACAACCAACTTCATGGCGTCAGTAGCTGACATATTCAACTTCTGCACATTGGAAGCCTTCACAACAACAATCTGTCCTGCAACAGAGTAAGCATAAGGGAAGTAAACAATTACTTCATCCGTCAATCCAATCTTTGTTAGATCGCGCTGTGTCAGAAAACCTACCTTCTTGAGCCCTGATTCATTTACCGTAACCAAGACAGGCTCATTGAATTTCTTAGCATCCCCCACAAAGGCTTCCGTAAAATCTTTGATGGATGAGTATAAGGTGTTGAATAAAGGAATTTTATTGAACGTGCGTGCAAACCACGCGCTAATTGGGGCTGTCACCAAATTGGTAAATACGGCACCTACAAGAATCAAGGTGATTACAATGGTTAGAATACCAATCCCAGGGATGTACAACGGGTTTCCACGATCATCCTGCAAGAAATGTGTCGTTAAGTTCAGTGCATTATCCAGGGATGCAAAAATCCAGCCTATCAAAAAGATGGCTCCTGCAACGGGAACAAGAACTAACGTTCCTTTAATAAAATAATAGAAAAGCTTTTGTGCTACTTTTTTTAACATTACTAATTTTGAAAATTAAATTATCCGTAAAAATACACTCTTTTTACACGAGATGAAATACTAACGAGCAATTCGTATGGAATCGTGCCGATAGACTGTGCTGCTTGCTGTAGATCGGGAAACACCAAAACTTCGTCTTCCTCATTGGCTACAATATCCGTAACATCGAGCATACACATATCCATGCAGATACTACCAATCGTTGCTACCTCCTGACCACGAATCATCATTTTCCCCACTCCATTGCCAAAATGTCGATTATAGCCATCCGCATAACCAATCTTAACCGTTGCAATACGGCTTTTGCGCGTTATCACGCCACGACGGTCATAACCTACGGTCTCGCCAACATCGAGCGTTTTGATTTGCGTAATGGTTGTTTTCAATACGCTCACAGGTTCTAAATCTAAACCTTCCTTATGGTCCATATCAACCCCATACAAGCCGATTCCCAAGCGCACCATATCCATATAAATAGCGGGATGACGCGCTATCGCGGATGTATTAGCGATATGACGCATAAAAGGATACCCTAAAGCATCTTTCAGCTGCGCTGATGCCTGATTCAAACGATCGACTTGAAGCTGTGTAAATTCATCTTGCGTAGGGTCTCCCGAAGCTGCCAAATGGGAAAACACAGACTTCACCTGAACCTCAGCAACAGCATCTAAAACAGCCACTAATGACGACACTTCATTAGGCAAAAAGCCTAAACGATGCATACCTGTATCCATCTTTAAATGTATAGGGTAATGCGCGATGCTTTTACGTCTCAGAAAAGCAATAAATGCGTTGAGTATTCTAAAATTGTAAATTTCAGGCTCCAATTTATAACGAACCAGGCTATCAAAAACTTGCTCATCAGGGCTCAACACCATGATTGGCAACTCGATTCCATTTTGTCGCAGCTCTACCCCTTCATCGGCAAAAGCTACCGTTAAGTAATCAACCTTATTGAACTGCAAAAGATTAGCCACCTCAAAGCTACCGCTACCGTAAGAGAAAGCCTTAACCATGGTCATGAGCTTTACGCCTGTCGGCAATAAACTCCTATACTGCTGCAAGTTGTGCGCTAAAGACTGAAGATTAATTTCAAGCACGGTTTCATGGCTTTTATCAGCCAAAAGCTGGCTTAAATCCTCCAAATGAAAAGTGCGGCTACCTTTAATCAGAATGGACTCTTGCGAAAAGGCAAGCTTATCCAAGTCCTGAATCAAAGCTTCCGTTTCGGCATAATATAATACAGGCTGCTTAAGTTGCTGCTGCAAGTTTGCTAATGCAGGGCCAACGAGAATAATACGATACAAGGATTGTCCATCCAGCAGTTTAAACAGCTTTTCATCAAGTTTGGCATTCATACCTTCCATTTCGGAAAGCACCAAGGTCTTTTTATCATGTTGCTGTTGCTGATGCAAAAAATCTAATGCTATCTGTAAAGATGCTAAATCATTAGAATAGGAATCATCGATAATAGAACAGTTATTTTTACCATTCAACAGCTGTAAGCGCATTTCCAAAGGCCTTAATCGACCTACACGTTGTATAACATCCGTCAAGGTATAGCCTAAACTCAATAGTGTGCTTATGCAAATTAATATATTTTCTTGCGACGCCTTATCACTAAATGGAATACGTACTTTTTCGGTATTTCCTTTATAGTGCAACAACAGTACACTCTGTTGGTTGCGCGCCTCCTCATCTAAAACCTCGACCTGCAAACTATCATCAGCTGTGTCGCCAAAGGTAAAAGAAGTAATAGCCGGAGGTAAATAAGGCGCAAATCCATATTTCGAAGGGTATATCACCGTGTGGCTTCCCGCAAAAAGCTTCACTTTTTCTTCAATCTTAGCCACTTTAGACGCAAAGCCTCCAGCATGCGCCAGGCCGATATTTGTAAATATACCTATATCAGGCTTAATCATTGTTTCTAAATGCGCCATCTCTTCTGGCATGCTAATACCAGCCTCAATAATAGCGTAATCATAATCATCGCTAAGATTCCATAACGATAAAGCAACGCCGAGTTGTGAATTATAACTTTTAGGGCTTTGATACACCTTTTTATCGCCAGCAAGTAGTTGCGTTAGCCACTCTTTTACGACGGTCTTCCCATTGCTACCCGTAATACCAATAACAGGTTTCTCAAACTGCTGGCGCACATGGGCTGCAAGCTGCTGCAAGGCCTGCCAAACGTCAGCAACCCATACAAAATTGGCTTCCGGAAAATTATGAACCGGGAAGTCATCTTCTGAAATAATAAAACTGCGTACTCCTTTTTCATAGGCGTCCTTTACAAAGCGATGGCCATCGCGCAAAGCTTTTAACGCAAAAAATAAGCTTCCTTCAGCATGAGCAACTTTGCGGCTGTCATAAACTAAGTCGGTAATAACGCTATCTTTGCTGACAAGGACGATTTGCTTCGGTCGCAGGATTTGACCTATACTGTCTATGCTATACATATAGAATTCTTTCTTGAAACGAAGTTCATCATTTTTTCAGTAATAACATTCAATAATTTTTAAATAGCCGCCGCGTGGAAGAAGGAAAGCAACAAAAGAAAACATATACTCCTCATCAAGCCAAACTTAAGGCCGAGGCCTATTGCGCCTATCAAGAACGTGCACAACAAGAGGTGCGCGACAAACTTTATGACTATGGCCTACACCAAGAAGATGCAGAATCTATCATCGCCGACCTTATCGTGGAGAACTTTTTAAATGAAGAACGTTTCGCTGAAGCCTACGCTTTAGGCAAATTTCGCGTCAAAGGATGGGGGAAAATAAAGATAAAACAAGCCTTAAAATTCAAAAATGTACCTGAAAGAATCATAAAAACAGCTTTAGGGAAGATTTTGATAGAGGAATATGAGGAAAAACTGGATGAAATCATCAGTAAGAAGATTAAAATGGACGGTGAGCCCAAAAATATAACTCAAAAATCAAAACTGATTCGTTTTTTACAGTCAAAGGGCTTTGAAAGCGACCTAATTTTCCGGAAAACATCAAGTTAACAAAAACAGAAGAAAAACACATCTATCATGCAGTATAACAGTATTTTAACAAGATTTTTACAAAGAAAAACCACATAATTTATTACCTTTACGTAGGTCATTAAACAAAGCGAACAACCTCTAGCAGGACGTACGGTCATCTGCTCTTAAATCATTCAAATTAAAGGAGGGTATTTTTGTAAAACTTTAAAAAATAAAAAGCATGAAAAACTACACTAAACATATACTTATTGCGACCGGCTTATTAGCAGGCTTTAGCACTGTTTCGTTTGCTCAGCAACTGAACGAAAATGATTTAAAAGTGAATATTGTTCAAATCGAGAACTCGTTGAACGTATTGAAACAATTGCAACCTATAACCTACAGCTACAATACCGTTAAATTTAAAGACTTAAATTTACCCAAAGGTGAGCAATACGGATTTTCAACCAAAAATATAGAGGAGGTATCTCCAGACTTGATTCAAAATGCAGCTCATGTTTATACGGCACATAAAAACACCACAAAAACAGCGAACTACAAGGAGGTAGATGCGGCGAAATTAATCCCTATGCTTGTCACCGCTATCCAAGAGCAGCAACAACAAATCGAGGAACTTAAAATTGCACTTGAAGAGCTTAAATCAAAGTAAAAGATAAGAACATGCAACAGGCTATCCTGTTGCATGTTTCGTTATACTGAAAAGACAATTAATTAGAAAGCGAACACAAGCGCTATGGAAACCTGCGAAGCCTGCTTCGTTGATGTCAATCCATCTTTTTTTAAGAACGCCGCTTGGTTATTATTATCTAGGCGCACCTCTGGAATAACCGACAAGCCACCATGTTTGATACGACCAGAGAGCGTAAACGAGGCAACCTGTGCCCCATCTTCCTCAGCCGTATCTTTTTGTTTAAAATACTCTCCACGCAAGCCAACTCCAATGTTTTCAGAAAAATTATACTTTGGATAAACAGCAACGCCACTATAACCACCTTCTGATTTATGCTTATAATCTGCAGCATTTACAGCCAAGGACACATGTTCAGAAAAATCGTAACTAGCCACTACATCAAACAAGGTACCCGAACTATAGTTGCTTTCGCCTCCGGCGGATGATCCAGTCAAGAAATTGAGATATGTACTAAGTCCTTTTACTGGGTTTAAAGCTAGCTGCGCACCAATATGAGAAACACCATTCAGATCCTGATAAACATTCCAATCATTAAAAACTCCAGCCATCAAAGAAACCTTATCCGAAAAAGCGTAAGTAGCCTTTAGTCCGGCATTCTGGAATGGGCCAGCCCCAAATAGATAAGAGGTGGAATAATGAAAATTTGCAACTGGAGAAATCACTTCAAGCCCAACAAATGTACCCATGTAGCCGGCAGTCATATTAAATTTTTCAGAAAAATCGTAGGAAGCATATAAATTCTGAATATGAAACGAATTTGTTTTATCCTTCTCATCTCCTGTTGGAATCGTTAAATATTGTCCACGAGGACCAAAAGAAAGCTCTCCCACGAAGGTCGCTTTTCCAGTAACTTTCTTTAAACCTAGCGCTAACATACCAAGCGAAATCGAATTTTGATCGTTAGCGAAGTAGGTTCCAATATTCTCTCTATTTGCAAAATCATACCTCCAATATGCATCAGCATAACCAGAAATCTCCAAAGGAAGGTTCGAAAGAAGCTTTTCTTGTGAAAAGACAGTAGAAATGGTCATAAAAAACCAAATAAGGGGTAGAAAACTCTTCATAATTAAATTTTAGTTTAGATTGTTAGCTTTTTTAGCGATTCATATCGTTAAAAAATAAGTTAATAGGCACTGTTTTTACTAAAAATTTGAAAAGATGTTATTTTACTAAACAAAAACAACAAAATAAAATATTACAACAATCAAATTATCAGAAAAAAATATTTTAAAACAAAAAATATTTTACTTTTTTAAATAAAAACCTACTCAATCACAAAAAACAAATAACAAAAACAAACAATTGTAACAAAAACCACAAATAATTACGATAATTTTCATTTTTATTAAATAGTTTTTAGATATTAGCAATGAAAAGAAAGTTATAATTGAATTCTTACAACACAAAACATGACTAAAGCAACGTTTTAACAAAAAAAACACTAAAAAAAAACCAAATTAACATGAAAAAGATCCTTCCATTCGGAATTTTAGTCTTAGCAGGCGTCTTAGCCCTACTAAACCCCTCAACTGAAGTCACCAATGTCGCAGAAAGCAACATGGACACCGGCGATACCGCTTGGCTTCTCATGTCGGCAGCACTTGTGCTTCTTATGACACCCGGGTTAGCCTTTTTTTATGGAGGCATGGTTCGCAAAAAGAACGTCATCTCCACGATGCTGCAAAGTTTTATATGTATGGGTTTAATTACAGTTATTTGGGTTGTTTTTGGGTTTAGTCTCGCCTTTGGTGATGATATTGGCGGGATAATTGGTAATCCTTCAACCTTTTACATGATGAAGGGAATGCTTGGTAATGCAACATGGCCCGGTATGCCTACTGTACCAATAGCACTTTTTGCCATGTTTCAATTGAAATTTGCAGTCATTACACCTGCCTTAATAACAGGAGCCTTTGCCGAGCGCATCAAGTTCAACGCCTATTTGATCTTTATCAGCCTATTTGTAATACTTATATACACACCACTAGCCCATGCCACTTGGCACCCTGAGGGTATCTTGGCAAAAATGGGGGTTTTGGATTTTGCCGGCGGAACCGTTGTACACATGTCTGCAGGCTGGGCTGCGCTTGCTTCAGCCTTATATCTTGGCAAACGCACCGAGCAATCGCACACTCCAGCAAGAATCAGCTACGTTCTATTGGGCACAGGCCTACTTTGGTTCGGATGGTTTGGCTTCAATGCGGGCTCTGCTGGTGGTGCCAACACCTTAGCAGCCTCTGCTTTTGCGACAACAACAACCGCTTCTGCCGTAGCAGCTATGACATGGATCTTTTTTGACATCCTTCGGGGTAAAAAACCATCGGCTATGGGCGCTTGTATTGGCGCTGTTGTAGGCCTTGTTGCCATCACTCCTGCTGCCGGCTTCGTTACTATTCCTCATTCTTTGGTTATCGGTATCGTTGCTGCTATTGTCAGCAACCTCGTTGTTATATGGCGCACAAAAACAGGTATTGATGACACGCTAGATGTGTTTCCATGTCACGGTGTCGGCGGTATGGTGGGTATGTTGCTTACGAGTGTCTTCGCACACAGCAATGTCAATAGTGCCGTTACTACAAACGGGCTGTTTTTTGGGGAGACAGGATTGTTTGTTGCTCACCTTATAGCTTTATTAGGTGCATCGGCCTTTGCTTTCTTCGGCTCCCTTGCTTTACTTAAGATTACTGATCTTTTATCACCATTGCGTGTCAGCACGGAGGCTGAAACAATAGGATTAGACTTAAGTCAGCACGACGAAGAGCTTTAAAATAAAACTAAACATAGAAAATGGGCGTAAAAGAGATGTGCTAAGCACATCTCTTCCCCTTAAATGAAATTTAATTTCACTGAAAACGAAGTGATTAATACACCGACCACTATTAAAAGCCATTATCAGCCATTTTTTGTTTGGTAGAAGTGCATAATTATTCTACCTTTGTGGCACGTCAAGCGAAAGTAGCTCAGTTGGTAGAGCACAACCTTGCCAAGGTTGGGGTCGCGAGTTCGAATCTCGTCTTTCGCTCAGTTGCCTAGGTGGTGGAACTGGTAGACACGCAGGACTTAAAATCCTGTTCCCGTTAAGGGAGTGCGGGTTCGATTCCCGCCCTAGGTACGGAATAAAAGCCTCATCGAAAGATGAGGCTTTTTCCGTTTAGTAGCATTCGCCAAATAAAGAAGGTTCGTGCGGCAACAATTGCCTGCTCTCCTTTCCTGCACATGAAGCGAACGACAATAATAAAAAACACGAATGACAGTCAACTGTTATCGTATTATAGATATTCTTAATTTTGCACTTAGACTGAAGATTATTATCTTGGTATTTTTGACAAAACAACAATGTCGGTTTGATGTACTTAACGATTTCCTTGACTAATAATCGCATCTTAGTTCCGTAAATTCCCTATGAGATTGATTTTAAAAAGTAGCTTTCTTTTATTTATAATTTGCTTCTATGGATTATCACCCCTAGTTCAAGCTCAAAATATTATTCGCGTAGGAAGCCCATCTGTTCAGCAGTTTAAGAAAACAGACTATAAGGCGGGTAACCAAAACTGGAGCACATCCGTTGGCGCCGACGGCATCATCTACTTTGGAAATACAGATGGCCTACTTACCTATGATGGCCACTACTGGAACCTCTATCCAATGAAAAATAAATCTACCGTTCGCTCTGTGAAAGCAGATAAAGATGGTAAGATTTATGTTGGTGGACATGCTGAATTCGGCTACTGGCAGCGTAAGCCATACGGCCGCATGACCTATACGAATATTTCCAACCTACTTAAGGATAAAAGCGTATTAACAAATGATGAGATATGGAAGATTATCATTCAAAATGATATTGTATATTTCCATTCTTTTTCTAAAACATACGTTTATAAAAACAATGAAATAACGTTAATAACAGCGCAAGGAGAACCTTTCCTATTTCCCCACCAAATAGAGGACCGCATTTATTTTGAGCAAATACCATCAGGCTTACATCTTCTTAATGACAAGAAGCTTATTGCCGTTAAGGATAAAGATTTTTTGAAGAACAAAAATATCCTTTCCATCCTTCCTTATGATAAGGATACTTATCTTCTTGGTACAGCACATCATGGGCTTTACTTTCTCGATAAAAATGGAAACATAAGAACCTGGAGTATAGAAGCTAGTGGTGTATTGGCTAAAGCACAAATAAACAATGGCATACACTTAAATCAGGATCAATACGCTTTTGGAACCATAAAAAATGGGGTGTACATCTTAAATAAAAGCGGTGATATCATACAGCACATCAACAAGAACAACGGCCTACAGAACAACACGGTACTAAGCATTGCTAAAGATAAGCAGCAGAACCTATGGGTAGGTCTTGACAACGGTATCGATCGTATAGAAATTAATTCCCCACTCTACTTCTACACTGATTTTTCAGGAGAAATAGGAACTGTATACGCGACAGCAATTCATAAAGGCAACATCTACTTAGGCACAAATCAAGGTCTATTTGTGAGTCCCTGGAAAGGTGTAAACACCTACCAATCGCTAACATTCAAACAGGTTCCATGGTCTAGCGGACAAGTATGGTCCTTGGCTGTCGTTGGCGACAAGTTGCTATGTGGCCATAATGATGGCACATTTGAAGTCGATCAGATGCAATTTAGAAAGATATCTGACGTAACAGGTGGATGGTTTTTTGCGCCCATACCCAATTCTCCTTATATCTTGCAAGGTAATTATACGGGGGTTAGCCTGTTTGCGAATGCATCGCCAACATCTTTTGTTCAACAATATCCAAATCTAAAAGAGCCTACGCGCTACTTCGCTACGAAAGACCAACACCACTACTGGCTTGGTAATAGAAACAATATAAGCCTTGTGGAGGCCAGCTCAGACTTCAAAACGTTTAAAACTTTGGTTAGCACCAAAGACGATAGCACTGTCAACAAAACGGAATTTACAGGTGTCTTCAACTTAGAGAACAACATTGTTTTCACCTCTGATTCAGGGTTACATACTTACGATGATATTGTTAAAAAATTTAAGCTACATGCGGAGTTAAACAAACAATTAGGCTCTTTTCAGTATGCCAACAAAATCATACCTATTCACAAAAACCAATATTGGTTCATCCATAGGTCTCATATTGCACGCGTAACCTTTAAGCAAGATGGTCTTTTAGCTATAGACTCGACATCATTGAACGGCCTACAGAACCGCTCCATGAACTATTACGAGAGCGTATACCCTGTGGACAAGCCTTACTTCATAATAGGACTAGACAATGGCTTTGCCATATATCGAGATCAGCCACAGCAGGAAAAAACAACGCTACCCGCTCCTATTATTTCTGGGGTATGGAATATCTCCAAAGAGCCTGCAGCAATAGATAATGATAAGATTGTATTACATGCAGACGAAAGCAATATACGTATCGCATTTTCAACGGCCTTTTATAGTACTACACCCCTATTGTATCAATACAATTTAGATGGCTATTCTGAAAACTGGTCCAACTGGGATCACACCGCTTATAAGGATTTCACCAATCTTTCGCCCGGTAAGTATACCTTTCAAATAAGAGCCAAAGCGGCCGATGGCACCATTTCTGCTATAACAACATTAACGTTTAAAGTAAACAACCCCTGGTACCTCCGCTGGTATGCTATGCTTTTTTACGCCCTACTTTTAGTATTGCTATTCTTTGTCGTGCAAAGCCAACAGCGTAAGAAACAGCAAAAGCGTCAGTTTCAGCTCCAGCGCAGGCTATTGGAGCAGCAGAAGGCAGCAATTGCACGCGAGGCTGAGGTGAGTGAGCAAAAACTCATTAAGCTCAAGAACCAGCAGCTAGAAAAAGAACTGACTACAAAAAACCGTGAATTGGCAAATGCAGCGACCAATATTGTTTACAAAAATGAAATGCTGAACAACCTGCATGAACAGCTCAAAGAGTTGAAAAATGCCGAAGGAAATCAATTGGGCGAAGAAGAGCTTCGTAAAATAAGTAAGCTCATTGATGATGCGCATAATGACGATCGTGACTGGGATGTCTTTGAAAAAAGTTTCAACGAATCGCATGGTAATTTCTTCAAAAAACTGAAGGCAGATTACCCAACATTAGTGCCAAATGATCTTAAACTTTGTGCCTATTTAAGGCTAAATATGTCTAGTAAAGAGATTGCCTCCTTACTCAATATAACGACACGTGGTGTAGAGATTAGAAGGTACCGTTTACGTAAAAAATTGAACCTTCCTACAGACAAAAACCTGAGTGAATTTTTACTTGAAAGGTAATCATTTAAAAAAAAGACTACATCATTACCTCTCATAAGCTTTAGTGTATCAAATACACTAAAGACACTATTTTGAGCACAATAAAAAACAACCTAAACAACTATAAAACAAAACATTAAAACTTTACAAAATCAATATCGAGCAAGTACAAAAAAGCGTGTAGTAGTAATGTGAACTTGAAAAACTTGTAATAAAGACAATACATCATCAACTTTGGTTAGTTAAATGTGTTCTTGGTAGTAACCGAAGACTCACTTTACAACGCAAATCAAACCAAGTTATATGAGGAACGTATCGTACTTAATTCTTTTATTGCTGGTGTCAAATGTGGCATTAGCACAAACGGCCGTACAAGGTATAGTCAAAGACAGTAAGTCTTTGGCGAGTGTACCAGGTGTTACGGTTAGTATCAAAGGAAACTCGACTGCAACACAAACGGATGTTCGCGGCCAATTTTCTCTTCAGGTAGCTCCGACAGACACCCTACTTTTTGTGTCGGTAGGCTACAAAACACAGTCCATTGCTGTCCGCAATCAGACCCAGTTAAACATCTTTTTAGCCGATTCAAATGAAAGCTTAGAAGAGGTGGTGGTTATTGGTTATGGAACAGCACAAAAGAGAGACCTTACAGGTTCTATTGTTCAAGTTAAAGGTTCTGATATTGTTGACCGACCAGGCACCAACCCTGTGGCATCCCTTCAAGGTAAAGTATCAGGGCTACAAGTAACGAACTCAGGGCGCCCAGGTCAAGAGCCAGATATTCGTATCCGTGGTACGAACTCAATCAACGGTGCTAAGCCTTTATATGTTGTTGATGGTTTATTGAATGACAACATCAGCTACATTAACCCAAGCGACATTGAGAGCATTGAAATCTTAAAAGACCCCTCCTCTTTAGCTATTTTTGGTGTGCTAGGTGCTAATGGTGTAATCGCTGTTACAACAAAACAAGCTAAGGCTGGTCAATTGAATATTGACTTCAGCTCCAAAATTGGTATTAAAAATGTGGGCAACCGCATGAAGCTAACCAACGCTGATCAATTCAAAGAATTGTACAATGAGCAACGTGTAAATCAAGGTATCACACCTTATGATTACACAAACTGGAATGCCAACACAAATTGGCAGGATGAAATTTTCAGAAACGCAATTCTTAACTACAACAATTTAAGTATCGCTAATTCGACAGCGAAAAACTCCTTCCGTTTAGGATTAGGTTATTCCCTAGATCAAGGGGTAGTTAACCACGAAAAACACAGCCAATTTACTTTTAACTTAAGTAATGAGGTACGTGTAAGTGATAATTTCAAAACTGGGATTGTCATCAATGGACTTAGAGCTCAATTGCCACAAAACAGAGATGTGTTTGGCGCTATCTTAGCAGCTCCTATTGCACCTGTTTATAATGAAGAGTATGGCTTATACCATACAATGCCTGATTTTCAACGTGCACAAGTGGGCAACCCGTTGACAACGATTGAAGACCGCAAAAACACATTTATCGGTCATAACTACCGTATTATTGGAAACTACTATGCTGAAGTGACTTTCTTAAAGCATTTCTTTTTCCGTACAAACTTATCAGCTGATTATGGCTTCAACCAGACGCGTAGCTATGATGGCTTAGTATCTGTTTATAATCCAGATATTCAAGGCAGCAACAAAGCAGAGCGCGTTGGAAACCTATTAACAGCTGTTGGTCAAGAGCAAAATAAATACTACAAAATACAGTCGGATTGGTTATTGAATTACAAAAACTCATTTGGCAAACACAATGTTCAAGCTTTAGCCGGTTATACAACATACATGCGCGGTTTTGAAAACACAACATCACGCAGAACCCAAGGTGATGGCTACCCTATTCCTAATGACCCAGACTACTGGTATGTAGGTATTGGTGATCCTAAAACACAATTGGGCGATGGTACAGCATGGGAAACACGCACCCTATCCTATTTAGCACGTGCTATCTACAACTACGATGGCAAGTACCTCGTAAATACTTCTTTCCGTAGAGATGGTAGCTCGGCATTCGGTAGATTCGGTAAGCCATGGCAAAACTTTTATGCTTTAGGCTTAGCTTGGGTTGTTACGAAAGAAGGTTTTATGCAAAACCAAACTTTCATCGACAACTTAAAGCTTAAAGGATCGATGGCACACTTGGGTAACCAAGATGTGGGTGGCAACAAATACCCTATGTATGCCAACATGTTACCTGGAAATACAGCTGTATTTGGCAATCAAATTATCCCTGCTTATGGTCCTGCTTACATTCCGGATCGTGATTTACACTGGGAAGTTGTTAAAGCTTGGGAAGGTGGATTTGAGTTGACGACTTTTAACAACCGTTTGAATGTAGAGGCTATCTACTATAATAAAAATACGGATGGTGTATTGGTTACTGTACCGGGTATTTTGGGCAGCTTACCAGGCTTAAGTAATTTAGGTAAAATACGTAATAACGGTATCGAGGCTTCTGTAAGATGGAGTCAATCTATAAACCAAGATTGTAAATATTCCATCGGTGTAAATATCACGACCGTAAACAATAAAGTAATCAGTCTTTCGACAAAAGGATACGACATTGTTGATGGCCCATCACGTACAACTGAAGGATACCCTATTGGTTACTTCTGGGGCTACGTACATGACGGTATCTTCCAAAACCAAGATGAAATTAACAATAGTGCTAAAAACGGCCTAGGTGGAGGTGATTTCAAACCGGGTGATATCCGTTATAAAGATATCGATGGCGACGGAACGATTACAGCAAACGACCGTACAATGATTGGAAATCCTACTCCTGATTTCTTCTACGGCCTATCTCTTTCTGCTTCTTACAAAAGATTTGACTTGAACCTTGAATTCCAAGGTGTACAAGGCAATGACATTATGCGTATGTGGAACCAAAATCAATATGCGACCTTCAACTTCCAAACAGACCGTATGAACAGATGGCATGGTGAAGGCACGAGCAACTGGGAGCCTATCGTGCATGAAGGAAGAGCGAACAATAGAGTGAACTCAAGCTATTTCATTGAAAATGGTAGTTTCTTTAGATTACGTGACATAACCTTAGCCTACAGTTTCTCTAAAGAAGCATTAGACAAGTTACGTCTTAAAAACTTACGCTTATTTGTTAATGCACAAAACGCATTAACATTCTCTAAAAACACAGGATTTACACCAGAAATCGGTGGTAGTGCTACTTCTTTTGGTGTAGACAGAGGTACTTACCCTATTCCTGCGATCTATACTTTCGGCGTAAATCTTAATTTTTAACCCATAACGAATAGACAAAATGAGTATCAAATACAATACATATAAAGCATTAGGATTGGGCGTTTTCTTCGCCCTAACCTTAAGCAGTTGTGGTACCAACTGGTTAGATATTAAACCAAAAGGTCAATTTACAGAAGATGATCTTCCTATTGGATCCTTAGAAGGGCAAGTATTTGCTGCCTATGCAGGTCTCCGTAGTGAAGCTACAAGTGGACTTCCTTACATTGCTGTTCACAACATCAGAGCTGACGACGCGCATTTAGGTAGTAACGATGGTGACTATGCTGCTGCGGGCCCTATTTATGATGAATTTCAGTACCCACTCTCTCATTGGTTGACAAACAACTACTGGACGGGGCATTACCAACTTATCAACTTGACAAATAATGTTATCGCTGCGGCGGATTCTATTCCTTCCCCTAGCGTTGAAACATTAGCCAATGTGGGTGAGGTTAAATTTTTACGTGCTTGGGCATATTTTAATATGGTGCGTACTTTCGGCGAAGTACCGTTGATCGACTTCCGTATTACAGATCAAGCTTCTGCCAATAAGCCTAAAGCATCCATTGCTGATATCTACAAGCTTATTGATGAAGACCTACGCTTTGCAAGCAGTGCGCTTCCAGAAACATGGCCTAAGCACCCAGGTAGAATCACACGCGGTGCAGCATTAGCTTTGCAGACGAAAACATTTATGGCACGCCAACGTTATGCGGAAGCCTTAAGCTCAGCAACACAAGTTATAAACTCTAATATTTATAACCTTAGTGTTCCTTACAACATGATCTTTAGAGAAGAAAGTGAGAATAGTAAAGAGTCAATCTTTGAAATTCAAGCACTAGCTGATGGGGTACAGAAATTTGGCGTTACTTACGCAAGCAGACAAGGTGTACGTGGATCAGGACAATGGGATTTAGGATGGGGATGGAACGTTCCGAACAAAGTATTAATCGATGCGTTCGAAACTGGAGACCCTAGAAAAGAGACTACAGTATTATTCAGTGGCCAGACAAATAGTCCATATGGAGAAACATTGCCTAGCAATCTTCCAAGACCTTACTGGAACAAGAAAGTGTATACAAACCCAGCATTGCGCGCACAGTATGGTAGCCGTGGTGGTGACTGGTTCAATGTTCGTATTATTCGCTATGCCGACATCGTATTATTAGCTGCAGAGGCTGCGAACGAGGTTGGTGGCGACGACAACACGACGCTTGCCCTAAGCTACTTAGAAAAGGTAAGAGCACGTGCTAGAGCAAACAATAATACTATTTTGCCTGCCGTAACAACACGCAATCAAGCGGAGCTTCGTAAAGCTTTACGCCACGAGCGCCAAGTAGAGTTAGGTATGGAGAATGAACGGTTTTATGATTTAATCCGTTGGGGAATCGATGTAGAAACCCTACATGCGGCAGGTCATAACAGCTATCAAGTAAAAAATCGCTTTTTCCCAATCCCTCAACCAGAGATTGATAAATCGGGAGGCGTTCTCGTACAGAATCCTAATTACTAATAGGGTTAATCAATTCCATTAATTAAACACAATGATACATAAGAAGCTTTCTAAAAGTTGCGGTGCAATGATTAGAAAGCTTCTCTTAGCTTTTTAATTATGCGTATAAATTTATTTTTAGTCCTTGCCGCTACTTCCCTCTTCGGATGTTCACAAACAAAAACTAACAACAGCAATCCGGAAGCCTCTACGCCTCAAGGAGACTCCCTACTAACAGAAATTCAACAACAAACATTCAAGTATTTCTATGAAGGTGCCGAGCCGAAATCGGGCTTAGCACGCGAACGTATACATATGGATGGCGAATACCCGCTTAACGATCAAAACGTGGTGACTATCGGTGGTAGTGGTTTTGGTTTGATGGGAACTGTTGTTGCTATGGAGCGTGGATTTATCACCAAGGAACAAGGTGAAGTGCAATTGGACAAGGTTATGAAATTCTTAGCCGCAGTACCGCGCTTCCATGGTGCTTGGGCTCACTGGTACAATGGCGATCTAGGAACTGTTAAAGAATTCTCCGATAAAGACAATGGTGGTGATATTGTTGAAACCGCTTTTTTAGCACAAGGCTTAATCACGGTTCGTGAATACTTCAAAGAAGGAAATGACACACAGAAATCTATAGCTGCTAAGGCGGATAGCCTATGGAAAGGTATCGACTGGAACTTTTATACCAATAACAAAAACGTTATGTATTGGCACTGGAGTCCGAATCATGCTTTTGGGATGAATCATGCTATCCAAGGTTTTGACGAATGTTTAATAGCTTACGTGCTTGGTGCATCGTCAACAACGCATGGCATAAAGCCGGAAGTTTACCACGAAGGATGGGCACGCTCTGGAGCTATTAAAACAAGCTTAACGAAATACAATATTCCAACGGTATTAAAACATAATGCACAGGAAGGTGAAGTAGGCCCATTATTCTGGTCGCACTATAGCTTTCTTGGCCTTAACCCAAAAGGCTTAACAGATCAGTATGCAAACTATTGGGATCTCGTGGTGAACCATACCAAAATCAATATTGAATACGCAAAATTAAACCCTTTAAATTACAAAGGCTACGGAGCAGATAAAGGATGGGGATGGACAGCTAGTTATTCCGTTAAAGGATATGACGCTCATCACCCAGACAATGACCCTGGTGTGATCTCGCCAACAGCAGCTTTATCATCCATTCCTTATGCACCTACAGAAAGTATTGCTTTCGCAAACTACTTATTCAAAAACTTGAAGAAACAAGTATGGGGCACTTATGGATTTTATGATGCCTATAGCGAAACGGAAAACTGGTACCCTGAGCGTTATTTAGCTATTGACCAAGGTCCTATTGTCGTGATGATTGAAAACTACCGTTCCAGCTTAATTTGGGATTTATTTATGCAAGCACCAGAAATCCAAGAAGGATTGAAAAAACTTGGTTTTAGCAGCCCTTACTTGAAATAACAGCTTAATTAAAAAAAACACAACAGAATGAACGGAATTATGCAATCGATAGCGTAATTTCAGCTTTAAATTAACACTAAATGAAAGTAAAATACAAAAAAATAGCATTTTCGCTATTTGCAGCACTAGTGGTGCCATCTATGCTTTCTGCACAAGATGCAAAGATGAACAAGTTTATCGAAGACCTAATGAAGAAAATGACGCTGGAAGAAAAGCTAGGTCAGCTAAATTTGGTAACAGCCGGTGAAGCCACTACAGGTACTGCGGTATCTACAGATGTAGAAGCTAAAATCAAGAAAAGTGAGATTGGTGGTATATTTAGTATGAGTACACCTAGTCGTATCCGTAAGGCACAAGAGCTAGCTGTTCACCAATCGCGATTAAAAATCCCTATCCTTTTCGGTATGGACGTGATCCATGGCTATCGCACGATTTTCCCTATTCCATTAGCGCTTTCTGCAAGTTGGGATATGCCTCTTATCGAGCAGACAGCACGTATTGCAGCTATTGAAGCTACTGCTGATGGTATCCAATGGGCCTATTCACCGATGGTGGATGTGTCACGCGACCCACGTTGGGGACGTATCTCCGAAGGTTCTGGTGAGGATACTTACCTAGGAGCTAAAGTAGCTGTAGCGATGATCAAAGGATTGCAAGGCGATAACCTTGCTGCTGCAAATACGGTAGCAGCCTGTGTTAAGCACTTTGCGCTATATGGTGCCGCAGAAGCTGGACGTGACTATAGCAGCACGGACATGAGCTTACACCGTATGTACAATGAGTACTTACCGCCTTATAAAGCGGCACTAGATGCTGGTGCGGCGACAATCATGACTTCTTTCAATGATATCAACGGTGTTCCTGCGACAGCCAACAAATGGTTGCTAACGGATGTATTGCGTAAGCAATGGGGATTTAAAGGAATGGTTGTTTCTGACTACACGTCCGTTAATGAATTAATTGACCACGGATTGGGTGATTTACAAGCCGTATCTGCCCTATCCCTAAACGCAGGTTTGGACATGGATATGGTAGGCGAAGGATTCTTAACAACCCTCAAAAAATCATTGAGCGAAGGCAAGGTGACGCAAAAAAGAATTGATGAGGCTTGTCGTTATATCTTAGAATTGAAATACAAACTCGGATTATTTGAAGACCCGTTCCGCTATTGTGATGAAGATCGTGCTAAAAACGAAATCTACACCAAGGAGCACCTTGCGAAGGCAAGAGAAGCGGCGACAAAAACATTCGTCCTGTTAAAGAATGATAACAAAGCACTACCGCTACAGAAAAAAGGAACGGTAGCTGTTATTGGCCCATTAGCCAACACAGGATCAAACATGCCAGGTACATGGAGCGTTAGTGCTGACCATGCAAATACTCCTTCTTTAGTAGAGGGGATGAAAGAAGCCTTAGGCGATAAAGTAAAGATTTTAACGCACATCGGTTCTAACTTAGTAAGCGACGCTGCCTACCAAGAGCGTGCGACTATGTTTGGCAGAACAATAGCGCGCGATAATAGACCAGAGTCTGAAATTATTAACGAGGCGCTGAATACGGCTAAACAAGCAGATGTTATCGTTGCAGCATTGGGCGAGGCTTCTGAGATGAGCGGAGAAAGCTCGAGCCGTACAGAGCTTGATATTCCAAAAACACAGCAAAACTTATTAAAAGCATTATTGCAAACTGGTAAGCCTGTAGTCCTTGTTTTATTCACCGGTAGACCGTTGACTTTAACTTGGGAACAAGAAAATGTACCGGCTATCCTTAACGTTTGGTTTGGTGGTACTGAAACGGGTAAAGCAGTGGCTGACGTGCTTTTTGGTGATGTAAACCCTTCCGGAAAAATCACAGCTACATTCCCTAAAAATGTAGGGCAGATTCCGATTTACTATGCACATAAAAATACGGGAAGACCACTTGCTAAAGATGGCTGGTTTCAAAAGTTCAGATCAAACTATCTAGATGTAGACAATGAGCCTCTATACCCTTTTGGCTATGGATTAAGCTACACTACATTTGACTATAGTGATATCCAACTAGACAATAAAACGCTTACAGCGAATGGCAAAATTAACGCTTCTGTAACCCTTAAAAATGCAGGTGACTACGATGGTGAGGAAGTTGTTCAACTTTACATTCAGGATGTTGTAGGTAGCATTACGCGTCCCGTAAAGGAGTTAAAAGGATTCCAGAAAGTTTTCTTGAAAAAAGGAGAAAGCCGTACGGTTAACTTCACGTTATCAGTAGAAGATTTAAAATTCTACAATGCGGACTTAAAATTTGTTGCTGAGCCGGGTGACTTCAATGTTTTCATTGGAACAAACTCAAGAGATAACAAAAAAGCAACATTTGTACTCAAATAAGCTTCTTATTAAATAGAATTTATAAATAAATTCATTACAAGATGGCGTGTCTACTGAAGACACGCCATCTTTTTTTGTTCTTCTTGTAAAGAGCTACCTCCTATTTATCATCATAAAAACTCTAAACAGGATTACTTCTCGAAGAAAGAACTCGGATTAGGCAGGGAAAACAAAAATATTTTTGAAACTGAAAAGAAGCCCTTTCCAGCTTGTAAATAAGTTTGTTACAAAGCCATCAGCACGGAGAAAAGAAGGTGAAAAAGGCCTTAATAGTCCTTTAAACGCAAATTTATTTTGGAGGGAAGGAAATTAATTCTATCTTTGTGGCACGTCAAGCGAAAGTAGCTCAGTTGGTAGAGCACAACCTTGCCAAGGTTGGGGTCGCGAGTTCGAATCTCGTCTTTCGCTCAGTTGCCTAGGTGGTGGAACTGGTAGACACGCAGGACTTAAAATCCTGTTCCCGTTAAGGGAGTGCGGGTTCGATTCCCGCCCTAGGTACGGAATAAAATCCTCATCGAAAGATGAGGATTTTTCCGTTTATACAACTTTTGAGTGCTACCCCTAAGAACGCATTATTTGGTATCCTACTAAATTTCTTACTTTTCACATAGCCTATTTGCGGCTAACGATTTTATGAACTCCCCTTCTTGCTAAAAAATGAAAATATTTTCACAGCATCTAACGGTTTTATTCGAGCTTGTAAATAAAGACATTACAAGCATCATTAGCTCCTTACAAAGGGCTAAAAACGGATCAAGTTGAATTCTTGGGGGGCATCTTTTTTTAAGCATACAATTTCATTACGCGGTATAAGAAGAACTTCGTGTCTCTAACACCTCTGAATATTGCTCTGAAAGCTTTCAGCTTAGCATTAAAAGACTCCGCGGCAGCATTTGTACTCCTATTATCAAAGTAATGAAGGATATTTGGGTGATGTGCAGCAATAGACCTTGCTACACTTTCAAAAGATTCTATCCCTGCATTCTCGGCTTGATGATGCCATAGCGCGAGTTTGGTTAACGCACCTTCTTTAGGATCAAGTTGAATTCTTGGGGGGCATCTTTTTTTAAGCATACAATTTCATTACGCGGTATAAGAAGAACTTCGTGTCTCTAACACCTCTGAATATTGCTCTGAAAGCTTTCAGCTTAGCATTAAAAGACTCCGCGGCAGCATTTGTACTCCTATTATCAAAGTAATGAAGGATATTTGGGTGATGTGCAGCAATAGACCTTGCTACACTTTCAAAAGATTCTATCCCTGCATTCTCGGCTTGATGATGCCATAGCGCGAGTTTGGTTAACGCACCTTCTTTACTCTTGCATTTATTAAAGATATCGCCCAATGCTAGCGCTAAATCATACGCTTTCTTAAGTCTTGGAAAATGTAAGAAAAGAAGCTCTGCACGGTGCTTCTGGCTCTCAGACCACCCAGAAGTGTGTTTAAATAGCAAATATCTTGATCTCGCTAATAATTGCTTAAGCGTATCTCCGTTAGCTAATATCTCTGCAGTGTAGTGATTCCCCTCTTTACGCGCCTTGATAATCTTTCGACTTTCATCATCTAAGACCGCCCAACGATATTTAATGCGCAGTTCCTGAACAGCATCATAGGCTAATTTCTGGACATGGAATCTATCTATTACTCGTTTAGCATTACTAAAACATCTGCGAACAGCTTTAGCC
>NZ_JBBGZT010000016.1:0-14939 GCF_037572665.1 Sphingobacterium sp. MYb382
AGTACAAATGCTGCCGCGGAGTCTTTTAATGCTAAGCTGAAAGCTTTCAGAGCAATATTCAGAGGTGTTAGAGACACGAAGTTCTTCTTATACCGCGTAATGAAAGCGTATGATTTAGCGCTAGCATGGGCGCATAGCATTCATACTATGAAGAGTAAAGAAGGTGCGTTAACCAAACTCGCGCTATGGCATCATCAAGCCGAGAATGCAGGGATAGAATCTTTTGAAAGTGTAGCAAGGTCTATTGCTGCACATCACCCAAATATCCTTCATTACTTTGATAATAGGAGTACAAATGCTGCCGCGGAGTCTTTTAATGCTAAGCTGAAAGCTTTCAGAGCAATATTCAGAGGTGTTAGAGACACGAAGTTCTTCTTATACCGCGTAATGAAATTGTATGCTTAAAAAAAGATGCCCCCCAAGAATTCCGTATGATCCGGGTTCTCATCCCAAAAGTCAATGCACAAAAAAAAGCCCAATCTTTCGATTGAGCTTCTATAATTCTGCGGAGAAAGTGGGATTCGAACCCACGGTACCGTTTCCAGTACGACAGTTTAGCAAACTGTTCCTTTCGGCCACTCAGGCATCTCTCCGTATTATTATGTTGCAAACATAAGGCAATTTTTTATAAAGACAAAGCTTTACAGCGTATTTTAATACAGTTTTTGAAAAAATATTTTTAGAACAAATGAAGTTTCTATCGTAGTTGTTTTTTCAATGGAATTAACTTGTTTAAAATGAAAGCTTAAGCTTTGTGTCCGCCTAAAGTGGAAGCACGGTAGCTCAGTTCGGCGTTGAGCACAATAGTTTGGCTTGTCGCTGAAGGATCTTTAATTTTTTCCAAGATAAGGGTTGCGGCAGCTTCACCCATCTGGAATAAGGGTGGTTCAACACTGCTTAGTTGTGGATGGACGATGGTGTCCAAGGTCGTTCCCGAGAAGCTTGCTATAGCCACTTGCTCAGGGATAGCAACACCAAGTTCGTGTAGGTAATTTAAAGCGCCAATGGCTAAGGTATCGCTAAAGGCGAAAATGCCATCAAATAAAATACCTTTATCCATTAGCTGTTGCACCGCAATTTTCCCATCATCAAAAGACATACCCTTGGTTTTGCTAATTAATGCAGGGTCAAAGAGCTGGTGTTTCTGCATAATTTGCTGGTAACCTTGCGCACGCTCTTTCGCATTTCTAATCGAGGAGGGCCCCATGATATGAGCGATGCGCTTGCGGCCTTTGTCTATGAGGTGTTCCACCATCAAGGAAGCCTTTATCTGGTCGTTAACTACTACTTTAGATACATCCAATGTGATATCTGGAATGCGGTCAAAGAACACGATAGGCGTGCCACGTTGCATTATCTCTTTGTAGAGATTTGTGTTTTGCGTATCGTGACTCGTGTTAATGATAATACCATCTACGTTGAATTCCTCCAGTAAATTTAAATTTTTTTCCTCTACGGCAGGATTTTCATCGGATTGCAAGATAAGAACACGATAGCCCAAAGGATCTAAAATATGCTGTATGCCTTCGAGTACACGAGCCGAGAATGGGGTCGTCATCTCGGGCACGACGAAACCTATACTTTTGGATTGACCATAGCGAAGATTTATCGCTGTAGCATTTGGCTTATAGCCGAGTTTCTTGGCCGCATCCAATACTTTTTCCTTTGTTTCGGGATGGATATGCTTATCATTTACCAAAGCCCTCGAGACGGTAGAAGTGGAGAGGAGTAGATGCTTCGCTAAATCTTTGATGGTAATCCGTTTCATTATTTTGCTATTCTAAAAACCAAAGATGTCTATTTTTTGTTTAATCTACGACCTTAGCTATACACAGGTTTTATCGTTAAAACTAAGTTACTTAAAAATCCATATTAGTTGGGAACGTGCCCAAAATTTTGGGCGCGTCCCCACGGTCATTTTCTTGATAATCATTTCTTAACAATAAGGTCATTTCTATATGTTTGGTCAACCAATTGCATTTAATTGAACATAAGGAGAGGGTATTATGATAGTACAAACCTATAGTTATTTACGCGAGAGTATTCAAGCGGGCATTTTACATTTCGGTGTGGGGAATTTTCACCGTGCACACCAAGCATTTTATACAGACCTTTTACTGGGGCAAGCCGACCAACAAGCGTGGGGGATATGTGGCGCCTGTTTGTTGCCATCTGATGAACGCATTGTTCACAATTTACGGGCGCAGGGTTTAGACTATACCTTGACTATTTGCGGTCGTGATGGTAAGGACGAAATCAAGCAAATAGGTGCATTGAAGGAGCTTTTATGGGCGCAAGAAGATACAGAAGCGCTATTAGACAAAATTGCTAATCCAGCGATTAAGATTATCAGCCTCACGATTACGGAAGGTGGCTATAACCTGGATAAAGCGACTAATGCTTTTATCCTGACGGATGATAAAATCCAAGCTGATATTCAAAATCGAGAACAGCCGAAAACTGTATTCGGATTTGTTGCTGAAGGCTTACGTCGTCGTCGTGCATTAGGTTATGGTGGATTGACGATTCTATCTTGCGACAACTTACAACATAATGGCGATACCGCTAAACGTGCTTTCAGTGCTTTTATTGAGGCTCAAGATTCCGATTTGGCAAGCTGGCTTGCTGCAGAAGTTACGTTTCCAAACAGCATGGTTGACCGTATTACGCCTGCAACAACGGCAGATGATATCGTCCGTTTAAATCAACGCAGTGGTGTACAAGACCAAGCGCCGGTTTATTGTGAAGATTTTGTGCAGTGGGTTATTGAAGATAAGTTCGTTGCTGGAAGGCCTGCTTGGGAAAATGTTGGTGTAACTTTTACGGACGATGTTGCAAGCTATGAAAACATGAAGTTGAGTCTGCTCAACGCATCGCATGTGTTACTTTCTTATCCTTCCTTTATTGCGGGGTACCGCAAAGTAGACGAAGCAATGGAAGATTCTGCTATCGTTAGTCTTATCAAAGACTTTATGGATATAGATAGCACACCACATGTTCCAGCACCAGCAGGGATAGACCTTGTCGATTACAAGCAGACGCTCCTTGAGCGCTTTGCTAATCGTAGCGTGAGTGATCAGGTCAGTCGCCTATGTTTTGATGGCATCTCTAAATTTCCTGTTTATATCATGCCTAATTTGGCTAAAATTATCCAGCACCAGCAAGATACCACACGGGTAGCTTTCTTGTTTGCGGCCTATAGACATTATTTGAAATATCCTACGGATGATAAAGGAGTGGCCTATGAAATCGCGGAGCCTTGGTTAACTGCGGCTGATGCGGAGTTAATTTATAGTGAAGAACCATTGGATTTCTTAAGCTTCTCAGCTTTCAAAAGCGTTGATTTGGCTTCGTCAATTCCTTTCGTTACTCATTTTAAGCAATTTGCTACTTCGATTAAAGATGAAGGATTGAAGGTTGTTTTACAACGTATTGTAGCTTAATTTGTTGTTGGTTTTACTTTAAGTTATACGTACTATGGGAACGAATTTGCGCAAAAGCATTTTGCCTTTTGCTATCGTCACTTTTATCTATTTTATTGTAGGTTTTCTGACGACTATAAATGAGCAATTGCAGGCTCCGTTAAAATTTACTTTTCTGACGGAAGCGGGCAATTTGAAAAATACGCTAACCACGTTGGTGTCTTTCTTTTTCTTTCTAGGCTATTTGGTAAATGGTACTTTGGCAAGTAGGTGGGTAAATGCCTACGGCTACAAGAATACTATTTTTCGTGGTCTATTATTTATGATGTCGGGTTTAATTATGTACTTGCTTTCCTCTTGGATAGGTACGCATTATCCTGAATATGTTTTACATTTTGGTACTGCAGTGGTGCCCTATGGATTTATTGTTTTCGTTTTAGGTTCCTTCTTAATGGGAACCTCGGCAGCGGTAATCCAGGTGGTTGTTAATCCTTATGTAGCGTCCTACGATCTGCCGGGTACACAGCCTGTGCAGCGCTTGAATATCACTACGGCGGTAAATTCTATTGGTACGACGTCGGCACCATTCTTTGTGACTATCGTAATGTTTAGCGGTATCTCTATCGAGAATATCGCCGTGAAGCAGTTGTTCGTGCCGATTATTGCACTTATAGCCTGTGTGGCGCTGGTAACGCTTATTACTAAGCGGTTGGATCTTCCAGATATCGCACATACACGGAGCTCTGCAACAGAGAAACTGGAACGAAGCATTTGGTCTTTTCGTCATTTTGTACTCGGCGTACTGGCTATTTTCTTTTACGTAGGTACTGAGGTTGCTATTGGCGCAAATATAAATCTGCATGCATTTGAATTGATGGATTCGGGACATCCGATTACCTTCTTTGGGAAGACGGATATCATTGTCGGAGGAATGGATTTGGGTATTCATGCTTTGCTTTCAACCTTATATTGGGGCGGTTTCTTGGTTGGTCGTTTTGTATCTAGTTTCTTTAGCAATATATCGGCACGCGTACAGTTAATTGCAACAACAATCTTAGCGACTATACTCGCTATCGTAGCTATGGTTACGCAAAATTTATGGTTTTTGGTCGCTATCGGCTTGCTACATTCTACCATGTGGAGCTGTATCTTTTCGTTATCGATTAAAGGCCTTAAACAGTATACTTCAAAGGCTTCGGGTGTCTTTATATCAGCTGTTTTTGGTGGTGCTGTGTTTACGCTAGTGCAAGGCGGATTGGCTGATGCCTTAGGCTCGTGGCGATGGACGTGGGTATTGACGGTTGTGTGTGAGTTACTAATGCTTAGCTATGCTTTGTTTGGCTCCCGCATACGTGCTAAAGATGTGTTGTAGTAAAAAAAGATAATAAGGGAGAATAGAGGGCATAGTAAACCTATAATTTAGGTGTAAATACAGTATATTTAAGGATGATGGTGTATTTGAGTTTTTTTACGTATTAAAAATGGAAAATAATAAAATTAAGATAGCCTGCTTTGGTGAGGTATTATGGGATATCTTTCCAGGCGAGCAAAGAAGGATGGGAGGGGCACCTTTTAATGTTGCCTATCATCTTTCAAAAATGGGCGTTGATGCTCGTATGATTTCGAGCGTAGGTGCTGATACCTTAGGGGAGGAGTTGCTTGTTCAGATCAAAGAAGGCGGCGTCAGTACTGCCGGTGTGCAGGTAAATAAGGAGCATCCAACAAGTACGGTTATTGCAACTATCGATGAACATAATGAAGCTCATTATGCTATTGTAGAGCAGGTGGCGTGGGATTATATCGATGTAATACCTAGTGATGTAGAAGCACTGAAGGATGCCGATGCTTTTGTTTTTGGGACTTTGGCTGCTCGATACGAAAAATCTAGAAACACCTTATTTGAACTCGTTGAAGCGAGTAGCTATAATGTGTTTGATA
The DNA here is from genome assembly GCF_037572665.1 of Sphingobacterium sp. MYb382. Classification (NCBI taxonomy): domain Bacteria; kingdom Pseudomonadati; phylum Bacteroidota; class Sphingobacteriia; order Sphingobacteriales; family Sphingobacteriaceae; genus Sphingobacterium; species Sphingobacterium sp. MYb382. The sequence goes on from NZ_JBBGZT010000016.1 coordinate 5,361, forward strand.
TAAATTTGAGACCACCGCACTATGATGTACATTTGATTAAAGAGCTCTTGCACAAAACGCAGCTGGCCAAATTTAATAAAGCCGAGTTACGGATGATGCTTGATTTCTTGGGTAAAGATTATATCGATGAGCGTGATAGCATACGCTTCTTACAAGACACCTTTGGTATGCGTGAGATTATCGTCTCTAAAGGAAGTAAAGGCGCATTGTATGCGCATGGTGATGATTTTTACCTATACCCAACGGTAAAAGTAGAGGTTAAAGATACCGTAGGTAGCGGCGATTCTTTCTTGGCGGGATTTTTATCAAAACGCTTAGAGAAAGGTGCTTTTGTGCAAGACATTATGCATCAGGCGGTAGCCTTAGGTGCTTACATTACATCGCAAGAGGGCGCCTGCCCTGCGTATACCTTAGCTGATTTTACAGCTTTTAAACAAGTACGTCCAGTCAACGCAATTGATTCATTATAAGTAAAGACCGCCAGTCTCAGGTGTTATAGACTGGCGGCTTTCTTTTATACAGACTGCCGGTTATACCTTCTATCAAGCGGTGTTGGTTCGCTAATATTAAATGCCAATCCTAACTATCCACAACGGGTATATTTTGGCCCGGGCTATGCGGCTTCCAAGAGTGCGCTTAATGTGCTAACGCTAGCTATGGCTATCGAGCTTGAACCCGAAGGTATCAAAGTAAATGCTGTAGCTCCAGGCTATATAAAAACGAGCTTAAATGGTTTTATGGGAACCGAAACGGTGGAAGAGGGAGCTGCTCAAGCGATACGTATGGCATTGCTCGATAAAGATGGCCCAACGGGAACATTTTATAGTACTAAGCAGGGAACACTGCCCTGGTAATCCATCTGTTGTACCTGTATTTGGATATCCCAATACTAATTATAACAACTGTTTTTTACGGAGTATTCATTCTCCATATTATCTATAATCCAAGTTTTAATTATGGCGAATTCGCCATAATTAAAACTTTACTACCATTCTATAATTCCCTCTTTTCTTTAATTAATAGTGTCTTTAAATGGGTTTTAAGATGCTTTTTGTAAGGATTGGGAACTACGCTACTGTTATATTTCTTGAGATTTATTTCTCCAATAATTTTGGAATTGCTGACAAGTATGTACGCTATTAATTCTAGTTTTTTAAGTAGATTTTTTATTGTCTTGCTGGGCAGTGCCTGAAGGCTTCGTTCGGACTTTTAATATGTCTTATTTGTATAGTTGTTTGGCTTTTAATGGTATTCCGAGTTTTTGAATAGGTTTATCTTGGATATGATTATATGTTGGGTATTTACCGTTGGGTAGATATGCTAGGCCTAGAAACCATTATATGTGATATACCTTTTAATTTCTTCTACAAAGCACGCATACGTCCTTTTTTATTTCACGTCTTGTTTTGGATTCTTATTGCGTAAACACACATGGTCGTAAAGAAAATAACGATGCGCTTTTGAAGGTCTATTCTAAAATAATCAATTGGGATTCAACTAAAACTAACCGATTATGACAAAGAGTAAGAAAATACAGGTGGAGGGAAATGAAATTACCGTTATTTTCGATAAAGGGCAGGAGTACATTTCGTTGACGGATATGCTAAAGGTTAAAGATGGTGACTTTTTTATATCTGATTGGCTACGAAATAGGAATACTGTGGAGTACTTAGGTATTTGGGAAACGGTCTATAATCCAAGTTTTAATTATGGCGAATTCGCCATAATTAAAAGTCAAGCAGGACTTAATAGTTACAAGCTTAGCATTAAAGAATGGGTCGATAAAACTAGCGCTATTGGCTTGAAAGCCACTGCTGGACGATATGGTGGCACCTTCGCTCATCCTGATATTGCTTTTGAATTTGGCATGTGGATTAGTCCTCAATTTAAGATTTATTTGATTAAAGAATTTCAACGACTCAAAAATGAGGAGAATAATCGTCTGAAACTAGAGTGGAATCTACAGCGTACTCTGTCCAAGGTTAATTACCGTATTCATACTGATGCCATTAAAGAAAACTTGATGCCCAAAGAAATCACAAAGAGGCAAGCATCGTTTGTTTATGCTAATGAGGCTGATTTGTTGAATGTGGCTCTCTTTGGTAAAACTGCCAAAGAATGGAAGCTCCATAATGCCAATAGTCGAAGCAATATTAGGGATGCTGCGACGATTGAGCAATTGGTTGTATTAAGTAATATGGAGAGTATTAATGCTCTGCTTATTAGTAAGAAGATGCCGCAGAGCAGGCGTTTAATTGAGCTCAACAAGGTTGCCATAACACAGATAAAATCATTATTGACAAGTTATTGGGTAAAGAAATTGCGGTGATTTTACGCGTTAGGATTTCTTTAGCTAATATGGAAGCTATCCCAAAAAGTGCTCTATTTTATTAATAAGCGATGAATGAGGATTAAACTTTACTTTTTTTTCTATAAGCGGATTTTTCTAATAAATTTTTCCCTATCATTTCTTTTTGCTTTTCTAGCAGGCGATGTTATCGCATATACAAAATTTCCATTTCTTGATGCTTTTTCTTTTTTTTTATGATTTTGGGGTATGGGATTACGCTTTTGATAAACCTTTTTTTTGAGAAAAAAACTAAATATTTGTATTTCAATATGGGGATATCTTATCGTAGTTTATATTTTTTTTGCACTGTAATAAATTGCCTGATTATCTTAATAATTTACCTACTAATAGCTTTTTATGGAACATCATAAATTATATGTCGATTCTCTTGAGTTTGGGTATAAAAATAAGCAAGCAATCATTAAGGGTGCTTATTTAGAATGCCTAACGGGCGATATAATAGCCTTGTTTGGCCGCAATGGTTGTGGTAAATCAACACTAATGCAACTTATATTCGGATCTTTAAAAGCTAATCATAGTTACCTTCTCCTTGACGGGAAGAAGTATGAAAAAGCTTATATTACCAACAAAATTGGTTACCTGCCTCAAGATTCATTTCTTCCGACAAATTTAAAAGTGCTAAAATTGATTAAACGTTTAGTTCCTTCTTATGCAAGAACTGAATTACTTATCGATGTAAGGATAAAAACATTAATCGATAGAAAGATTTATCAACTGTCAGGGGGAGAATTGAGATATTTGGAATTATGTATATTGATTACTCAGCCTACTTATTTTTTATTGTTAGATGAGCCATTTACAGGAATTGAGCCTAACTATATCGTTATTATTTCTGATTTGATACTTAAATTTAAAAGTAAAAAGGGTTTTATTATTACAGACCATAACTATCGATATCTTTTAGATATAGCGACAAAGCTATTACTCTTAGAAAATGGAACTTGTCGCCAGTTAAAACATTCTGCTGAGTTGAATTTCCACTATCTACCCGATAAGACTTTCGATGATTACTCATTGAAAAGAACTGATATAAATACTTGAAAAAGCTCAATCATGCGATTGAGCTTTTGACTTTATTAGCAAAGACTGAAGGAGGTTCGCTTGATAGGCGAATAACGAGTCTTTCTGTGTAGTTGTTTAATCTATTTTATTTTTTGTTTCATTTGGGATTTTATATTCTTCATCGCTAACTGGTTGAAGCCATACTGCTCCACCAATATTGGTGTTTGTTCCGATGGCGATATGTGTCATCGACTCATTTGGTGTTGCTCCATGCCAGTGCGCTATGTTGGGCGGGCATTTTACGACATCACCTTGATTTATAATCTCTACAGGTTTCCCTTTTTCTTGATACAAGCCTTTTCCTTCTGTTACGAGTAATATCTGCCCACCTTTATGGTAGTGCCAATTTGTTCTTGCTCCAGCCTCGAATGTCACAGAACCTATATTTACATTATGTACACTATCCGTTTGTGCCAAATAATTAAGCCAAACTGTTCCTGTGAAATTATCATTAATCACTTTTTCACCTTTTGGAAATGAAGGAGTCGTAGATTGTTTTGTATTCTCCATATTTTGATGGTTATTACATGCTATAAAAAAGATAATTCCAAAGGGTATTATATGTCTTAGCTTATGCTTCATGATATTTTTTTTAAAGATTTTCTTGATAGAAGTTTACAAGTTTTGCTACAGCAGATTTTACATATTCAGGTTTCCAGTATGTCTCAATATGCGTGGCCCCATCAAGTAAAAATAGCTCTTTCTTTTTCGCATTTGTTGCTTTACGAAAGGCCTCATCCGTCATATATTTGCTATCGGCTTTACTTCCTGCAATCATCAAAAGCGGTTGATTTAGTAATTCAATCTGGTCCGTAGCATCCCAAGTCATCAAATCCATTAAACTACTCATCGTGTAGAGGAACGTCGAATTTGGGTGCGCATGAGTTCTGTAATAATACATGAGTCCTTCACGGTAAAGGTCGGTCGATGTTTTTTCAATTTCCTCATCCGCTATACTGGCAACACCAGCATAAATTATCTTTCCACCAGCGACTTCTTGCGCTCTAGCCTTCGTGGCTTGTTGTAGGCGCTCCTCGACAGTGTTTACTTGCGCATTCTGAAAGCCATTGCGTCTTACTTCTCCCGAGTTGAACATACTTAAGGTCGCTACTGCTTTAAGGCGCTTATCGCTTTGTGCTGCCTTCAGTGTATAACCACCACCACCACATATACCCAAAGCACCTAGGCGATCGGAATCTACGCCAGGATAGTGGGTTATAAAATCAGCCATGCCTTTAATGTCTTCTGTTCGGTATTGTGGTTTGTCCGTGTGGCGGGGTTCTCCGCCGCTACCGCCTTGGCAACTAGCATCGGCTACCAGTGTAATGTATCCTGCCTCGGCTAACCGCTGTCCATATAATCCAGCCGTTTGTTCCTTAACACCCCCGTTTGGATGTGCAACTACTATTGCTGGATACTTGCGTGAAGCATCATAATTTGCAGGTGTATATACATTAGCCGCGATATCGATGCCATTAAGTTTGTAGCTAACAGGATGTATGTTTACTTCACCTTTGATATTTGATGTGATTGCACCGTCATAGACTAGGCTATAAGGATTTTGTTGTGCTTTTTGATGATATTGTGCCTGAACCGTATCTGTTGCTATAGTTGTCATGGCAACAGCAATTATTGATGTTATATTTTTCATTGTTTCAGTTTTATAAATTACAGTTGTTTAAATAAACTTTACTTCGTTAAATCCAAGCCTTTTTCGTGCAGCCACATTTGCAACAAATCGGCCACTTCTTGATTGTTTAAATCGGAAAAAGGAAAATGTGTGTTCCCATTAATACCTAACTCGGGCAGGTGTACTACAGTGGCGTCGCCACCATGCTTGTTAATGGTTTGTGCCCATAACCTCGCCATTTCTAAGCCCGACCGCCAATGGTCTTTGTTCCATACTTCCGTAGGTACCAATGCTATATTGTCGCCATAGTAAATGACAATAGGTATCTTCGTTAGTTTTTCAAAGTCTGCCAAAGGGATCTCTACACCGCTTAGAGGACCGAAAAGGCCTGTAGACGGTATAGCTTCGGGCAGTTCTCCAGATGGGAATACAAAGCTGCTGTAGGGTTCATATGCTACGACGGCCTTAACCTTATTATTTTTTATTGCGGTGAACCAGCCAGGGCCACCGCCTTGTGAATGCGTTATCAAAATACCATCACCAATCTTAGTAAACAATTGCGAAACAGCATCGGAGATAACATTGGTATTAAAAGCACCTGTATTTGGTGTCATCTGACGAAAAAACTGGGCTAAAGAAGCCTCGTCTTTTGGGAATTGGACGTTAGGGAAGTAATCTGGATAATTACCAATTCTAAATTGTGTAAACCAAAACTGTTCATCAGGAATAGGATTGATAGTTTCCGCTACAGTACTTCTTCCCGCATCACCACGTCTCGGTTGGTCAAGCAAATAAACGCCGTACCCACGTCTTAAAAAAATGTTTTGAAAGCCTTCTCGTCCATCGGGAGTTGTTTCCCATGTTTTTTTAGACTGTCCTGCGCCGTGCAAAAAGACTAAAGGATACTTATGTGCTTTCGCTGGTATTTGATAGAAAACATAAGCATGGTCACCATGAAAAGATTGTCCTTCTGATTTTAGTGGGGTTGCTAGATTAAATTTCCCCTGTTCGTAAAACTTTGTTCCACCTACGGCGAAACTACCTTGCTGCTCTATAATCAAAGGATTTGTCGGTGTTTGTGCCTGTGTGTTTTCTGTATTTGTACAAGCCGAAGTAGCAATTGTTATCATTAATAGTGGAATCTTTCTCATCATCTATTTATTTTTATAGGTTGCTAGTACCTCATCCAAAACTATCTGCGCGGAATCAGCTTCATTTTTTCCTAGATTTGATTGAATAAGACTTATGAATTGTTGTAATTGTTCTGGCGTTAAGCCTATCCGTAAGCAAATGGTTAAGTGTGAGCGCAACATCGGTTCCGCTTGGCCAATGCTGGCTATTACTGAAATCGTAACCAATTCCCGCTCGGTATAGGTTAATATATCCCTCTCAAAAATATCGGCAAATAGATGTTCTTTCAGGAAAGTATCTATGGTAGGAGCAAATGCTGCGTAGCCCGTGAGGGTATCGGATTGTGGCGTTTGCGTTAGTACTTCCAAGATATTTTTACCGCGTTGATATTTAGGCGTTGTTTGTGTGATAGGAGAGATGTTATTACCTATGCTGTCTGTGATACCCTCAGCCTTGCGCTCTTCTAGAACCTCCATGAAGGTTTGTAAGCCTCTGATGCTGCGTGGAAATCCACAATATGCATACAGATGTACTAAGACTTCTTTTATTTCATTTATAGTTAAATTAGCTTCAAGTCCTCTTCGCAATGCTGTTTTTAACTTTTCTAAATCGCCTTTTGCTGTTAGTGCTGAAATATCGATAATACTTTGTTCTTTTGCACTTAAGGATTGGCCCTTTGTTAAGGCCTGTTGGGCATTTACTGTAGAGAACAAGCCAAGGATGGTTACAATTATTAGTACGATAGGTTTTCTATTTAATATACTCATAAACTGTTGTTTTTGTTGTTTCATTTTTTTTATGCTGTCTATAATTGCGCTACAATTTTTAAAGTTATTTGTATTTGTCGCTGTGGTTTTACAAAGTTGCCGGTAATTATTAACTTACGGCTTATACCAATTACTGTATTACCTACCAAAATCACTGATTTAGCTAGGTAATGACAAGATGAGGTAAATGATTTTATAATTTCGTTTAGTAATAATTAAAAATCAAGGTAATGGAAGATATACTTTATTTCAATAGTATAAAAGAATATAACGATTTTAATAATAATGAAACACTACATCCATTGGTTAGTATTGTTCGTTTAGATAAAGCTGAACCAAGGAAGCTTAAGCGTCTACGTTATGGTTTCTATACTGTCTTCTTGAAGCAAATTTATTGTGGGGATTTGCGGTATGGATTAAGTAATTATGACTATGAAGGAGGTACATTGATATTTTTAGCACCTAATCAAGTGATTGGAGAAAGTAAAGATGATTATTATCAGCCTCAAGGTGTTGCTTTGGTCTTTCAGCCCGATTTGATAGTCGGTACAGCACTTGGAAAAAATATAGGTGACTATCATTTTTTCTCCTATGGGGTCAATGAGGCGCTGCATTTGTCTGAACAAGAACGCAAAATTGTTGAAGACTGCTTTGTTAAAATTGAGTATGAATTACAGCATGCGATTGATAAACATAGCAAGCAGTTGATCGTATCGAATATTGAGCTGTTTTTGAACTATTGTACCCGTTTTTACGATCGTCAGTTTATTACACGAGATAATGTGAATAAAGGGATTTTGGAGCGCTTTGAGGAACTGCTTAATAACTATTTTGTGTCAAATAAGCCACGAACGATAGGACTGCCATCGGTATCGTGGTGTGCTGAAGAGCTTAATCTGTCTACCAATTATTTTGGTGATCTTATTAAAAAAGAAACAGGCGTATCTGCTCAGGAATATATTCAGGCTAAAGTAATCAATGTCGCTAAAGAACGAATTTTTGATATAGATAAATCGATTAGTGAGATAGCTTATGAGCTAGGCTTTAAATATCCGCAACATTTTACGCGACTTTTCAAACAGAAAACGGGAGTAACACCTAATGAATATAAAAATTTGAATTAAAAATTTTCATCCAAATTCAGTGGAATAGCTATGGTGATTCTTATGGTGTAGCTGTCTTTTGCTATCCACAAGCTAATAATCACACCCGTTTCTCTGGGAATATTCATCTTTCAAATTACCCGTAATCCAGGTTTTAATTATGGCGAATTCGCCATAATTAAAACTTTACTCATATGCATTAAAAGCTCTCTCTTTTTTATAAATAGTGCTTTTAATGCGCTTTATTTATCATTTTTCTAAGGGTAATCAACTCCACCATAATTATGTATTTCCAAAAATAAAAGCACAAAAAAAGCCCAATCTTTCGGATCATACGGAATTCTTGGGGGGTAAATTTAATTATTGTTAGTTTAGCGTTTTAAATAGATATACTTTGCAAGACGCCGAACGTAAAGTTCTGACTTTATTGATGCCCGAAGGGCTATTAGAATATTTTGATATCATGGATGTTGTCTCAAAAGACAACGAACTTCATATTTATCTCGATGAAAAGAACATAGCCCCTTCAGGTTATGAAAATGCTAAATTAGAATCAAAAGGTTTTATGCCATCCGCTGAAATTAAGGATTTTCCTATTCGCACTCAGAAAGTTACACTTCATATTAAACGCCGACGTTGGACAGTTCTAGCTGATGGGAAAATCATTACTAGAGATTGGAACTTGGTGCGTGAAGGGGCTCGAATGACTACAGAGTTCGGGCTTTTTTTAAAGGGGATATTTGGATAATTATCCCATTAGTGCTCATCTATTAGGTCTTTTCTTCCAGTTAGATGGAAAACAGCTCCAGGAGCACTATAAAAACCATCTTAGTGACTTTCATGATTGGAATCAAAAGTCTCATGCAGAATACTGGACTGTTTTCCCGGAGAACACAACATAAAAGTTAAGTATTGACGAAACGAGCTTCAGTAACGGTGAACTCTATACGATTGTAAGTAGTAAAGCTGCTAAAGGAAGAAAAGGTACTATCTTGGCTACCATAAAAGGAACTAAGGCTGAAGATATTATTCATGTTTTAGAGCGTATACCACTTAGATTAAGAAATAAAGTAAAGGAAGTCACGATGGATATGGCTCCTAATATGGCTAAAGCTGTTCGCAGATGTTTTAGTAATGCTAAACGAGTAATAGATAGATTCCATGTCCAGAAATTAGCCTATGATGCTGTTCAGGAACTGCGCATTAAATATCGTTGGGCGGTCTTAGATGATGAAAGTCGAAAGATTATCAAGGCGCGTAAAGAGGGGAATCACTACACTGCAGAGATATTAGCTAACGGAGATACGCTTAAGCAATTATTAGCGAGATCAAGATATTTGCTATTTAAACACACTTCTCGGTGGTCTGAGAGCCAGAAGCACCGTGCAGAGCTTCTTTTCTTACATTTTCCAAGACTTAAGAAAGCGTATGATTTAGCGCTAGCATTGGGCGATATCTTTAATAAATGCAAGAGTAAAGAAGGTGCGTTAACCAAACTCGCGCTATGGCATCATC
>NZ_JBBGZT010000017.1:0-3103 GCF_037572665.1 Sphingobacterium sp. MYb382
GTCACGCGAGCCCATCCATATCCTATAAATATTTAAATACAAAACCATGCGATTCCGTATTGTTATGCGGTGTTAATCCGACTTTCGCCGGGCTATACCCCTGATATGGGTAGGTTGCTCACGCGTTACGCACCCGTGCGCCACTCTCACCAAAATAAAGCAAGCTTTACCTTGGATCCCGTTCGACTTGCATGTATTAGGCCTGCCGCTAGCGTTCATCCTGAGCCAGGATCAAACTCTCCATTGTAAAAATGAATTGTTAGAAACCTAACTATTTATAAAATAATTAGAATTGTCTTTTTTTAATATCTAATTTGAACTGACTAGGTTGATTGTTATTTGTTAACTTTCGTTAGTATAACCAACTACTCGTTACGTTTTCATGATCATTTTCTTAAAGAACTTCTCTCGCCGCCGCGTCGCGCTTTGGCTATATATTTTCCCTATTGCTAGGTTAAACTTAATCTTATTTATTTCATACATCCTTGCGATGTATGCCCTTCCTCTCGGTTGGGACTGCAAAGGTAGAAAAGCTTTTTGATTTTCCAAAATAAATTTTACTTTATTTTTCCCAGCTCCTCTTTCGTTAAATTTAGAAAAAACCGCATTTATAATGCCGCTATCCTTTTTTTTAACCCTTTATGTCAATCGTCCCTCCCTTGCGGAGTGGTGCAAAGATAGAAGTTTTATACCCCTACTTCCAAATGTTTTTTGCTTATTTATTAGGAGTTTTCCTTAAGTGCTTGATAACGATACTAGATAATCTTTCCTTGGGTTCGTTTTTAATGGGGAAATAGGCTGGTTATTGGGGATGCGACCCCGAGGGGGTCGTTATATGGGTCCTTATATCTTGGCTATAATGATGTCAATCCGCTGGATTGAGTTGCTTGTTGTTTTTTAAAACTCGTTTATTTTATACTCCCCTCCCCTATTTGTTATGCCGTCCTTCGACAGGCTCAGGATGACAAGTCGAAGCATCGTCTTAGAAGGGCTTACTCCTATATATAAGGAATACCAATTTTGCTACTGTTAGTTAGTTCTCACCGTTTACCTGCACTGCCTATCGTCCTCGTTTGAAACGAGGATGCGGGAGGATAGCGTTTGCAACGCTGAGTAAGGTCTTTTGCTTAATTATAGTACGTGTCCTTAGCCAGGACGGGGCTTCACCCTTTTCCTTGATGAAAAGGGTGGCAAAAATCAAGCCTAGGCATACGCTGCTATCTCCCCTTGTAAATTCCGGAACAAAATGAACTCGCTTCGCTCAGACAGCGTTTTGTTCTTGCGGAATTTTCTACGCTACGATTTACGCAGCAGATGCCTAGGCTTTTTTATTAGCAAAGCAAGTCAGTTTTTTTTTGCAACACATCTTTCTTTTGCACCAACCCATCAAGGTTGTCATGCTGAGCTTGTCGAAGCATCGTGTTAGAAAGGCTTACTCCTAATATATAAGCAATACTTGGTTTAGATCTCTATTTTTATAATAACAAGACTTTTCTATTTTGCACTCCTCTATCCAAGTTGTCATGCTGTCCTTCGACAGGCTCAGGTTGACAAGTCGAAGAATCGTTTAGGAAGGTTTACTTCTACGATATAATGAATACCAGATTTGCTACTGTTCTCCAGTTCTAATCGTTTGCCTGCACTGCCTATCGTCCTCGTTTGCAACGAGGATGCCGGAGGATAGCGTTTGCAACGCTTATTGGAGTCTTTAGCTTAAGTATAGCGCGTGTCCTTAGCCAGGACGGGGCTTCACACTTTTTCTTGATAAAAAGTGTGGCAAAAATCAAGGCTGCCATACGCTGCTATCTTCCCTTGGAAATTCCGGAACAAAACGAACTCGCTCCGCTCAGACAGCGTTTTGCTCTTGCGGAATTTCTTGCACTACGATTTTACGCAGCAGATGCCTAGACCTTATTCTTAGCAACTGCAAGTCAGTTCTGTTTTGAACACATCATTCTTTTGCACCAACCCATCCAGGTTGTCATGCTGTCCTTCGACAGGCTCAGGATGACAAGTCGAAGCATCGTTTAGAAAAATTTATTTGCACTGTTTATCGTCCTCGTTTGCAACGAGGATGCTGGAGGATAGCGTTTACAACGCTGAGTAAAGTCTTTTTCTTAATTATAGAACATGTCCTTCGCCAGGACAGGGCTTCACACTTTTCCTTGATGAAAAGGGTGGCAAAAATCAAGGCTGGCATACGCTGCTATCTCCCCTTGTAAATTCCGGAACAAAACGAACTCGCTGCGCTCAGACAGCGTTTTCTTCTTGCGGAATTTTCTACGCTACGATTTAACGCAGCAGATGCCTAGGCCTTCTTCTTAGCAAAGCAAATTAGTTATGTTTTGCGGCTCATTTTTCTTTTGTATAAAGCTATTCAGGTTGTGATGTTGTCCTTCGACAGGCTCAGGATGACAAGTCCGAAGCATCGTTTAGGAAGGTTTAAGTCTGCTATATAAGAAATACGTGCTTTACTTAAAATAAGGTGTAATTATAGCTATAGCTGTAGTTGCAGCATGTAGGTTGCTTGCTGATGCATGGTGATTGGGGAAATATAGTATAAACAAAAAGCCCCTCCAGTTTCCTGAAGGGGCTTTGTTTAAAATTAGGCACCGACCTACTCTCCCACCTGTTACGGCAATACCATCGGCTCTGGCGGGCTTGACTTCTCTGTTCGGAATGGGAAGAGGTAGACACCGCCGATATAGGCACCTGAATATCTTGATAAATAATGACACATTATATCAACCTATTAAGGGTCTGCATTATTTAATTGACAATACTGGAAGAAAGAAGAGTAACAAAGAAGAAAACAACAGTGTTTCTATCGCTGTAGAAAGCTTCGGGCTATTAGTACTACTCGGCTTTGGTCTTTCAACCTTTACACCTATAGCCTATCAACGTAGTCATCTCCTACGACCCTATAAGGAAGTCTCATCTCGTGGCTAGTTTCGCACTTAGATGCTTTCAGCGCTTATCTATTCCGAACGTAGCTACCCTGCCGTACACCTGGCGGCATAACAGGTTCACCAGCGGTTCGTCCAACCCGGTCCTCTCGTACTAAGGTCAGATCCACTCAAACTTCCAACGCCCACAACAGATA
>NZ_JBBGZT010000018.1:0-2491 GCF_037572665.1 Sphingobacterium sp. MYb382
ATGCAGACCCTTAATAGGTTGATATAATGTGTCATTATTTATCAAGATATTCAGGTGCCTATATCGGCGGTGTCTACCTCTTCCCATTCCGAACAGAGAAGTCAAGCCCGCCAGAGCCGATGGTATTGCCGTAACAGGTGGGAGAGTAGGTCGGTGCCTAATTTTAAACAAAGCCCCTTCAGGAAACTGGAGGGGCTTTTTGTTTGTACTAACTTTTCCCCAATCACCAGACAGCAGCAAGCAGTCCCCATGCTGTAACTACAACAGCTATAGCTACACCTTATTTTAAGTAAAGCACGTATTCCTTATATAGCAGACTTAAACCTTCCTAAGCGATACTGCAAATTGTCATCCTGAGCCTGTCGAAGTACAGCATCACAACCTGAATAGCTTTATACAAAAGAAAAATGAGCCGCAAAACATAACTAATTTGCTTTGCTAAGAAGAAGGCCTAGGCATCTGCTGCGTAAAATCGTAGCGTAGAAAATTCCGCAAGAGCAAAACGCTGTCTGAGCGCAGCGAGTTCGTTTTGTTCCGGAATTTGCAAGCGAAGATAGCAGTATATGCCGGCCTTGATTTTTGCTACCCTTTTCATCAAGGAAAAGTGTGAAGCCCTGTCCTGGCGAAGGACACGTTCTATAATTAAGAAAAAGACTTTACTCAGCGTTGTAAACGCTATCCTCCAGCATCCTCGTTGCAAACGAGGACGATAAACAGTGCAAATAAATTTTTCTAAACGATGCTTCGACTTGTCATCCTGAGCTTGTCGAAGGACAGCATGACAGTTTGGATGGGGAACTACAAAAGAAAGATATGTTCAAAAAAGAACTGACTTGCAGTTGCTAAAAAAAGGCCTAGGCATCTGCTGCGTAAATCGTAGTGCAGTAAATTCCGCAAGAAGAAAACGCTGTCTGAGCGGAGCGAGTTCGTTTTGTTCCGGAATTTACAAGGGGAGATAGCAGCGTATGCCAGCCTTGATTTTTGCCACCCTTTTCATCAAGGAAAAGGGTGAAGCCCTGTCCTGGCTAAGGACACGCACTATAAATTAAGAAAAAGACTTTACTCAGCGTTGCAAACGCTACGCTCCAGCATCCTCGTTGCAAACGAAGATGATAATAATATTCGACCCCGCTGGGGTCGTACCTTCATTTAAACTAGGCTATAAACATGTCAATCCTCCGGATTGAATCCCTTTAAAAAGCCTTACAAACAATAAAAAGAGGCTAATATCATTACTCTTTAGATGCAAAGGATAACAGTTACCCAAACAAGAATAAAAATATGCTAATAATCACCCCGGAGGGGTAACATCTTTATAGAAAATAGATGATTAGTAAAAACCGACCCCAGCGGGGTCGCATATAAACAGAGATTTCAAGAAATATATCTAAACGATGCTTCGACAAGCTCAGCATGACAACCTAGATGGGTTGGTGCAAAAAAGAATTAATTTGCAGTTGCTAAGAAGAAGGCCTAGGCATCTGCTGCGTAAAATCGTAGTGCCGTAAATTCCGCAAGAAGAAAACTCTGTCTGAGCGGAGCGAGTTCGTTTTGTTCCGGAATTTACAAATGGAGATAGCAGCGTATGCCAGCCTTGATTTTTGCCACCCTTTTCATCAAGGAAAAGAGTGAAGCCCCGTCCTGGCTAAGGACACGCGCTATAATTAAGCAAAAGCCTCCAATCAGCGTTGCAAACGCTATGCTTCGACAAGCTCAGCATGAGAAATAGGAGGGGAGAATACAAAAGAAACGAGTTTTAAAAATAACAACAAGCAATTCAATCCGTAGGATTGACATCATTATAGCCAAAGTATATGCCGATAAGAAACAACCCCTTCGGGGGGGCATATCCAATAACAGCCCTAATTCCCTATCCAAACCGCCTATTTTACCCCCAAAACCCAACCCAAGGAAAGATTATCTAGTATCGTTATCAAGCACTTAAGGAAAACTCCTAATAAATAAGCTAAAAACATTTGGAAGTAGGGGTATAAAACTTCTATCTTTGCACCACTCCGCAAGGGAGGGACGATTGAAATAAAGGGTTAAAAAACAAGGATAGCGGCATTCTAAATGCGGTTTTTTCTAAATTTAACGAAAGAGGAGCTAGAAAAAATAAAGTAAAATTTATTTTGGAAAATCAAAAAGCTTTTCTACCTTTGCAGTCCCAACCGAAACGAAGGGCGCACATCGCAAGGATGTATGAAACAAACAAGATTAAGTTTAACCTAGCAATAGGGAAAATATATAGCCAAAGCGCGACGCGGCGGCGAGAGAAGTTCTTTAAGAAAATGATCATGAAAACGTAACGAGTAGTTGGTTATACTAACGAAAGTTAACAAATAACAATCAACCTAGTCAGTTCAAATTAGATATTAAAAAAAGACAATTCTAATTATTTTATAAATAGTTAGGTTTCTAACAATTCATTTTTACAATGGAGAGTTTGATCCTGGCTCAGGATGAACGCTAGCGGCAGGCCTAATACATG
>NZ_JBBGZT010000019.1:0-2031 GCF_037572665.1 Sphingobacterium sp. MYb382
CCCCTGATATGGGTAGGTTGCTCACGCGTTACGCACCCGTGCGCCACTCTCACCAAAATAAAGCAAGCTTTACCTTGGATCCCGTTCGACTTGCATGTATTAGGCCTGCCGCTAGCGTTCATCCTGAGCCAGGATCAAACTCTCCATTGTAAAAATGAATTGTTAGAAACCTAACTATTTATAAAATAATTAGAATTGTCTTTTTTTAATATCTAATTTGAACTGACTAGGTTGATTGTTATTTGTTAACTTTCGTTAGTATAACCAACTACTCGTTACGTTTTCATGATCATTTTCTTAAAGAACTTCTCTCGCCGCCGCATCGCGCTTTGGCTATATATTTTCCCTATTGCTAGGTTAAACTTAATCTTGTTTGTTTCATACATCCTTGCGATGTGCGCCCTTCGTTTCGGTTGGGACTGCAAAGGTAGAAAAGCTTTTTGATTTTCCAAAATAAATTTTACTTTATTTTTTCTAGCTCCTCTTTCGTTAAATTTAGAAAAAACCGCATTTAGAATGCCGCTATCCTTGTTTTTAACCCTTTATTTCAATCGTCCCTCCCTTGCGGAGTGGTGCAAAGATAGAAGTTTTATACCCCTACTTCCAAATGTTTTTAGCTTATTTATTAGGAGTTTCCCTTAAGTGCTTGATAACGATACTAGATAATCTTTCCTTGGGTTCGTTTTTGAGTCGGAAATAGGCGGTTTGGTTAGGGAATTAGGGCTGTTATTGGGGATGCGACCCCCCTGGGGGCGTTATATAGATTCTTAGCTCCGAGCTATAATGATGTCAATCCGCTGGATTGAGTTGCTTGTTGTTCTTTTTAAAACTCGTTTATTTTATACTCCCCTATCCTATTGGTTATGCTGTCCTTCGACAGACTCAGGATGACAACAAGTCGAAGTATTGTTTAGAAAGGCTTATTGCACTGTCTATCGTCTTCGTTTGCAACGAGGATGCTGGAGTATAGCGTTTGCAACGCTTATTAAAGTCTTTTGCTTAATTATTAGAACGTGTCCTTAGCCAGGACGCGGCTTCACCCTTTTCCTTGATGAAAAGTGTGGCAAAAATCAAGGCTGGCATACGCTGCTATCTCCACTTGTAAATTCCGGAACAAAACGAACTCGCTCCGCTCAGACAGCGTTTTCTTCTTGCGGAATTTACGGCACTACGATTTTACGCAGCAGATGCCTAGGCCTTTTTTTCTAGCAAATGCAAGTCAGTTCTTTTTTTCACCAACCCATCAAGGTTGTCATGCTGCCCTTCGACAGGCTCAGGATGACAAGTCGAAATACCGTCTTAGAAAGGCTTACTCCTATATATAAGGAATACTAGGTTTTACATCTCTCCATTTAATTACAAGACTTATCTATTTTCCACTTCCTTTTCCAAGTTGTCATGCTGAGCTTGTCGAAGCATCATTTAGAAAGGCTTATTGCACAGTCTATCGTCATCGTTTGAAACGAGGATGCCAGAGGATAGCGTTTGCAACGCTTTATTGGAGTCTTTTGCTTAATTATTAGAACGTGTCCTTAGCCAGGACAGGGCTTCACCCTTTTCCTTGATGAAAAGTGTGGCAAAAATCAAGGCTGGCATACGCTGCTATCTCCATTTGTAAATTCCGGAACAAAACGAACTCGCTACGCTCAGACAGCGTTTTCTTCTTGCGGAATTTACGGCACTACGATTTTACGCAGCAGATGCCTAGGCCTTCTTCTTAGCAACTGCAAGTCATTTATGTTTTGAACACATCTTTCTTTTGTAGTTCCCCATCCAAATTGTCATGCTGTCCTTCGACAGGCTCAGGATGACAACAAGTCGAAGAATCGTTTAGGAAGGTTTGCTTCTATATATAAGGAATACCAGATTTGCTACTGTTCGCTAGTTCTCTCCGTTTGTTTGCACTGCCTATCGTCTTCGTTTGAAACGAGGATGCTGGAGGATAGCGTTTGCAACGCTTATTGAAGGCTTTTGCTTAATTATAGTGCGTGTCCTTAGCCAGGACGAGGCTTCACCCTTTTCCTTGATGAA
>NZ_JBBGZT010000019.1:2051-127128 GCF_037572665.1 Sphingobacterium sp. MYb382
CTTGTCGAAGCATCATTTAGAAAGGCTTATTGCACAGTCTATCGTCATCGTTTGAAACGAGGATGCCAGAGGATAGCGTTTGCAACGCTTTATTGGAGTCTTTTGCTTAATTATTAGAACGTGTCCTTAGCCAGGACAGGGCTTCACCCTTTTCCTTGATGAAAAGTGTGGCAAAAATCAAGGCTGGCATACGCTGCTATCTCCATTTGTAAATTCCGGAACAAAACGAACTCGCTACGCTCAGACAGCGTTTTCTTCTTGCGGAATTTACGGCACTACGATTTTACGCAGCAGATGCCTAGGCCTTCTTCTTAGCAACTGCAAGTCATTTATGTTTTGAACACATCTTTCTTTTGTAGTTCCCCATCCAAATTGTCATGCTGTCCTTCGACAGGCTCAGGATGACAACAAGTCGAAGAATCGTTTAGGAAGGTTTGCTTCTATATATAAGGAATACCAGATTTGCTACTGTTCGCTAGTTCTCTCCGTTTGTTTGCACTGCCTATCGTCTTCGTTTGAAACGAGGATGCTGGAGGATAGCGTTTGCAACGCTTATTGAAGGCTTTTGCTTAATTATAGTGCGTGTCCTTAGCCAGGACGAGGCTTCACCCTTTTCCTTGATGAAAAGGGTGGCAAAAATCAAGGCTGGCATACGCTGCTATCTCCATTTGTAAATTCCGGAACAAAACGAACTCGCTACGCTCAGACAGCGTTTTCTTCTTGCGGAATTTACGGCGCTACGATTTACGCAGCAGATGCCTAGGCCTTTTTTCTAGCAACTACAAGATTCAGATTTTTGCAGTTCATCTCGGTTTTGAACTTATTCATTCTTTTATACTTATTGAAACCTTCGACGGGCTCAGGGTGACAGAGCGGCTATTCGCTCACATAGTATATGTATTCCTTACATATACATGCTTTATATATGTATTCCGTTTGTTATATAGCGATAAGGGCTTGTTGAATAGTAGTTGCGCTAGGGATTGGAGCGATTGTTTGAGCTCTTTTGTTTTTTGGGGCTCGAGCGGTACGCGAGGGGAACCACAAAACAAAAAGCGAGTGCGGAAAGCCCGACGTAGGGGCGTAATTTAAAAACGCCCCTAACGGAGCGCCCTCATTATTCTTTATATGTATCTTCTATTATAACTATACGGCTTCTTTGGTATCGAGCTCTTCAAAGATGGAGTTCTGCGAGACAAACTCGGGCACAATTTCCTTCATCTTAGCAACGAGGTGCATGGGCTGTGGCGATGAGCTTGTATTTTTTATAAAGGCACATAGTGTATTTATCTTTGTTTTCCGGTGTTCGACATCGTAGAGATTGACTTTGGCTATCATAATTTTCTCGTGATGTGTCTTTACCGTGTTTTCATCATTAGCGAGTAGCTCTTCGTATATTTTCTCGCCTGGTCGTAATCCGGTGACAACAATTCCGACATCTTGCGGATAGCGATATCCTTTTAGGCGGATCATACGTTTCGCCAATTCCATAATCTTTACGGGCTCCCCCATATCGAAAACGAATATCTCTCCTCCTGCTCCCATCACCGCAGCATCTTGCACCAGTTGGCAAGCTTCGGGAATGGTCATAAAATAGCGGGTAATATCGGGATGAGTGACGGTCAAGGGGCCTCCTTTATTCAGCTGGCTTTCAAAAAGAGGGATTACGGAGCCATTTGACCCTAATACGTTACCAAATCGGGTAACGATAAAATTCGTTGCTGTCTGTTTATTTAATGCGGAAACATAGATTTCGGCAATACGTTTTGTAGCACCCATTACGTTTGTTGGGTTCACTGCCTTATCGGTGGACACCATAACAAACTTATCTACGCCATGTTTTACGGATAAATCGGCAATTACTTTGGAACCATAGATGTTTGTAAGTATTGCTTCATATGGATTTTGCTCCATGAGTGGCACATGTTTATATGCGGCGGCATGGAATACGACATCTGGTTTATACTTTTCAAAAACAGTATCCATAAAGTGAATATCCCGCACATTGCCGACAACATAACGGAGTCCATGTGCCGCAATGTGTTTCAGTTCTTGTTGCAAATCGTATAATGCGGACTCGGCTTGATCAAGAAGGACAAGCTTACTAAATTTGGTGTGTGCAATTTGACGTGCTAGCTCGGAGCCAATCGAACCGGCTGCTCCTGTTATTAATATCACCTTACTACATAAAGATGCTTGCACTTCGGGGTTATTGAGTTTTATGGTCTCTCTACCTAACAGATCGCCTATATTTAATGGGCGTAGCTGCCTTGCTGCTACCTCACCACGAAGTAGCTTGGCGGAAGATGGCATTATTTTCATCTTCACGGGTAGTGGTTCTATATGTGCTGAGATTCGCTGTAAGCGTTCTTTATTATTATCATCGAGGGCTATGATTACGGTTTCTATACCCAATGTTTCCATCATTTCAGATGTCAGCAGTCGAAAATCAATTATATTAAATCCATTTACTCGCCTTCCGATGCGTGCTTCTTTATCATCGGCAATAAGGACAATTTTATATCGGTTTCTAATATCTGTTTTCAGGAGGTTTTGCGTCACTGTTCCCATTTGTCCTGCACCGATTAATACGATAGGTTCCACGTGCCTCCCATAATAAAACAGCTGTTCGTACATATATTTATATACAATGCGTGCTGCCACCATCGCTACCATCGTGAAGACAGCGTGCATAAATAGGACTGCATAGGACAGGTTA
This sequence comes from Sphingobacterium sp. MYb382, assembly GCF_037572665.1. NCBI lineage: Bacteria > Pseudomonadati > Bacteroidota > Sphingobacteriia > Sphingobacteriales > Sphingobacteriaceae > Sphingobacterium > Sphingobacterium sp. MYb382. The sequence continues at coordinate 4,771 of NZ_JBBGZT010000019.1, forward strand.
AACATGGAATTGCTTGCTATTTCGGCAAAATGACGCAAGCAGAAGGATAGAAACATGAGTGAAACGAGTGCTGAAGCACATGCGGCCATGATACCTTGAGCATCTTTAATGTCGGCCTGACGAATAATTCCTCTATAGGTTTTATAAAATAAGAAGGATAGTCCAAAGACGAATGTCACTAAAAAGGCCTGCTGCATCATCAGCATTTCATCGAGCCGACCTCTGAAGCTATTAATCACATAGTTTGAAAGTAAAAAACAACAGAAGACGATCAATACATCCACCAACAAAACAACCCACCTGGGGTTGTCACGACTCAATCGTTTCTTTATCTGATAAAAGCTCATTCCTAACTATTCGAATACCGGAAATATAACATCAAAAACAAGACCAATTTTATTTTAAAAGAATAAAATTAATCGAATAACAAAAACACTGGGCGTGTAAATTCACGTGAAACAATAAAAAACTACGTTTGCATTTTTTTGTTGTTTAGGGGCGCGCTCTACTTTATCGGGAGTAGGCTTTCAAAAAGGCATATTAAAAAAAAGCTGATCTCTAAAAGAGATCAGCTTCTCCACGATTGCATCGTGCTTATTTTAGGTTAAAGTATTGTGATTATTCGGCACGTAATATTTTAGCAGCTTCTACCATTGATTCTAAAGCAGCTTTAGTCTCTGGCCAAGCACGTGTTTTCAATCCACAGTCAGGGTTAACCCATAATTGTTCTGCAGGAACTACGGCTTTTGCTTTGCGCAATAACTCAACCATTTCTTCTGTACTAGGTACACGTGGCGAGTGAATATCGTAAACACCAGGACCGATATCGTTCGGGTATTTGAAGTCAGCTGCGAAAGCATCTAACAATTCCATTTGCGAACGTGAAGTCTCGATTGTGATTACATCGGCATCCATTGCTGCGATATCTTCGATAATATCGTTGAACTCAGAGTAACACATGTGTGTGTGAATCTGTGTATCATCATCAACATTAGAAGAAGAAACACGGAACGAACGTACTGCCCAGTTTAAATAATCTTGTTGATCAGCTTTACGTAATGGTAAACCTTCACGGATTGCTGGCTCATCAATTTGGATGATTTTGATACCTGCTTTTTCTAAAGCTTGTACTTCATCTAAGATTGCTAATGCGATTTGGTAAGTTGTTGTTGAGCGCGGTTGATCGTTACGCACGAATGACCATTGTAAAATCGTAACCGGACCTGTTAACATACCTTTTACTGGACGGTTTGTCAATGATTGTGCATAAGCAGACCAACGAACAGTCATATCTTCTGGACGGTAAACGTCACCGTAGATTACTGGTGGTTTCACACAACGCGAACCGTAAGATTGTACCCATCCGTTTTTAGTGAATGCATATCCTGCTAATTGCTCACCGAAGTACTCTACCATGTCGTTACGCTCGAACTCACCGTGTACTAATACATCGATATCTAGTTCTTCTTGTAAACGGATTGTTCTTTCCGTTTCTTCAGCGATTTCTTTATCGTATTCCGCTTGTGTGATAGCTCCTTTTTTCAAGTCTGCTCTCCACTTACGTACGTCTTTCGTTTGTGGGAAAGAACCGATTGTTGTTGTTGCGAATGCTGGTAAGTTAAATTTCGCTTGTTGTGCTGCTTTACGTGATGCAAATACTGAAGTACGCTTAGCGTCATCATCAGTGATGTTTGCTGTACGCTCTTTAACCTCTGGTTTGTGGATTAAAGGAGAAGTACGGCGTTTTTCTGCTGCATCTTTGTTAGCTTCGAAACGTTCGGTAGTTTTAGCATCAACTTCGCCATCAGCTAAGATTGCTAAGTCTTTTACTTCCGCTAATTTTTGCTTAGCGAATGCTAACCAGTTTTTAACTTCAGCAGGTAGTGACTCTTCGTTATCTTCATTTTCCAAATCAAATGGAACATGTAATAAAGAAGATGATGGAGCAACCCATACACGGTCAGCACCTAAAGCATCTACTGCTTTTTTAATTTGTCCTAACGATTTCTCGTAGTCATTCTTCCAAATGTTACGTCCTTCAACAACACCTAATGAAAGTGTTAAAGAAGCAGGAACTTTAGCAAGAACAGTATCTAATTGATTTTCTCCACGTACCAAGTCAAGGTGTAAAGCATGAACAGGAAGGTTCAACGCTACTTCCTCGTTGTCGCGAAGAGCTTCGAAATAAGTTGCAACGATTAATTTGACACCTTTAGCTGCTGCTGCAAGTTTTTCGAAAACACGTGCATATAAAGCTTTGGTTGCCGCGTCGATATCTAAAGCTAAGAAAGGCTCATCGATTTGCACGTGCTGTGCTCCTGCTGCTGCCAATTTGCTTAAGATCTCTTCGTAAACAGGTAATAAATTATCGATAAGATCAATACGGTTGAAACCTGTTTCTTTTTCTTTACCTAATAAAAGGTAAGTGATAGGGCCTACTAATACTGGTTTTGTTTCAATACCAATAGCTTTAGCCTCATTGTATTCGTTTAAGAATTTCTCTGAAGTAAGTTTAAATTCTTGGTTTTTAGTAAACTCAGGAACGATATAGTGGTAGTTAGTATCGAACCATTTTGTCATTTCCATTGCTGTAACGTCAACGCCACCTTCTTGGAAACCACGTGCCATCGCGAAGTATAAATCTAAATTATACTGACGATCGATTTTGTCTAATAAAGAGCTGTAACGCGCTGGGATAGCACCTACAGTAAGTGATAAGTCTAATACTTGATCATAAAACGAGAAGTCGTTTGAAGGAATCAAATCGATGCCAGCATCCTTTTGAGTCTTCCAGTTGCCTTCACGGATTTTAAGTCCAGCTTGCAATAATTCTTCCGCGCTGATTTTTTTTGCCCAATAAGCTTCATTGGCTTTTTTCAATTCGCGGAAAGCTCCCACGCGTGGGTAACCTAAATTGTTTGTTAATAACATAAATTCTACTTGTTAAAATCTCATCCTAAAACTATTGCTTGAAGAGAAGGCCACACAGGAGCGGTGACTTCGGCTTATCTTTCCCTAATTAAAGAGTAGAATGTAGCACCTTGTCTAGTGACAGGTTGCCAAGGCTTCATCGGGTCTATTCCCTCTGCCTTTCTCTATAAGCGACGCTAAGGTATGGCTTAGTTTTGAAATTTCAAAACAAATCGACAGAAATCATTAAAATTCTTTATTAATTGGGCTATGGTTTCATAATATTCATAAACGATTCTATATCCTAGATAGGTTTAAGGCCATATTTTTGCATCTCCTTGCTGTAATAGTGCCAATGTTCTTTTTTCCAATAGGCCAAACTTTTGTCACCCTCTCCTTCTATCGCGGCATAGTCGGCATCGATGGCATTAAATGGTAGAACCTCCACTTTTGTCGTTCTTACGATGGCTTTCGGTTCGCCCGCCCAGTTTGTAACAATAGCCACATCGCCAGGCTTGGGCAGTACTTCGTTATGAGTTTCAAACCACCAACGTGACGGAGAAGTTGCCTGTTTAATTTTACAACGCACCAATTCGGCACATTCGTCGGCGACGGCTTTATTATCACCATAGTAATAATGCATAGGCATTTCACTATCTTGGAAAGCGAGATTGGCTGCTTGAAAAGATTTCCAGTAGATTTCAATTGGGTTCATGCTATGAAAATAGTATTTTTATTAAAAACAACACTAAATATGATTCATTTACAGCAAACAAAGGCTAACTCTTCTGATTTCGCAGTCCTTATCGACCAACTTAATCTTTATCTCCACAGTATTAACGGTGAAAGTGACGCTTTTTTTAAGCAACACAATCAAGTAGACTTGAATATGCTGGTTATTATCGCTTACGCGGATGAAAAAGCGGTCGGCTGTGGTGCTTTTAAAGTAATAAACGACCAATACGTCGAAATAAAAAGAATGTTTATCCTTCCAGAATACCGAAAAAAGGGAATTGCTAGTACATTATTGGTCGCTTTGGAGGAGTGGGCTAAAGAACTGGGGTATCAAAAAGCTCGCTTAGAAACTGCGAAAAGTATGGAAGATGCTGTATTTCTCTACCGCAAAAATCACTATTACGAGATTCCTAATTTTGATCAGTATATAGGCGTAGAAAGTAGTGTCTGCTTTGAGAAAAATTTGGCAAAATAGTAGGTAAGAAAAAAACTTATTTTTAATAGGCTACAAGGTTTAAAATATATTAAGCTGACTCCGTATTATATATGCATATTAGCGTCCACATCGTTCAACTAAGTAAATTATCCGCTATTTAAAATTCAAGTGACAAATAAAAACCATAGCAAGATTTCTGTTTTTTAATTTAAATTACAGGCTTCGCACCATTTCTATTCTTGTAATTAATTCATCCACCATGTCATCAACCTTGTACGAAGATCCTTCTATATGAAATCTTATATTTCCTTCTTGATCTACAATTATCTTCGTTGGGAGTAGCTTTACATTATATTTAGTTGCTATCCGCTTATCCCAATCGTTCATTTCATCAAATAAGACATGAAAAGAATAATTATTTATCTTGATAAAATCTGATACTAAAGTTTTATAATTAGATTCCATTTGCGAGGTATTGATAAACAAAAATTCCACTCCTTTATCATTTTTATACTTTTGAATTACAGACTCCATTCCTGGAAAAGAACTTATACAGGGGCCGCACCAAGTAGCCCAGAAATCCAAAACCACTACTTTTCCTTTAAAATCAGACAGTCTAATCTTTTCGTTTGACATATTTAATAACTCAAAATCTTGAGCCTTAATTTTTATCAACTGTTTTTCGAATTGATCAAATTGATTATTCTTAGCTTTTGTATTTAAGCCTGCTAAATATTCTTCTAGACCAATCGAACTACCTTTTACTTTGGTATATACATGTTGAAAATCTGCATCCGTTAATAATTCAGTTAAAGAATAATTGTTTTGAAGTAAATTATCTTCAACAATTTTTAAGACATCTTGATATTTCCCTTGCTTCTGGTTGTTGGTTAGCACATATTTTATGAGGAATAGCTCTCTATTTCCTTTCGTATACAACTTTTTAGCGAGTAAAGAAGCAGCCTTTGTACAATCATTTGCTATTAAGGCCTTTAAATAGACCTGACACACCTCTTCTGCACTAACGTTAATATTATCAGGATTATTTACTATTTTTTGCTGTTGTAGCATCGTATAAGCATCGCTTGATAGTTTTAGTGCCCTGCTAAACTCTTTTTCCTCCAATAAAAGTTTAGCTATTTGCGTATAGCTATTTATTTTATTCGCTATAGAATCTGTTTTAAGGATATAATATACAGCCAAATGGTATTGTTTATTTTCAATGAGCTTTTTGGAAACTTCGAAATAACTCAAATCATAAAATGATAATACCGCAAAACCATATTTTTCGGCCTGTTTGTGATCCTCAAAATATGATTTAGGAAATGTTTTATAAAACTCTTTCAAACGAGGTTCAAGCTCCATATTAGAAAGGCTTTTATCATGTATTAATTGATCAAATTCTAATTGTCGGACTAAATAACCTTTTGGATATTTTTTGCGTATGGCAATTTCTAAACTATCGGCTGCTTTATTATCACCTGAAGCCTGCATTGCAGCATATCCTATCATATTAAGATTTTCATTTTCCAAACGCATTAAACTACTTGACATTTTTTTTAGGCCAGATTTAGATGAATCGGAACCAATTTGGTATAATTGATTTAACTTCTTAACCGCCGAATCAAGATTTAAGGATTGATAGTTACTTACTTGCGAAAAAGACAAGTTCACAGATAAAGCTACTAGTAAGAATAGAAATAGCTGCTTCATAGCACATAATTTAGGTTGTTTTAAATCTACTGATTATTATCAATATAATTAGTGGGGAGATTTCTTATCCAGAAAAATTAACTAAACTGTATCTTTGCACTATTAAAATGCACCCATGATTTATTTCCACATTCCTTTTTGCAAACAGGCATGTCACTATTGTGATTTTCATTTCTCTACTTCCTTAAAATATAAGGAGGAGATGTTGGCGGCTATGCAGCAAGAAATAAAGATGCGAGCACAATACTTAGATGATAAGACTGTTCACTCCATCTACTTTGGTGGAGGCACCCCATCTATCTTAGGTGCAGAAGAAATAAACCGTTTAATTGATGGTGTAGCTCAACATTTTGAGATTGCGAGCGATGCTGAGATTACGCTGGAGGCCAACCCTGATGATTTACATAGCGAAAAGGTAAAAGGCTTACGTAATAGCCCGGTGAATCGTTTCTCCATTGGCATTCAATCCTTCTTTGAGGAAGATTTACGTTGGATGAACCGTGCACATAATGCAGCGGAGGCTGAAGCTTCCATCAAGCGTGTGCAGGACGAAGGTTTCGAGAATATCACCTGTGATCTAATCTATGGCTACCCTTTGCTTAGCGACGTAAAATGGAAAGCTAATATGGCACAACTCATCGAGAATCATGTGCCACATATTTCATCCTATGCGATGACTGTGGAACAAAAGACAGCTTTGAGCAGTATGATTAATAAGGGGAAAACTGCCCCAATGAATGAGGAGCAAAGTGCAACCCAGTTTGAGTTGTTGATGCATACCTTACAGGAGCATGGCTATGACCATTATGAGATATCCAACTTTGCTAAGCCTGGCCATTATGCTAAACATAACAGCAGCTACTGGCGAGGCAAATCATACTTAGGGATTGGCCCGTCGGCACACTCCTTCAATGGCACATCGAGAAGCTGGAATATTGCCAATAATGCTTTGTATATCGCGGATATCCAAAAGAACGAACTTCCTTTAGAAACCGAACAGCTATCATTAGCTGACCGCTTCAACGAGTATGTGATGACGGCTTTACGCACGATGTGGGGTATTGACCTGAACAAGGTACAAGCAGATTTTGGGTCAGATTTAATTTATCATATCGAAAGAGAGACTAAAGGGTATTTGGAAGCCAACGATATTGAAAAAACTGAAGCTAACTTCTTGCGTTTAACTCGCAAAGGAAAACTATTGGCAGACCGCATTGCTTCAGATATCTTCTGGGTAGAAGAAGAGTAACAATCTTAAATTCAATTACTATTATTTCTTGAAAGAGCTTTATAAAAAGCACAAGGCATAAAAAAAGCTAGCGGTATATATTTCTATATCCCGCTAGCTTTTTTATGTAATAATAAGAACAAGGCTATCCTCTCTTTTTCAAAGCACGATTAGCTCTTCTTTTAGCCGTATTAATTTTATAGTGAAACCACTTATCGCTAAAAATCTTACGCATGGTATCATCAAAATAGCGCGTTACAAATAAGTTACGTGCTCCTTTCAATTTCTCACTAACAGAGTTAGGTAAAGCACGCACAGAGATTGAATACCCTTCGGTCTCATATTGAATATAGTGCCACCATCCTGCAGGCATATATAGTGTTTCTCCTGGATGGATAACAGCCTCATAGCCGTCTAAGAATTCCAACCCTGGATAATCACCAACACTGCTTGTTTTTAAATTCGCAATGCTATGGAAGTTGTAAGGCAACTTATACATCAAATCGGACTGATCATTCGGGAATACCCAAATACGCTTTGCCCCTTGGAACTGAGAAATAAAAACATGCGACATATCGATGTCGAAGTGATTACGTGTCGCGGACCCCTCTCCTCCAAAAAACATATAAGGCAGCCACTGCAATACCTTGCCTCCGGTGACATCATTATAGATGACATCTTTCTTCAACTCTGGACGAAGTTTCAACAGGTTAAACATAAATAAACGAAACTCTGTCGGCGCCGCACTAATCTTATCCAGATACTCACCAAAGGTCATACGACCGATAGGTGGACTCGCTGCATGATTTTGAGACTCCTCTTCCCGACCATAAATATCGACTTTCTCATTCCCGGCTATTTCCTTGAAATAGTCATAACTCCACTTTTGCCAACAAGCACTATCTTTGCTGATAAAATCCTTAATAATTACAGGGTGACCTTTCACAAAGTAATTCTTCAGAAAATCTTTTGGAGCTACTCCCGATATACTATCTACTGGTTTTAGTTTCACAAGTTTTTCACTTTACAACCCAATCAAATAAAAAAATATTTCTATCAAACCTACTTCGGTTCCTAATCAGAATTACCTTTTTAGAACCTGTACAATTTAATAGAAATATTCCTAATCTCCTATGACAATAGTCATATTTTTATTAGTAGGACCAAAGGTCCTGCTCGTAATCCATTAATGCTTTTTTGATGCGTTCAGATTCATAAAGACGTCCAACACCATCAGCGATGTAATCTTTAATACGAAGATCTTCAGGGTTCGACTCTTTGACAATGTAGCTTGCAAACATACGTTTAACAAAAACATCGTCGTAACTCAATCCCGTTGCATCATTATTCCGATTCACGACCTCTTTGTTCACAAAGATATGACGAGCCTCCGGAAAGTAAATCCAGAAAGCTGGTGTAGGGTCAACCTGCGGATTGAAACCTTGATCAATCACAGGAGGAGCTACATTATTTTGTGCGCCAGCAGGTTGTTGTGTAGGCTGTACAGCAAACGGATCGAAAGGATCAACAGCAGCTGCACCACCGGCTGGTGTAATTCCAGCAACACTACCCATACCTGGAATCTGTGGCGTAATTAAAGGAGCGATACCAACAATACGTGGTTCAAAAACAGAACGCTGTTTGTCAAAAATCCAATCCTCTTTAATTCTAAACTTAATTACATTTTCACCACTAAAGCCACGTGCCTCATAATGGGAAGAAATAACCTCATTGTTCTCATTGAACTCTTCCACCAATACACTATCAGCACCAAAACGAGCCAATACTTGATCCGAAGGAAGCACGTTTTTGAAGCTATCACCATTAGGATCATTTTCCGTAGGTGTAGGATCGTAAGCCGTCAATTCGCCCTTCATGATCGCTTGAATAATAATATCAATCAATCTTGATTTAGGTGAACTAAAAGACTTGTTCATCTTCTCGCGCAAGTCAATCTCACGCCATACACGCTTTTTATAGGCAACATCCGTTTGACGAATCGTAGCATAAGGAATAACCTTACGATTCTCAATATCTGTTTGCACAAAATAACCATCAACAGGCGGTTCCTCCGCATGAATAGGCTTTGTACTGTTCGAAAGATTTCCCTGTTGCGCGAAAGCGACAAAAGAACAAGCGACAGCTATTGTTGAAAATAAAAACTTTTTCATTGCACCTAAATCTATCTTTTCTACTAATTCGTTACTTGGAACGTAATCGGATCCAAGTTTTGTGCTACACCATCAGGGCCAACGCCCACGATGTCATAAATCATGACTACCGTTCCTGATGTAGCTGCTGCTAATCCTGTTTTCATCTGTGCAGAGAAACTAGCTCCACTCGTCGAATATGGGCCAATAGGGTCTACACGAGGCTTAGCGATATATACGTTAAATTTACTAATTGTAAAGCGTGCATCAAACTCAAAATTGTCTAATGAAGCCGATACCACATTTTGTCCACGTAACTGAGCCGCTGAAATACGTCCTCCTGTTAAGCCTGCAACGCGTGCCGTAGGCTTAGGAATACGCTTCACACGAAACTTAGCGCTACCAATATTTTGGCTTTTACCGTCTACACGTGCTGAAACATTAATCGTAGCCTCACCTGTACTGCTTACATTAGCCACATAACGGTTACCCGATTTCTTAATCGATACTCCCGAGCCTGTAACTTCCAAATTCTCATTTGGTATACCTGGAGCTGAAACCGAAATTGGGTTGTCAACACCGATATAAAGAACATTCATCGCGTCAGGAGAAATAACAGCGGAAGGTTTTGCCACCTGATAAGTCATTGGCTCTGTTTGGTATGTTTTTACCGAACCATCTGTTTGCTGCACACGCACTGTACCTTGCCAAGTAAACACTCCAGCAGTACTGGTATTAACTTGATAAAGACCTTGTCCGTTTGTAACGGATAGATTGCTTCCGCCAACGCTAATTTGAGGACTAGATTTCGAATCGTAAGCCGTCAAAAACACTTTCGCCGTATAAGGCTGACCCTGGATTAAGTAAGACGTTGGAGCAACCGCTACTGCAGCAAATTTATCCAAATTTACTACCGCTTGATCCATCTTACCGAAAACATGCTTCACCGCTGCCGATTCTGCATTTTTAGCATCTGCATTAATCTTCTCTAAGGCTGTAATTGCCGCCGTAAGCGGAATACCATTACCAAAACTAGCCTCTTCCCATGATGTTTTTAATCCTGCACGAGGTGCTGGATCATCAGCATCCAAAGAAAAGCTAATTTCATTATTCGTCAATTTCAACAACTCTGCTTTCGTCGAAACAATAAGCTCACGCAGTTCTTGTGCGCGCTTCTCATTAATCATCAAACGTGCTGAGATATCTGTCGAACTACGATATTTTACGTCACCAGTCTCTTCATCAACGCCACCACCTTCATTTGTCAAAAGCGTATTCAGCTCTTTAAGCTTATCTGTTAATTTCTTAACAGCAGCTTGCGCTTGTTCTGCCTTATCCAAAATTGGCTTTGCACGCTCTGGATTTTCTTTCAATTTCGTTTCCCGGAACGCTAAAAACATGTTATCGATGCCGCTTTGCGTATTCTGGGTTGATGTATTTAAACTATTCCCTAAATTCTTAAAAGCGTCCAAGATAGAGTCACTTACATTCAATGCTACTAAGCCTAGTAACACTAAATATAAAATGCCTATCATCCGCTGTCTAGGAGTCTCTTTTTTACCTGCCATAATGTGTTTTTTTCAATGAATACAAGAATCAATTAAAATACATTATGAACGATTCGTGTTCATAGCCGACAACATATTGCCGTAAATAGCATTTAAAGAAGATAAGTTTTTATTGAAGGTGCTCACCTGCTCTTTGAACTGCTGCATATCTGCAGAAGACTCATTGAACGTTTGTAAGTCGGCAGCTGCACGTTCGAAAGCGTGGCTCAATTGAGCTGCACCCGAAGAAGCTGCATTTAATTTATCTGCAAATTGATTCGTTGCTGATGCCGTATCAGCAACCTTAGAAATAGAAGCTACTTTATCGCCAAAAGAACGTAAGCCATCACCTAAATTTCCGATTAAGTTCTCATCAATCTTTGCATCTTGAAGCAATTTATCTAAAGCCGCAGTGTTGCCAATCGCAACAGGCTGTGCTACTGCTGCTGGACGTGCACTACGTGTAGGAAGCTCTCCATTGAAGTCTTCATCCAATTCCGGATAAACGCGTGTCCAATCTGGTTCTTGCTCCGCCTGCATAAAGCCCATTACAAAGAAAAGTAAAGCCTCAACAGCTAAACCAATACCAATCATCCATTCGCCGCCTTTAAAGTGTAATATCTTGAACATAAGTCCAATGATAACAACCGTTGCTCCCCAGTTAATCAGGGTGTTAATCCCAAATCTGAATTTTCTTTTCTTAGCCATTTTATAAATTAATTAAGATGATTGATTAGCGTGTAGATACGCCCGTATAACGTGTAACGGAACGGAAACCAATATAAGACTTCGCTGTATCTTGGTATTCATACTGGCGCGTACTATTCTGTAAGAAGAAACCTACGTCCTTCCATGATCCACCACGAACAACCTTACGCTTCAATGTTTCGTGATCCGAAGCTTTAGCGTTATAGGTATATGAAGGGTTCATATCGTGGATGAAAGTATTTGCGGATTCATTATAGCTAGATTGTGTCCATTCAGCCACATTACCAGCCATATTATATAAACCAAAGTCATTTGGCCAATAGGAATATACAGGAGCTGTATAGGCAGCACCATCGTCGATATAATTACCACGGCCTGGTTTGAAGTTAGCCATTAAACAACCACGCGCATTACGTGCCGTTGGGCCTCCCCAAGGATATTGCATACCTACTTTACCACCACGAGCAGCATACTCCCACTCCGATTCTGAAGGTAATTGATAGGGCATACGTTCCACTTGTTTATTTCCTGCCGCAGCATCATTAAACAAACGGGTTCTCCATGTATTGAAAGCCTGCGCTTGGCGCCATGTAACCCCTACAACAGGGTAATCATCAAATGATGGATGCGAGAAGTAGCCTTCCACCATAGGCTCATTTTGTGCATAACTAAAATCATTCAACCAAACGGTTGTATCTGGATAAATCAACATTGTGTCACGCATAATAAAATCAGAACGTGATTTCGATTTATCATTTTTTGCGGCTGTCGCCGAACGTAAATCGTACCATTCATAATGGTATTTCAATAAGTTGACGTCAAGCTCATTTTTCCCAAAAATGCGGTTTTCACCTTGATAAAACATGCTGGAAAGACGCTGACGCGCATTCTCATCCTTGGTTTTCCACGGCGAATTGCTATTCACTTTCTTCCAATCTATATGACGTTCGCCATTTCCTTTATCGACAAAGTAGCTATCATCACCCAAAAAGTTGTAAACAAGAATAGAATCCCGAACCCAGTTTACAAACTGACGGTATTCACTATTAGAAATCTCCGTATCGTCCATATAAAATGGAGCAATCGTAACTTGGCGATTTTGAGCCGTTTGCGAAAAGGTGATATCTTCATCAGACTGGCCCATAATGAACGTACCTCCTGGTATTAAAACCATTCCGTAAGGCACCTTACTAGGCTTCAGCTTATTCAAGCGCACCCCAACCAACTCACCTGAATTTGTTGGCCCCTTACATCCGGACAAGCCCAAAAGACATAAAGACAAGAAAACAATAAATTGGTTTGAATATAATTTCATATTAAATGTAATGCCTTATTAGTTACAAAAATCTACTAAAGATAAAACAAACTATTGAATGCAACAATGATTAGTGGGCGAAACTTAGCAAATATACATTAGGTATGCCTTAGCAATAGCCGTGCAAAGAATGTTAAATTGTAAAATTGCTTCTACAATTTAACATGTTTTAACATAAAAAAGTAGCGTTTAGCTACTTTTTATGTTATTTGTTTACAAGTTTTATGTATTGCTCAACGGCCATCGTCATACTTGGAGACGCTGGCGTAGGCGCTGGAATATCTAAAATTAGGTTGTGTTTCAACAACTCTTGCTGGGTACTTGCTCCGAAAGCGGCAACCCGAGTATTCTTTTGCTGAAAATCAGGAAAGTTCTCGTACAAAGATTGAACACTAGAAGGGCTAAAGAACACGATTATATCGTAATAAACTTTCTCTAGATCCTGGATATTGCTAATAACCGTACGAAATAAAACCGCAGGCGTAAAGCTATAACCATTATCTTGAAGCCACTTTTGTGTTTCCTCATTTGCTACATCAGAACAAGGTAAAAGAAACTTCTCTTTACTGTGTTTCTTCAATACCTCTTCCAAATCTTTCGCAGTCTGCTTACCGAAGAAAATTTTACGCTTACGGTATTGAATATACTTTTGAAGGTATAAAGCAATCGTTTCTGAGATACAAAAATATTTTAACTCAGAGGACACCTCGTAACGCATCTCTTCACAAACACGGAAAAAATGATCCACTGCATTTTTACTTGTAAAAATTACAGCGCTATAATCTGCAAAATTGATTTTGTCTTTACGAACATCCCTTGCTGGAACGCCCTCAACGTGAATAAATCCACGAAAATCAAGTTTAAGATTATACTTCTCTGCCAAAGCGAAATAAGGAGATTTGTCATTTTCAGGTTTTGGCAAGGTAACTAAAATACTTTTTACCTTATTGGCTCTTGCTACATCTACTTGCATATTCAACTTTTTAACTACTTAATAGTTTTACCAATATTAATATCGGAGCAACCTCGAGAGTGCAAAGATAAAGAATTAAATAAAAAACTGAAAATCTAAGATTCCCAAAAAGCCTAAAAAATGTTCTTAAAAACCTATAAACAAATAAGCTAGCCACAATCACACTAAACAAAATTAACAAAATCTTAAAATAGGTTGACGGCACAAACAGTAAAGCGAGCAGAAAGGGCATCAGAAAAAGCATGCTATTAAAATACACTAAGTACAAGACAGTCACGTACTCACGTACTAATCTATCCAATTCGAAGATGAAAGAAACAAAACGAATCAAGAGAATTTTAACGATAAAAAGAAGAGAAACAACAAGTGAGACACGCAAATAATTATCGAAACGCAATAAATAATAATGTGTAAATGAAGATTCAATTAAAAGCATAAAAAGACCTAAAGCCAAGCTAAAAATCAAATATAAGAACACATATGGCCATGAAGTCAGCATATTATCTTCCTTACTCACCTGCTGCAACGTGCGCTCATTATAATAAGCATCAACAATCAACATGAAGTCTGTAGGAAAAATCAAACGTACCAAGCCTACGGCAAAGAAAAGAATAAAAACAACAGCCAACACCCACGTCGGGCGCATCTCTTTCTTTCCGCCCTCAGCACTTTCAACCAACCTAGGCTGCGTACCGATAGCGTCCATAGCTTTCTCTAAAGACACACTATTAGCTTGAATCTCCGCCATAAAACGTACAAACAGTTGGTTTGGACGATTTGCAGGAGGGAACACATAATTAAAAGAATCAACAACAATATGTGCTGTCGAATCGGCCGACATCTCCGCTACCACGCCTGGCTGAGTCAACGTATCACGCTGCGCAACAGCAAGCTGAGACATAGCAACAAAAACTAAAAGACTCTGGAAGAAATATCGTAACAAATGCATGAAGCTAAAAATCTTTACTTTGCCGTAAAGTTAGAATAATTTATAACGCTAAAAAAGAAAATAGGAAGCTTCCTGAAGTAGGCATACTACATATTGACCTTACAAGGAAGTTACGCCAAGCCCTAGTAAAGGTCAGCTTATGACAACTTAGCCAATCCTTGTGCAAGGTCAGCAAGAAGATCGTCAATATGCTCAATCCCCACAGAGATACGTAATAGCCCCAACTTTATTCCACCAATAGTCTTTTGTTCAACAGCATGATGACCACCCCACATGCTCGCCGGATGAACAATCAACGACTCCACACCGCCCAAACTAGCCGCATTACTAAAGACCTTCAATGTACCGAGTAACTGTTGCGCCTTCGCAAATTGATCAGCCTCCCCTGCTCCTTCCAGCTCAATGCAAAGCATACCGGTGAAACCACGCATCTGCTCCTTGGCTAAAGCATGCTGCGGATGAGAAGGCAACCCCACATAAGTCACCGCACGAACAGCCTGATGCCCATCTAGCCACTGGGCCAATTGCAATGCATTTTCATTTATTTGTCGAACGCGCAAGGCCAATGTTTTTAACCCTCGTAGCAACAACCAGGAGTCAAAAGGACTTAACGAAGCTCCCAATACTAAAGAACGCTTCCATACTTTATCAATAAAAACCTTTGTCCCACAAACCGCTCCAGCGGTCAAATCACTATGCCCACCCAAATACTTCGTTGCGCTATGCAAAATCACATCAATACCAAAAACATGAGGTTGCTGGTTAATAGGCGATGAAAAAGTGTTATCCACCATCGTCAGAATACCATGCTCTTTCCCCAATTTACCCACGAAGGCCAAATCAGTAATTGCTAAATTAGGATTCGAAGGCGTTTCAACATAAATCAATTTCGTTTCCGGACGAATAGCTGCAGCAATCGCCTCGTTATCCGTTTGATCAACAAAAGTAACCGCCACCCCATAATCTGCCAAAAACTCACGCAGAAAAAGCGAAGCTCCCGAATAGTGTGCATGCTGCGCAATGACATGATCACCAGCTTGCACAGCAGCCAAAACAGCCGTACTAATAGCAGCCATTCCCGTTGCAAGCACAAGCGCATCCTCCGTTTGTTCCAAATGAGCAAGCAACTCCGCCACCTGACTATTCGTCGGATTACCATGACGATGGTAAAAAGTAGGGTGCTTTGTCGCCGTAGCAGCTTCAATATAAATATCGAGGTCATTATCTGCGTAATAAGTAGATGTCTGAAAAATCGGACTTACGACGGCTGAAGTGGTATTGAAATGCTCTCCTTGGTGAACAAGCGCAGTTTCGGTTCTTTGCATAGTTTTGTTTTTTTCAAAAATATAAAAATAACCCACTAAAACCATAGATTAAATATAAAGCAAAAGACCCAAATAATTAACAAAAGCGAATAATAACACGATAAAGATTAAGATATTAGTAAAGCTAATCCCATTTAGCATAATTGATTACCAAATCTTCCCAAAACAAAAAAAATAGCTATTTTAATATTTATGTTTGTTCTTAAATCGCTTAGCCACAGCCTAAAGAAAAAAGATGCCGCAATTTGAGCAGATATTCTGAAGGCTTTTATAAATCATTGCGCACACAAACAGGCTCAATAATTCAAATGCTAAGTTAACCTTATTGTCAATTTTCGTTTGTAATATGCCCTTAAGGGCTTTAAGAGGGCTTTTTCAACAAGCCCTCTTTTATTTACCCCTACTTATCCCAATTCAAATTCTTAACTTTGTTGTATGACTAAAAATCTGCACGTAACAATCGACAAAGACTCAGGTTTCTGCTTCGGAGTTGTCTACGCCATCGACATGGCAGAAGAGATTCTAGAAGAAGAAGGATATCTCTATTGCTTGGGCGATATCGTACATAACGATGAGGAGGTTGCTCGCTTAAAAGCCAAAGGGCTACGCATCATTGGCCATGAAGATTTCATCCAACTAAAGGACGAGAAAGTACTTATCAGAGCGCACGGTGAAGCGCCTGAGACCTATAAAACAGCATTAGAGAATAATATTACACTTATTGACGCTTCATGTCCAGTGGTTCTAAAGCTGCAAAACAGAATTAAAACCTCCCATGATAATGACGAGAAAATACTTATTTTCGGCAAACATGGGCATGCAGAAGTCATCGGGTTACAAGGTCAAACAAACAACGAGGCTCTTGTCTTTCAAGATATAACAGAATTAGACAATAAGGAGCTTCCAGCATCCTTTACGCTCTATAGCCAAACAACAAAAAGTGTTTCAAAATTTTACGAAATTAAAGAAGAACTTATTAGACGCGGCTACGAAATAAAAGCGAACGACACCATCTGTAGACAGGTGTCTAATCGTTACGAAGACTTAGGTGACTTTGCTCGTCAATACGATAAGATTGTATTTGTATCCGGTAAAAAATCATCCAACGGAAAAGTATTATATGACGTTTGCAAACAAGCAAACCCACAGAGCTACTTTGTTTCGGATGTTGCCGAAATTGATGTAACACAGTTCAACACCAATGAAACTGTCGGCATATGTGGTGCAACATCAACACCTATGTGGCTCATGAAAGAGGTAAAGCAAGCCTTAGAGCAACTTTAAAGCATAGCATGTAATTTTCATTTTACACATAGTCAGGCATTTTCGAATATTTTTTAATTACTTTTACATAAATGAGTCATAAAGCAACGAAGGGCGTGTTGTTGGTTCAGCTGGGAACACCAGATTCACCAGCAACCAGTGATGTACATAAATATTTAACGGAGTTTTTAATGGATCCACGCGTACTGGACATTCCATATCTTGGAAGAACAGCGCTGGTAAAAGGGGTTATCGTACCTAAACGTGCCGAGCAATCGGCTGCGACCTATGCAACCATATGGGACGAAAAAACAGGATCTCCATTAATGTATTACAGTGAACTTCAACGCGACCTTCTTCAAAAGGAATTGGGCGACGACTACCATGTCGAATTGGCCATGCGTTACCAAAATCCATCCCTTGAAGACGCACTTAAAAACATGCAAGACATGTTTTTATCCTCTATACGTGTTATTCCACTTTTTCCACAGTATGCTTCTGCTACTACCGGTTCTGTAATTGATCGTGTAATGGAAATTATGCGCACTTGGCAGTACATACCGAGTGTTAGCTTCGTAAGTAATTATTGCGATGATGATGAAATGATTGCGACCTATGCGGCGCATGGACAAAAGCATGATATCGATAGCTTTGACCACGTTTTATTTAGTTACCACGGCCTACCTGTACGCCAATTAGGAAAAGTAGACCCTAGTGGAGCGAAGAAATGTCCTGAATTTGGATGTGAATCTTGCCAACAAGAGAAAAAACCATACTGCTACCTATCTCACTGTTATGCTACAACAAGAGCGATAGTAGCCAAATTAAATTTACCAAAAGAAAAATATACCCTGTGTTTCCAGTCGCGTCTCGGCAAAACACCATGGATTCAACCCTACACTTCAGATACACTACATCAACTCGCTACAAAGGGAGTCAAACGACTACTCGTTTTCAGCCCTGCCTTTGTTGCTGATTGTATTGAAACACTTGATGAAATACTCGTGGAATACGGAAATGAATTTAAAGAATTAGGTGGTGAAGAAGTGGCCATGGTAGAAAGCTTGAACGACGATCCCCAATGGATTAACGTCCTAAAGCGACTTGCACAAGAAAAGTAAAAAATTATGCTTATACTCAATGCTGTATTACTCGTAATATTCGACTTTTATATCTTTTTCGCCCTTCGGGCAACAAAGATCAAAGCTGTTAAAACAAAATGGTTCAGCTTCATCTGGTGGGGCTACTCCATTGGATTATTGGTAGGCTTATTTATATCTGCTAAGTACAACATACCTTTAATGTACCGGTCGATAATTTTGGTTGCCTTCTTCATGACGGCCACCAGCAAGTTTATCTTCATCTTGGTCCTGCTAGCAGATGATATCCGCCGTGGCGGTGTTTGGATAAGCAGGCTATTCTCACCGCGGAAGAGAGAATCGCTTGCCGAGCGTGTAGAAGACCTTGCGGAGCCGCTGCCTGAAAACCCTAAACATGGAATCAGCAGATCCGAGTTTCTAACTAAATCCGGTATATTGGTGGCTTCACTGCCTGTAGTACCGTTGGCATGGGGCGTAATTTCTGGAGGATACGACTATCAAATAAGACGACAAAAATTGTACTTACCAAACCTACCAGCGTCATTCCATGGTATGCGCATAGCGCAAATATCGGATGTACACTCCGGTTCGTTCTACAATAAAAAAGCCGTCCTCGGTGGTGTAGAAATGCTACTCAACGAAAAAGCAGATGTCACCTTCTTCACGGGAGATTTAGTAAATAATATCGCATCTGAGATGCGGGACTATCAAGACATCTTCAGCAAAGTAAAATCCGACCTTGGCGTATACTCCACACTAGGAAATCACGATTACGGGGACTATTACTACGGTCCTACAGATTCCCTCGCGAAGAGAAAAAATCTACAAGATGTTATCGACACCCATAAAGTCATGGGATGGGACCTGCTAATGGATGAACACAGATCCTTAAAATTAAATAACGAAGAGATTTCAATTGTCGGCGTACAAAACTGGGGAACGGGAAGATTTCCGAAAAAAGGAGATCTAAAAAAAGCCCTTATGGGAACAGAAGAATCTCCTGTAAAGCTTCTTTTATCACACGACCCATCACACTGGCGTGCTCAAGTACTCGACACTGATGTAGACGTCATGTTTGCCGGACATACACACGGTATGCAGTTTGGTGTACGTAATGAACATTTCCAGTGGAGCCCTGCGAAATATATCTATAAAGAATGGGCAGGACTATATGAAGAAAAACAACAGAAATTGTATGTAAACGTAGGTTACGGATTTTTAGGTTATCCAGGCCGCGTAGGCATACTTCCTGAAATAACTATTTTTGAACTTATTAAAGGTGAAAAACCACTCGTATAAAAAAGAAAAAGCTGAAAACCAGAACGATAAATAAAACGTAAGGTTTCTTTTTTACTACTTAGTTTTCATACCTTTGCAAAAAATTTGATTAACAAATGGCAACTAACAGAACATTCACAATGATTAAGCCTGATGCAGTAGCAAACGGCCATATCGGAGCAATCTTAAACGACATTATCGCTGGTGGTTTTAAAATCGTAGCGATGAAATACATCCAATTAGGTACAGAGACTGCGGGTAACTTTTATGCAGTACACAAAGAAAGACCTTTCTACGGTGAATTAGTTTCATTCATGACTTCTGGTCCTATCGTTGCAGCTATCTTAGAAAAAGACAATGCTGTTGAAGATTTCCGTACGTTAATTGGTGCTACAAACCCTGCTGACGCTGCTGAAGGAACTATCCGTAACAAATACGCTAAATCTATCGATGCTAACGCAATTCACGGTTCTGATTCAGACGAAAATGCAGCAATCGAAGGTAACTTCTTCTTCTCGCAAATCGAACGCTTCTAATACAAGCTTCTTATATCATTAAAAAAGGGGAACAGCATGCTGTTCCCCTTTTCTATATATTATGATGAGTACACTATTCACCAATTGCGTAATAGATAAAACCCAATTCTTCCAATTTAGCGCGATCAAGAAGCTTACGCCCGTCAAACACAAATGAAGGCTTCTTCATATTTTCTTTTATACGCACCCAATCGTAATCCTTAAATTCATCCCACTCGGTAAGTACCGCAATGGCATGCGCTCCTTTACAGGCCTCGTAAGGGTCTCCACAGACGGTCAACTGCGCTATATTATCTTCCGAAGAACGACTATTTAAATAATCAACATCAAGATATACGCGCTCAGGAGCAACCTTAGGGTCATAAACAGCAAGCAGTGCTTCCTCACTCATCAAATAGTCTGAAACATAAATAGCAGCAGACTCTCGGGTATCATTGGTATCTTTCTTAAAAGCCCAACCCAATATAGCGACCTTCTTGCCAGATACTGTATTGTATAAAGTCTGGATAATATGATCGGCAAAGCGTCTCTTCTGATGCTCGTTCATTAGGATTACTTGATCCCAATAGTCAGCAACCTCCGGCAAGTTATAGGAGCGAGCGATATATACTAGATTTAAAATATCCTTTTGAAAACAAGAACCACCAAAGCCTACAGAAGCCTTTAAAAACTTAGGTCCAATACGCGAATCCATACCAATCGCCTTAGCAACCTCATCTACGTTAGCCCCAGTTTTTTCGCAGAGCTCCGAAATAGAATTAATAGAAGATACACGTTGCGCTAAAAAGGCATTAGCCGTTAATTTTGATAATTCGGAAGACCATAAATTAGTCGTTAAAATACGTTCACGCTCCACCCATTCGGCATAAATATTTACCAAAGCATCAATAGCATCTTTATTTTCACCACCAATAAGCACCCGATCAGGCTTTAACAGATCCGTCACTGCGGTACCTTCAGCAAGAAATTCAGGGTTAGAAAGAATATGAAAATTAACACCATTTCCGGTGTTATCTAAGATGCTTTTCAAAGCAGCGGCCGTACGAACAGGTAGTGTGGATTTCTCTACAACAATTTTATCTGATGTAGCTACTGCGGCAATTTGACGAGCACAAAGCTCGATAAACTTCAAATCAGCAGCCATCCCCTTCCCTTTACCATAATTTTTTGTCGGTGTATTCACGGAAATAAAAATCATATCGGCTTCCGCAATAGCCTTATCTACGTCTGTAGAAAAAAATAAATTACGCCCACGTGCTGAAGCAACAATAGCGTCCAATCCAGGCTCATAAACCGGCAATAGGGATAAATCTTCACTATTCCATGCAGCTATACGCTCCGCATTCATATCTACAATGGTAACCTCAATTGCAGGACATTGACTAGCGACAACAGACATGGTAGGACCGCCTACGTAACCTGCGCCAATACAACAAATCTTTTTTATTTCAAACGACATAATAATCTATAATAGACAAAGGTAATCAATTTAAAGGAGGTGAATTTACAAGATCATGTAGGAAATACACTACAACTTGCTAAATTGATTTTGCAATTACAAAAATAAGTTTGATATTTGTTTCATCATAATTTAGGTTTATAATTGGTTATAAAGGTTTTCATTCTCCCCGTTTGGAAACCTTTTTTTTATGCCCCTAAATGAAGAATTTCCCTACTTTTTTAAGAAAGACCTTCTATTTTTCGATCCCGCAAATCTTGTATGTATATCGATGGTAGCTGCCCTGTTTCTGCTTTAAAAGCGGTTAAAAACTGGCTATGCGAACTAAATCCAGCTAAGGTAGCTATATAGCTTATCTTACACTCCAGAAGCTTTGCATCGGTAGCCAAGCACGCTTGAATATAGTCGATTCGGCAGGCCTGAATAAATTCATTAAAATCCTTACCGCGCCAATTTTTCAACATGTACGACACATACCTTTGGTTGGTATCCATCAAAGAGGCTACTTTAGATAGCGACATATGAGGGTCAAGAAAAAAACTACTCTTCTCTAACTCCAGAAGCCTTTGTAGCAGTCTACTTTCGGTCTCTTTGGCTATAGAAAAATAGGACTCTTCCAAAACAATACTTGTGGAGTCATCGCCTTCAACGGCAGCTATAGTTTCCCTGGTATCCGCAGATCGACGGCGAATAAACCACATACGAAGGAATAAAAATATACAAATAAGTAGCAGGACAAGCACAAAAACGGTTAAAATAAGATGCCTTATTTTTTCCTTTTCTTCCACAGCAGTAGCTTCATCCAAGAGTTCATTCGCCATCTTACGCGTCAAGGCCGCTTGTTGGTCACTCAATTCTTGATATAACTTACGGTAGCTAGCCGCTTGCATCTTATCGACAACATCATAATAGGCGATGTAACTTGAGTAAAGAAGCTTCTTCAACTCTTCACGATCTGAACTCTCTATATAAGGAGCTGCCTGGTCTAAAAACTTTTTAGCGTCTTCATAATTCCCTCTTTTCAACGATACTTCCGCTAAGCCTCGATAAACGTAAGGAACTAAGTTACTCTCCTGCCCCTGAAGATCATTCAGTGCTGCATAAAATAAGACATCAGCGGTATCCAGCTTCCCTAGAGCGAGCTGAGAAACACCTAGTAGCTGATTATTCGTAGCGCGCACCAAACGTGCTCGTGGGTTTATAGAAGAATCGGCGGCCAAATAATGCTGCGCCTCGATTAGAAAGGCTATTGCGGCATCATGCGCGTTCATTTCCACGGCATGAAAAGCCTTTTCCTGCAAAATATTAACTTTCGTCAACTTATACCCCTTAGCATCTTTCTGTCGCTCATTTGCCTTCTCGGCTTTATCAAGATACTTTTTTGATTCCGAGAGCAAACCGACATTACGATAAGTGGTTGCTAAAAAACCGGAAGTACGCGCTTCCCACTCTGCAAAACCGTCAAGTTCCGCAATAGCCTGCGCCTTGACAACATGCTTCAGCGCCATGGAAATATCACCAATACTATGCTTGATATTTGCCAAAAGCATCAGTGTTTTTATCCGTTGTTCATCGTTCTTTGCAGATTGAAAAAGAGAGTCTGCTATACGATAGGCATCCTTAACATCTGCGGCGATTCGAGCGCTATAGACCTCATTGTAACGACGCTCAAAATCATCCTTCTCTTGACCGGAAACTAGCGTTGCCGACAAAAAAAAGAAATAGATAAAAACGAAAAAGAAATTTTTCATGATTCGAGGGGTGATGAACCTATATATTTCTCCCGATAAGCTAATGGGGTACAATCTTTTTCTTGGCTAAAATTACGATAAAATGAAGCTCTGGAACTAAATCCACAGGCAAAAGCTAAATTCTCGACATTAAAATCAACATCAGCTTTCAATAAAAGTTGACATGCATAAGCGATACGCCATGAATTTACTGTACGTACAAAACTATCTTCATATACCTGTTGAAAATACTGCGAAATAATATGCTTCGGAATACTTAAATCTTTCGACATTGTTTCCAACTTAAAAGCTGGATTTAGGTATCTATCTTTCGTTAAGTACTCTTTTATCTTATTAAAAAACGGAAGAGGTATCTCCCGCGATGGCTCAATGCGCTCAATAACAAGAGGAGGAAGTTGTTTAATTTTCGAAGAATGAACCGCAACGACGCGAGAGAATTCAACCAAACGGTTTAATAAATAAAAATACACCGTAAGAACAGCCAAAAGCATCGCAATTAAGGTCACAAGACGAGCAGCTGGCATATCTTGCACAATATGTTGACCGGCACGAAGCACGATAAGAGGCAAGAAAAAAGAAGCCAGCACGATGAGGATAATCATCGCATAACTATAAATAGTACTGCAAACGGCCGTATCCTTACTCCCTTTTAAAATAAGAATTATAGGATAAACAGACCAAGATATCACAATAGTCGTATACAAAGCCGTGTAGTAACTATCCGCATACGCTTCTCTGAAGTTACTATTTATGAGGAAAAAAACATAAGCAACGAATCCAATCGCAAAAGCACTGAGATGCACGATATACTCCCCATTACGGATACGTCTACCATGAGATATTCGATAACCAAAGAACAACAAAGGTCCATAGATAAGTCCAAAAGGAGACCCCAAGTCAACATAGCGATAGCCGCTGAATACCTCCCGAAAAAGGTAAGCATGTCCCATATTGAGAATAGCAACAAACAAAAAGACAATCAAAAGCATGTTCATTGCTGAACGTTCTTTCTGAATAAAGCCTAGATGTATAGCAAGAAAACTTACAGAGAAAATCGCTACATAAAGTAAATCCGTTACCGACATGCTTAGCTAGCAATTAGTTTTGACCGATAGGCTGAAGGAGAAACGCCTACAAAAAGTTTAAAATAACGATAAAACACAGTTTTTGAACTAAAGCCACTTTCATTAGCTATAGCTTCCATCTTCAATTGATCCGTTGTGCTATCCAACAATTCCAAAGCATATTGAATACGGTATTTAGCTAACCATTCATAATAATTACTTTGTGCATGTAGATTAATAAAGTCCGAAATATCTGTCTTCGAAATTGATGTATGCTCAGCAAGATCGGCTAAAGTCAAGCGTGGGTTCAAAAACAACTCATCCTTCAGCATCACCTTTTCCAAAACTTGACCATGATTACTATAAACATGATCCAAAACATTAGCATCATCGTCCGTAGTAATCTCTAAACCTTTTTCCCGCCTACCAAAAAAGCTTCTGTACAAAAAGTGACACGATATAAGGGCACTAAAAAATAAAAATAACGAAAGGGTGAAAGTATATTCCGAAAAAATAGGCGTCACTAGAATTATCTCATCATAGAAAAAGATACAGAAGGCTGATGCTCCGAACCCCATTCCGATAAGCTGACGAACTAAAAGAATATAACTATCACTAATTCCTTTAAAACTTTGACTCATCTTGAAGGATAGAAAAATACAATACGAAAAGGTAGAGACGATGGCGAAAAAGAACGTTACGTTAAAATAATAAGGTGATGGATAAAAAAGCGTCCATACATACCAAATACTAAAAAAAAGAAAAGGAAGAAATTGTACTAAAAATAAACGACTAGAAAATCGCTCACCAGTACTTGTAATATGGTAAATAGCATAAAGTAAGGGACCATACAACAAGCCAAAAGGCACACTCATTGTGAAACTCATCACAATTAAATGCAAAACTTGAACAACAGCAAAACAGAATACATAAGATTCAAAAGCCGTCATCTTTTTAGAACCATATCCTAATATCATCACTAAACGTTAAATTTACAGGTACTTGTTCTTCGATTCGACGATGAGCAATAAAAACATGTCCATACCTAACTACTTCATACATCTACAAATCGCAACACAACAAGATTTTATTACACAAACGATTGCGTAATATGATAATCCGTATGCTTAAAGCGTAAATACTTAGTTAATATGCCATTGGCGAATATTCAAAATTAAGACTTTGAACTGGATTTTGATGAATATAACGTGTCGATTATACAATTTGTAGATGTAGCGCTACAAAAATAAAGAAGAAATGTCGATTAAAAAACAATAAACTATTAACAACGGTTATACTCGGCTTATCTAACAAAAGACTTAACTATTTACGCAATTAAACAGACTAAAAATCCCCATCTGTCTTGAACAACTCACGACGAAGCGTTTGATAGCTACGTAATGTATTTTCTGCATTGGGAATGTCATTTCGCTCCATGTAAACCTGACCTAAGCGATCCGCAATTGCTAATTGTAGCAGCTTGTTTTGCTCCAATTGTGCCAGCTTATCGGCACGAATAAACTCTTGCTCAGCAACCGTATAATTCTTTTGTACTTGTTTCGAAAAGGCTAACATATATTCAATTACCGCCAAATCATTGGTAACGTTCCGTTTTACAGCCAAATCACGTGCCTGAATTAAAAACCATTGCGCTTCTGTATGTTTATTTTGCCATTGGTAAATCTTAGCTAAAGCAACCCAAGCATCGACTTTCTGATCATAAGCTTTCGCTTTATTCAATAAAGGAATAGCCTTACGGATAATGGTACTCTCGGCAGAGATATAATCTTTGTCAAAAGCCTGAATCAACGCTATTTTAACTAGAGAAACAGCCTGTTCTACGCCATTTTTATGCTGAACGGCCATTTTATAGCTTGCCTCTTGGAAGAAACCTGCATTTTCAACGTCTTTAAGGTAAAAATAGATGTTGGCTAAATTGTATTGAATGGTCGCCAAATCACCCGTTTCCTTCGTTTTCTGCGCATGAAGTAATGCCTCGTTTAATAGATGCACCGCCTCTTTAATATCTTGACTTCGCAAAGCCTGAACAGCATAAGCCTGCAACAGCGCATAAGCCAAAGGATAGTTTTCCAAATTTGCTTCATGCTCTACTAGCCTTAACCAATCAGCCTTGTTTATAGGCACCGTTGACAACAAAGGCTGAATACTCGCCTCATTACTCGTCGCCTTAAAACCTTCTACCAATTGTTGAAAATCCAATGCTTTAGTAATGCTATCCTGAAAGCCCAACTTAAGCGTATACGAATCCTGAAGCTTTTCTTTCTTGGACTTCTCTGGATATACTACATAAACGGTTGGACCAATGCCGTTAAATTTTTTATTATACTTCGTTACAGAACCACTATCCCCCTCCGGCAGCTTCTTTGACTGCGCATGCAGCCCCTCAGCCCCCGATAGCAATACCGCGATAGTACCTAAAAAGGATAGACAATATAGTTTATGTACCTTATCAAAACGCCCAAAAGGCGAGATTAAACTGCTTAAAAATCGCATATATTTTATACTCTGATTATATCAAACTTACTGAATTTTAGATTCAAATGCAATAATGCAGATTTCCTGTTGCCGGATTTACGAACCTCAATTCACCTCACAAAAACTAAAACGAACATAAACCACTACTGTTGCTTGTCTAAAATTTTTAGTAATTTCGTATTATTATGGTAACAACAACTCCCTTGGCAGAACGCATGCGTCCAAAAAATATGGCCGACTATATTGGTCAGCAACATATCTTTGGAGAAGGTGCTGTATTACGACAAGCAATTGAACAAAAAAACATACCGTCGATGCTTTTTTGGGGGCCTCCTGGCGTCGGAAAAACAAGCCTTGCACTCCTTATTGCGAATGAGCTAAATCGCCCATTTTTTGCTTTAAGCGCTATTCAATCGGGCGTAAAAGATATTCGAGAAGTACTGGAGAAGGCCGAACAACTACGCAATTTTCATCAGCAACAACCCATCTTATTTATCGATGAGATTCATCGCTTCTCCAAATCACAACAAGAT
The DNA here is from genome assembly GCF_037572665.1 of Sphingobacterium sp. MYb382. NCBI lineage: Bacteria > Pseudomonadati > Bacteroidota > Sphingobacteriia > Sphingobacteriales > Sphingobacteriaceae > Sphingobacterium > Sphingobacterium sp. MYb382. Next base: position 32,240 of record NZ_JBBGZT010000019.1, read on the forward strand.
TCTTTACTAGGCGCTGTAGAGCGTGGTATCGTTGTGCTTATTGGGGCGACCACAGAGAATCCTTCGTTTGAGGTCATCTCCGCATTATTATCCCGTTGTCAGGTCTATGTGCTTGAACACCTCTCTGAAGAGGACCTACTGGCCATCCTCCATAGAGCTCAAGAGAAAGATAGCTATATAAAAGAACACCCTGTCGTTATTGAAGAGCATGAAGCTTTATTTAGATTATCCGGTGGAGATGCTCGCAAACTACTCAATGTTTTCGAATTGGTACACAATGCTGCGCTAACGCAAAAGCAAAATATTACCAACGCCTTTGTCTTAAAACAGGTACAGCAGAATTTAGCGCTATACGACAAAAATGGAGAGCAACACTATGATATCATATCGGCCTTCATCAAGTCCATTCGCGGAAGCGACCCGAATGCGGCAATATATTGGCTAGCACGAATGATTCAAGGCGGCGAAGATCCTTCTTTTATTGCTCGCCGACTACTTATTCTTGCATCGGAGGATATTGGCAATGCCAATCCCAATGCGCTACTGCTAGCTAACAACTGCTTTCAAGCAGTAAATGTAATCGGTTGGCCCGAATCGCGTATTATCCTGGCACAAACGGTTACCTATCTAGCCTCCTCAGCAAAAAGTAATGCCTCTTACGAGGCCATCAACACGGCATTATCAATCGTGAAGCAAACCGGAAATCTACCCGTTCCGCTACACTTAAGAAATGCACCGACAAAGCTGATGAAAGAATTGAATTACGGAACAGAATACAAATACGCACATGCTTTCCCTGGGAATTTTGTAGAGCAAGAGTTCTTTCCTGACGAGCTTAGTGGCACGACCTTGTATAAACCAGGAAATAATGCGGGCGAAAGCAAGCTCCGTGAGTCCCTAAAAAATAAATGGAAAGACCGTTACGACTATTAAGTCACAACGGTCTTTCCATTTATATATGAAAGCTATTTTAACCTACAAAAAGGCAATAATGCAATCTGGATAAATACCCGTAATTAAAGTCAAAAGAGCGGCAATCGCAAAAACCACTTTATAGCTTAATGGAGTCTTCCAAGCAAAAGCTTGATCGCTATCCTTGAAATACATATGGATGACGACACGCAAATAGAAATAAACCCCAATAGCTGCATTTACCACCGCCAAGAGCAATAAGATAATATTAGATGTTTGCATCACCTGATTGAACATCATAAATTTACCCATAAAACCAGCTGTCAACGGTATCCCCGCAAGTGACAACATAGCCAACGTTAATACAGCAGCTAACCAAGGCTTACGCTTACCCAAACCGTTAAAAGATTCAAAATGGTCTGATCCTGTTTCCCGCTTCACAAGAATTAAAACACCAAAAGCAATAATGGAAGCTAAAGCATAGGCCGTAGCATAAGTAAACAAACTCGTAGCAGAGCTACCGCTTAAGGCCACCAGCGAAAAAAGCATATAACCAGCATGAGCAATACTAGAGTAAGCCATCATCCGCTTAAAGCTAGATTGCATCAAGGCTGAAATGTTGCCAACGAATAAAGTAATCACCACTATAGTCAGCAATACAGGAGTCCACACCTCGGTTACAGGAATAAACACCATACTGAAAAGGCGTAAAAAAGCTACAAATGAAGCTATCTTAACGACAGTACTCATAAATGCTGTAATCAATATCGGAGCACCATCGTATACGTCGGGCGTCCAAAAATGAAAAGGAGCAGCACCAATCTTAAAGCATAAGCCACATAATAAAAGTAAAAGACCTGCATAGAATAAAGGCGATAAACTATCGGTAGATGACACATACGTGGCTAAGCCCGCCAAATCAAAAGTTCCTGAAGCACCATACAATAAGGTAATACCGAAAAGCAGAAAGCCTGTCGAAAAAGCACCCATTAAAAAGTACTTTAAAGCAGCTTCGTTACCGTGCAAGTCATTCTTACGAATACCGACTAACACATATAAAGCAACAGACATAATCTCAATGCCAATAAAAAGCATAGCAAAATTATGATAAGAGCATACTAATAAAGCACCTGTTAAAGAGAAAAGTAGCAAACAATAATACTCAGCTACATTATCACTGATACTTCGAAAATATTCTTTAGACAGCAATAAAATCAAGGCCGTAATAAAGATGCACAACAAAGAAAAAGACAAGGCAAAGGTATCAAAGCGTACCATGCCATGAAAAATCGGTGCTGCCGACGTATCCCAACTCGCAATGGTCAAGCCAAAGGCTAAAGCTAAGCCCAATAAGGTTACAGGAAGTAATGCATTTTTGGCTTTAAACAAGCCTAAATACAAAACTAAAATCCCCAAGACACACAGTGTTATAATCGCTCCCATAATATATTGATCTCGCTATTTTAAAATTTAATCTGATTTAATAAATTGACGACTGATGCTTCTGACAAGTGCAATAACGAATCCGGAACGACACCCAAAAACAGGGTAACAGTAACGACCGCTAAAAGCACGATAAACTCGGAACAGGACAAAGCAGGCAATGGTCCGTAAGGTGTAGCCGGAGTTCCAAGCATGGTTTTTTGATAAAAACGAAGCATATAAACAGCACCAAAAATTAGTGTTAGCCCTCCAACCGCAGCATACCATACGCCAAATCCAAAAACACCTTTCAGCAATAAAAACTCCCCAATAAACCCATTTGTCAGGGGAAGCCCAATAGCACCCAACAAAATAATGAGGAAGAAGACGGCAAACTCAGGTAGTTTTGAAGCTAAGCCTCCGAGTTCATTTAATTGGCGCGTATGCGTACGCTTCTCTATAATGTCAATTACTAAGAATAAACCAACCACACTAAAACCATGGTTCACCATCTGGATAATCGCCCCTTGTAAACCTTCGCCACGCAAAGAGATTACTCCTGCGGTAATCAAACCGACGTGCGCAATCGAAGAAAAAGCAATCAACCGTTTTGCATCTCTCTGTTTAAATGCAATAATAGAAGCATACACTAAGCCAATGACACAAAGGGTCATTACCAAAGGACCATAACTCAATACCGCAAAAGGAGCAACAGGCAGCAGCCAACGGATGATGCCGTATACGCCCATTTTTAGCATAACACCAGCCAACAACATAGTACCTGCAGAAGGGGCATGGGTATAGGTTGCTGGTTGCCAAGTATGTAAAGGGAAAATAGGAATCTTAATCGCAAAGGCGATAAAGAAAGCCCAGAAAACCCAACGTTGCGTAGATTCCGATAAGTCTAAATGAACAAAAGAACTCCATTCAAAATTGCGCTCTGGCACCTGATTGTATAGGTACAAAATGGCAACTAACATCAGAAGACTACCAAAAAAGGTATAAATAAAGAATTTTAAGTTAACACGAATACGATCTCCTTCTCCCCATAGACCACAAATAAAATAAATAGGAATCAAGGCTACTTCCCAACCGACATAGAAAGAGAAAGCATCCAAAGCAAGGAAAACCAACAATAATCCGGCTTGCATAAAAGCAACCAAACCATAGAAATTACCTTTAAAATCTTTATCAAAAGTCGTTAATACAATCAAAGGAATTAACGCATTAGTCAGCAGCACCAACGGCAAGCTGATACCATCCACCCCAATATGTAAGCGAACGCCTAAGGCACTTATCCAATTCCAGCTTTGCTCAAACTGCATCAAGCCTTCAGGCTGAAAAGCCAAGAGAAATGGAATAGTAGCCAATACTTGTACCAAAGCCAAGCCTAAAGCCAACCGTCTTGCAAGCACCGTATTTTTGATTCCGAACAAAGCAAATGCCGATAGCAACGGAATCAATAGAAGTATAAATAGGTTATTCATTAATCGTCAATATTAAATGCTAAAAAACGTCTTAAATTGTGATGATGCCATAAATCAGAACGGCCATAATCCCTAAAACCATCATCAGGATATAGAAGCCTACATAGCCACTTTGCAGCTGCCTCACTCCTTTTCCCGAACCTACAAAGAAAGAAGCAATACCATTCACAAAGCCATCGATACCGAGCTTCTCCACATATGTATATAAAAAGTTAGAAAGCCATTTGAGTGGTTTTACAATCAGCGTATCATAAAACTCATCGATATATAGCTTATGATATGACAGGTTGTATAAAAGGCCCTTCGTTGTAGCATCTTCTGTAGGAATACTATTCTTAGCAGCATATTGGCGGTACGCATAAAGTGCAACTCCAATAGCAATTACTGCAGAAACAGCCATTAATATATATTCCGTCTCATGACTTAGCTGCAATGCATAGTTCTCTATCGCACTACCCGAATAAACAGGGGCTAAAAAATTAGCCAATGCGTGATGTCCTCCCAATGCCTCTGGTAAATTAATCAAGCCACCAACGACCGATAATATGGCTAAAACAACCAGTGGAACCGTCATCTGCCAAGGAGACTCATGCAAATGCGCACGTTGGTCATCCGTTCCTCTAAAGGAGCCAAAGAAAGTTAAAAACAATAACCTGAACATATAGAAAGCCGTAAACAAAGCCGTTAAAATACCCACAGCCCAGTACACGATATTAGCCTGAAAAGCATGAGCTAGAATCTCATCTTTAGAGAAGAAGCCTGCAAATGGAGGAATACCACTTATCGCAATTGTCGCAATAAACATGGTTGCAAACGTAACAGGTAAAGCTTTCCGTAAGCCACCCATACGGCGCATATCTTGCTCATTACCCATCGCATGAATCACAGAACCAGCGCCCAAGAAAAGTAAAGCCTTAAAGAAAGCATGCGTCAAAACGTGGAAAAAAGCCCCTGTAAAAGCGCCAACACCTAAGCCTAAAAACATATAGCCTAATTGTGAAACCGTAGAATAGGCCAATACCTTTTTGATATCATTCTGCGTAAGCGCTATAAAAGCGGCAACCAAAGCTGTCGCTAACCCGACGATAGCCATAATCTCTAGCGTCAAAGGCGACAATAGAAATAACACATTAGAACGCACAACCATATAAACACCTGCCGTCACCATCGTCGCTGCGTGAATCAACGCCGAAACGGGCGTCGGTCCTGCCATCGCATCAGGGAGCCAAGTGAACAATGGAATCTGTGCCGATTTCCCTGTTGCTGCTACAAAAAGTAATAAGGTGATGATAACAACCGTGCTATCCCCAACACTTAAGGAAGCCGCTTGATCAAAAACAGCGGAGTATTCTAGTGAGCCAAAATGCCCTAAGATAAAGAACAATGCTATCAAAAAGCCCAAATCACCAATTCTATTCATCACAAAAGCTTTCTTGGCGGCTGATGCGTAAGAGGAGTTGGTAAACCAAAAACCGATGAGTAGGTAAGAACATAAACCAACGCCTTCCCAACCGATAAACATCACCAAATAGTTGGAGCCCATCACCAATAAGGTCATGAAGAAGATGAACAAATTTAGAAAAGCAAAGAATTTGCCTAGCTCCTTATCATTATGCATATAACTATAGGAGTACAGATGGATTAAAAAACCGATACCGGTGATGATTAACAACATCGTCGCACTCAAAGGATCTACCAAGAAGGATAAACCAACATGGAGACTCCCTACTGAAAACCAATCAAATAAATGCTGATAAATAGCAACAGACTCTCCTGCTTGCCGCGCAGCCCATACCTCTGAAAAAAGAAGTAAACTCAAAACAAAAGGAACAAAAACAGCTACAGAGCCCAGCAAACCAATTACAGGTTTCGGAAAACTATGCCGCCCCAGTCCGTTTAAAACAAATCCTAAAAAGGGTATTAAAGGTATTAACCAAAGTAATTCTGCCATAAAAATCGTACTAAAGAACTGTTAATTGTTTACCAACGTAGTTTACTCAATGACTCAATATCAACCGACTTCGTATTCCTATACACCATCACAATAATCGCCAAACCAACGGCAACCTCTGCGGCAGCCAAGGCCATTACAAAGAATACAAACACCTGTCCACTCGGATCCCCACGATAGGCCGAGAAAGCAGCCAACAACACGTTGACCGAGTTGAGCATCAACTCAATGGACATCATAATGATAATGACATTGCGACGAATTAGAACGCCTACAACACCAATCGCAAAAAGGATGCTACTAAAAATAATATAGTGGTCTAAAGGCACCCCTTGCATCTGTTGAACAATATTTTCCATTATGCTTTCTTTACGTCTTTTTTAGCTAATAAAACTGCCCCCACCATTGCTGTAAGTAGCAAAATAGATGAAATCTCAAAAGGCAGTAGAAACTCCTTAAACAAAACCTTACCGAGGTTCTTCACCAGGCCTACATCGCTATTGGCAACAATCATGGCATGGCTAGGCTCCAACACACGGAACGCTCCCAATAAGGTTGCTATTAAACACATGCCAGCAATACCACCAATAACTTTCACCAAGGTAGACTTCATCGGCTCCGACTCTTTATTCAGGTTTAACAACATCAGAATAAAAAGAAACAGCACCATAATCGCCCCCATATACACGATAAAATTAACGACAGCTAAAAACTGTGCATTCAACAAAATATAATGAATAGTTAACGTGAAAAAGGTAATCACCAGATATAGCACACTATGTACAGGGTTCTTGGTTAGAATCGTCATAATGGCGAAAAAGATAGCCAGGAAAGCTGCTAAATAAAATACAGACATACTAAATTGGTTTTTCTTGGTTTAATTTTTTAATATCAAATACAGGCTCCACAAGCTTATCCTTACCATAGATAAAATCCTTACGTAAGTATTCAGCGGTCACATGTGAGCCATCCAGATAGATAGCTTCCTTCGGACAAGCTTCCTCACAAAGGCCACAAAAAATACAACGCAGCATATTGATTTCATAAACGGCAGCATATTTCTCCTCACGGTACAAAGCCTCCTCTCCAGGCTTACGCTCTGCAGCAGTCATCGTGATGGCCTCTGCTGGGCATGACAAAGCACATAAGCCGCAGGCTGTGCAACGCTCACGTCCTTGTTCATCACGCTTCAAGGAGTGCTGCCCCCTAAAATTCTTCGAATAAGGACGTAGCTCTTCCGGATATTTCACCGTAGGTATCTTCATGAAAAAGTGACGAATCGTGATGCGTAGCCCTTTTGCAATAGCGGGCAAATACATACGTTCCCAAAAATTCATGGGTTTCTGCTCTATAACTTTCTTTCTATTTGATAATGACTGCATATTCATTTTCTTAAGCGGCCAAGCCGCGTCTATTGATCTATCCTAGTAACAAGAATGCTAAAAATAAAGGTCCTTCACCACGGTTACGATTCCCGTCAGTACAATATTGGCGATAGCCAAAGGAATCAATATTTTCCATCCTAGATTTAACAACTGGTCATAACGGAAGCGCGGTAAAGTCCAGCGAATCCACATGAAGAAGAAGATAAATCCAAATATTTTAAGGAAAAAGACCAGCACCCCAATAATAGTTATCCAGTTTTGGGACAAGCCCAAGTCATTCATAAAAGGGAAATTGTATCCACCAAAGTATAAAGCCGCCATCAATGCTGATGAAACAAACATATTGATATACTCAGAGAACATGTATAAACCTAGTTTCATCGACGAATACTCCGTATGATAACCGCCAATCAACTCGGTCTCACACTCCGGAAGGTCAAAAGGAACCCGGTTACACTCGGCAAACACACAAACAATAAAAATTAGGAAACCCAAAGGCTGCACCCATATATTCCAGTTGACAAAACCACTTTGCTGCGCGACGATTTCACGCATAGAAAGTGTACCCGTAACCATCAATAATGCAATAATAGCCAAGCCCATCCCAATCTCATAGCTGATACTCTGCGAAGCAGCACGTATCGTTCCCATAAGAGAGAATTTATTGTTAGATGCCCATCCCCCAAGCATAATGCCATATACACCTAAGGCGACAACACCAAATACATATAGGATGCCCACATTAATATCCGCCACCTGCAAAACAATCTCACGACCACCAATTGTCAAATTTTGCCCCCACGGAATAACCGCCGAGCTAATACAGGCTGTGATGATGGCCAAAGTAGGGCCTAGAATGAATAAAGTCTTATGTGCCCCTGCGGGGATAATCTCTTCCTTAAAGAAGAATTTACCGCCATCACATAAAGGCTGTAAAATACCGCCAATACCTGCCCGATTTGGACCATGGCGATCCTGCATAAAACCAGCGATTTTACGCTCTGCCAAGGTAGAGTACATTGCGATTACCAACGAAATGGTAAACACAATAACCACCAAAACCAATTTTTCTATAATAAAAGTAGCTTCCATGCTTAACGCTGTTTTTTATTTTAATCGTTCCGTTCTTGCCAACTGCTCCGCATTGGCCTCTTGCAATATCTCATCACGCTGAATAACCGCTGGTGGTGCAAAGCTGGTATAATGATTGGCCGTAATCACCGAATCTTTATCCACCTTAGTAGGCTCATCCAACACCCAATCTTTCGTCTCTTTCTTATCAAAACGACAGGTATTACAGATAAACTCATCCACCTCATTGTATTCATCTTTACGCCCTGTCACACGTAACACCTCTTCTCCTTTATACCAAAGGGTAACCTTGCCAGAGCAAGTCGGACAATCGCGATGTGCATCGACGGGCTTCGTAAACCAAACTCTACTTTTAAAGCGGAAAGTCTTATCCGTTAAAGCGCCAACAGGGCATACATCGATTACATTACCAATAAAGTCATGATCGATAGCTTTCTCAATGTAAGTGGATATTTCAGAATGATCACCACGATATAAAATACCGTGCTCACGTGTATCTGTCAGTTGGTTTGCTACAAATACACAACGGTAGCAAAGAATACAACGATTCATATGTAGCTGAATCTGCTCACCAATATCGATACGTTCAAAAGTTCGACGAGGGAAAGCATAACGTGTCTGCTCTGCTCCATGCTCATAACTTAAATCTTGAAGCTTACACTCCCCTGCTTGGTCACAAACAGGACAATCAAGCGGGTGGTTAATTAACAAAAGCTCTACGACAGATTTACGAGCATCTAATACCTCTGGAGAAGTGATGTTTTCAACCTCCATACCGTCCATCACTGTCGTGCGGCAAGAAGCAACAAGCTTCGGCATCGGTCGCGGGTCTTTGTCAGATCCTTTTGAAACTTTAACCAAGCAGGTACGGCATTTACCACCACTACCTTCTAGTTTGGAATAGTAACACATCGCCGGAGGCACAATGTCTCCGCCTATTTGTCGTGCTGCATTTAATATCGTCGTTCCGGGATCTACCTCCAACGGTATCCCATCAATCGTTACTTTAAATTTTTCGTCTGCCATTTTTCGTTCGCTAAAAAAGTAAATGTTACAGGTCTTAAACAAGTGGCATGCGCGGTTCAGCATAATGCGCTAAACCGAAATTCCTAGTTTGGGCTTCTTGTGGATGTTTGACATGCCATTCAAACTCATCTCTAAAATGTCTAATAGCCGCTGCCACCGGCCAAGCCGCCGCATCGCCCAATGGACAAATTGTATTTCCCTCAATCTTACTTTGTATATCCCATAATAAATCAATCTCCTCCATAGAGCCATGACCTGACTCAATGTTATGCAGCACCTTCTCCATCCATCCCGTTCCTTCGCGACATGGAGAACACTGACCACAACTTTCATGATGATAGAAACGTGTAAAATTCCACGTGTTGCGCACGACACATTGGTCTTCATCAAAAACAATGAAACCGCCCGACCCCATCATAGTCCCCGTCTGAAATCCACCATCAGCTAATGACTCATAGGTCATCAGGCGTGCATCACCTTTCGCTGTAGTCGACACCAAATTTGCCGGAATAATAGGAACCGAAGAACCGCCAGCTACCAAAGCCTTTAAGCGTTTGCCATTAGCGATTCCTCCACAATACTCGTCGGAATACAAAAATTCCTCGACGGGTAAACCCAATTCAATTTCATAAACACCAGGATTCACAATATTTCCGGAGACCGAAATCAATTTCGTTCCTGTACTACGCTCAATACCAATTTTAGCATACTCCTCACCCCCATCATTAATAATAGGCACAGTGGATGCTATGGACTCCACATTGTTTACCACCGTAGGACAGCCATAGAGCCCCGATACCGCTGGGAATGGTGGCTTTATACGTGGGTTACCACGCTTACCCTCCAAGGACTCTAATAGGGCTGTTTCTTCGCCACAGATATATGCACCACCACCAGGTTGCACATATATTTCCAAGTCGTAGCCTTTACCCAATATATTTTTACCTAAAAAGCCCGCGGCCTTTGCTTCGGCAATTGCTTTCTCAAGAATTCGAATCTGTGGCATCATTTCGCCACGCACATAGATATAAGATGTATGTGCCCCTAAGGCATAGCTAGAAACAATCATCCCTTCAATCAAAGCATGAGGAATCTTCGTCATCAAATAACGATCCTTAAACGTTCCTGGTTCAGACTCATCAGCGTTGCACACCAAATAACGAGCAACACCTTCTGGCTTCGCAAGAAAGCTCCACTTCATTCCTGTCGGAAAGCCTGCTCCACCGCGACCACGAAGGCCCGATTTCTTCACCTCTTCCACGACTTCATCTGGAGTCATGCCATTCAATACTTTCTCGACTGCGCGGTAACCGCCCTTTTGACGATAAACATCATAGGTAGCTATTCCCGGAACATCGATATGTGTCAACAATAATTTACGTGCCATACTAAATCTATTGTGCTTTCTTTTTTAATTCAGTTAATAGTTCATCCACACTTTCGGTCGTCAGGTTTTCATAGAATGTGTAGTCAGGACCAATTTGTAAAACAGGACCAAAGCCACATGCGGCCACACATTCTACCCCACGCCAAGAGAATAAACCATCGCTCGTAACCTCTCCTTCTTTCACCCCCAAACGGGCTTCAAGATGATCGATAATTTTCTCTGCACCGACCAAGCAACAAGGACCAGTACGGCATACCTCCAGCACATATTTGCCTTTCGGCTCCAAGAAAAACATCGTGTAAAAAGTGGCTACCTCATAAACCTCAATAGGTTCAATGTGTAAATAGGCTGCTACTTTCTCCATAGCATCTACACTCAACCAGCCGTACTCGGCTTGCACCAAGTGCAGAATAGGCAATAGTGCCGATTTCTGTCGCTTCTCGGGATAGCGCAACACCACCTCCTCAAATTGCTTCAACAGTTCCGCTGAGAAGCTTACTTTCATATTTTCTTTAACACTAAGCATCTAATTCTCCTGCAATAACGTTTAAACTACTCATATTGATAATCGCATCAGACAGTAACATGCCACTACTCATTGGCGCAAACATCTGATAGTTTATAAAAGAAGGTCTTCTGAAATGTAGACGGTAAGGCGCACGCCCACCATCATGGATAAGATAAAAACCCAACTCCCCATTTGCCCCTTCTACAGAATGGTAAACTTCCGATTGCGGCGAATCCCATTCACCCATCACAATCTTAAAATGATAAATCAAAGCCTCCATATTGGTATACACTTGCTCCTTCGGAGGAAGATAGAAAGCAGGAACATCCGCATGGAATACTCCAGCAGGCTCCTTAGCTATTTTTTCTAATGCTTGCTCGATAATACGTAGAGATTGTATCATCTCGTCGTTACGTACCATAAAACGATCATATACATCACCCGTTGTACCTACAGGGACATCAAACTCAAACTCTTCATAAGAACAATAAGGAGCCGAGACACGGACATCGTAATCCACGCCTGTAGCGCGCAAAATCGGCCCCGACCAGCTATAGCTTAAGGCCTCCTCAGGCGTCACAGCGGCAACTCCAGAGGTACGCTCAATAAAAATACGGTTGCGCACAAACATTTCTTCAAACTCAGCAAGAATCGCCGGGAAACGCTTAATAAAGGCTTCTATTTTTGCGAAAGCAACATCATTGAAGTCACGCTCAAAACCGCCGATACGCCCTATATTTGTGGTTAAGCGAGCACCACATATCTCTTCAAAAATTTCATAAATCAATTCGCGCTCCTGCATCAAATACAAGAATCCAGAGAAAGCACCTGTATCAACACCAAGAATACCGTTACAGATAATATGATCCGCAACGCGAGCAAGCTCCATAACAATAACACGCATGTATTGAACACGCTTAGGAATCTCAATCTCCAGCAGCTTCTCTACAGTCATGTGCCAGCCCATATTGTTTATAGGAGCCGAACAATAGTTCAGACGATCAGTAAGGGGAGTAATTTGATAAAATGGGCGATGTTCAGCTATTTTTTCAAAAGCACGGTGGATATAACCGATGGTAGAAACACCACTGACAATACGCTCACCATCTATCTTCACAACATTTTGGAAAACGCCATGTGTCGCAGGGTGCGTAGGGCCAATGTTTAGGGTCACTAATTCATCCTGCGGATCATTATCAACATATACGGGTCTATTCGGGCTTATCTTGGTAATTGGGTTGCTCATCTCTTCTCTAAGTTTTAACGTCCAAAATAAAAGTCTTTCTTATCTATACGGTTTGGATCTTCCAGTGGATATTCCTTCCGCATTGGAAAGACATCCAGGTCATCCATATTTAAAATACGCCGCAAATCGGGATGACCAATGAAGTTGATTCCATAAAAGTCATACGTCTCTCGCTCCATCCAATTAGCACCGTTCCACAATACTGTTGCACTAGCAATACTTGGATCCGAAGCTGGGAGGAATGCCTTAATCCGTAATCGATAATTTTCATACATATTATGGAGATGGTATACCACACAAAACTCACGATCGGCTTGCTTAGGATAATGCACTCCCGTGATATCCGTCAGATAGTTTAACTGCAACTGCGAATCTTCCTTAGCAAACTCGAGCAGTTCTATAAGACGGTCTTTAGCGACCTCAATAGTCAATAAACCATATGGTACGCCTAACTCTTGCACCGCGTCGCCAAATTTAAGCTGCAGGTGCTGTAATACGCTGTTATTATCCATTTTCTGTCGTTATGCCATAACTCTCCAACAATGCACGATACTCTGGTGTATTACGTCTATTGAGCGATTCATTTTTAACAATCTCCTGCAACTTCAACACGCCGTCCAAAATAGCCTCGGGACGAGGAGGACAGCCTGGCACATACACATCGACAGGAATAATCTCATCAATCCCCTGCAATACGGAATATGTATCGAAGATGCCTCCACTAGAAGCACAAGCACCTACGGCAATCACCCAGCGGGGTTCAGCCATCTGCACATATACCTGCTTCAGTACGGGCGCCATTTTCTTGGCAATCGTTCCCATCACTAATAGCATATCTGCCTGTCTTGGCGAAAAGCTAGGTCGCTCGGCACCAAAACGTGCTAAATCATAGGTAGAACCCATGGTTGCCATAAATTCAATCCCACAACAGGACGTCGCAAAAGGTAAAGGCCACAACGAATTAGCACGCGCCAATCCAATAGCCTTGTCCAAGCTTGTCGCAAAAAAACCTGCCCCTTCAATACCGGGAGGCGCTTCTGCTAATGTCACTACTTTACTCATGACTATATTTTATTTATTGTTTACAGTTTATATTATGACATCCTTGGGCGAAAAGGAGGCCTAGAAAGAAAGGGTGGTTTAATCCCAGTCTAACGCTTTTTTCTTGATTACGTAGATAAAGCCTAAGAGCAGTAAGCCCATGAAGACAAACATCTCGATAAGTCCTTGAACACCAAACTCACGAAAGTTCACAGCCCAAGGGTACATAAAGATGACCTCTACATCAAAAATTACAAATAAGATGGCGACCAAAAAATATTTAATGGAAAAAGGCTGACGGGCATTACCCATCACCTCAACGCCAGATTCAAAAGCATCCAATTTATTGGCGGTTCGAACCTTCGGACCAATCATATGTGTTCCGATAATTGTCAAAACACCAAATGAAACGGCTACTCCCAATTGCACTAAAATTGGGATATAATCAACGGGAGTGCTACTTAGGACTACACTTTCCATAACATTAGTATATTATCTATCTCATTAACAAATATATAATTTTTTTCCATAAAAAAAAGGGACCGATATCAGTCCCTTTCAATTTAATGTAACTTTAATATTACAACTGGTTCACAAACTGACCAGCGAATTCGTCCTCAGGACTAATCTTAACAGTTTCTTTGAAAAATGCTTTTGCTTTTGCAGTATCACCTTTTAAATAGTTGAAATATCCTAAGTAGTTGTTGGCATCAACAATGTATGCATTCAAACTACCATCGGTAACATTTGCCTCTTTAGCTGCTTGCAATAAGCGCGTAAATGAGTCTACAAATAAGCCCTTAGATTTTTCAGGATCGTACATTACATTATCCAATGCTAATTCCGATAATCCTTTGTAGTATAAAGAGCTTACACGGTATTTTTTAACTACATCTTCTTTGTTTGCGTCAGCAACAATCGTTAATGATTTTACCGCTTCGTCCAAGAAAGGCTTAGCTTCTGCTAATTTCTTAAGACCTAAAGCTGGTGTTAATTCCTCATCTTCAGCTGGAGACACAATTTTAGAACCTTTACCATATAAAGCAGAACCTAAATAGAAGTTTGCATCATAGTAGTAATCTGAAGTAGGTTTAGACGCTGGAATACGGAAAATCTTGATAGCTGTTTCTACTTCACCATCTTGGTATTTCGCGAATGCTGTTTCTGCAATCTCTGCTTCTAAGTTATCTTCTTCAGTTTGTTTCTCTACCGCTTGTTTTAACAATTCTAAACCTTTAGCCTCATCTCCACTAGTAAGGTTAGCTAAACCAGCCATCAAATAGTCACGAGGGATTAAACGCTCAGGCTTAACGCGCGAGAATAAGGTATTTAAATATTCTGCCGCTTTAGCGTAGTCTTTATCTTGTAAATAGCTAGTGTAGCCTAAGTAACGAAAAACTTTAGCATCAGCACCCGGCATATTAGCAAGCTCTTGTGATACAGTTTTCAATTCATCATAGTTACCCGAGTAAACCAAGAAATCGGCATAACGAGTTTTTGCTTCTACAGAGTTATCACCTGTTAAAGTCAAATATTTTTTGTAGTTCTCTACAGCTTTTTTGTTAATCTCACGGTATTTATCCTCAGGAGCTTTTAGAGAAGATAAGTAATAAGTTTCCGCAAGCTCACGTAAAATTGGAGCGTAGTTAGGGTTTTCAGTACCTAATTCTTCAAACGACTCTAATACCACATCGTAAGCTTGTGCTCTACGTGAAATAACAGCTTGACCAATTTTAGCCTTCAATAAAGAAGGATCAATATACTCTGCATCACGGTAGCTGATATAAGCAGGGCTACTCTCGCCTAAACCTGCGTAAGCATTACCTAAAGCGATTAAGATATTTGCATCTTTCTCATTTTTAGCTTTTGCTTGTGTTAAATACTCAACAGCTTTTGTATAATCAGGTTTTGGAGCATCAATATATGCCTCACCAATATACAATAATGGTAAATAATCTTTCTTACCTAATCCAGAAACCGCCGTAGCAAATTTAGATTCTGCTGCACTCTGATTACCACTTAATAAATCTACGATACCTAAACCTACGTTGTTCAATTGCTCTTTTGGAGCATTTGTTATACCTTGATTAAATACATAAGCAGCAGAATCCACTTTATCATTGATTAAATGAAGTTTACCTAAGTAAAAGTAGTTCTCGCCGTCTTTTGCTTTCTTCTCCACTAAGTTTTGCAAAATACCTTTTGCCTTACTGTATTGCTCTGAACTGATGGCCGCCTTTGCATCTTTCAAACTTTGTGCATTTACAGAACCAACTGCACCAGCTAATAATAAACTTAAAACTAATTTGCTGTTTGTCATAATCTATGTATGTTCTATTTTATTTCAAAATTAAATCTTATCTCTGACAATGATCTCCCTCCCAGGCATCGTTGCAGGCACAAGGCCAGACTTTAATACAATACGTTGTCCTCTATCGCCCGTTAAAAAAGCGGAGAAACCAAGCCCTAAACCTAAATTCGGTTGATAATTTAAAACGTAAAATGTACGTCTTAAAGGATACTGTTCTGCAGCAATCGTCGATTGATTGGGCTTGTAATATATATTATCGGGCTTATCCCCAATCGTATTCTTCACGCTCAAGATACGAATATTATTTGAAAACGATAATTTCAAATCTAAATATTCATTATAACTTATTACACCGATTTTTCCCGCTGTAGCAGCAACGGTTTCAAGAACCTCTTTTGCTGTATTTGCACCTTCTACGAAAGAAGAAGCAACTTTATCCAAATTCCCCAAGGACTTAAGTTGTCGAAAGCTACTCGAATTTAAATTATCAAATAAAAGTCGCTTTCCTGAAGTACTTGTTCCTTTCATTAAGTCTAAAACCTCTTGAATAGTAACGCTGGTATCGGACGAATTAGTATGACTAACAAACACAATAGCGTCTGAAAATATAGGAAAGACACGTGGCTGAATCGAGCGGCTTGCAAAATTCTTATTCTCTTCTTCACTCAATTTACGTGCTAAAATAGCCACAGAGCCCTTATCTTCTAGCAAATTCTTAACAGCTAAGACTTCAGGTTTAGCAATAAAATTAAGCTTCGCATTCGGATAAGCGGAAAGGAAAACATCCTCTTGTTCTTTCAATAAAGGGAAAACCGATGCATCAACAATAACATTTAAGCTTCCGACTAAAATATCCTCTTTAACACTTGCAGGGGCTTTACTTTCACTAGTCCCTTGCTGTTTACTGTTATTCGAACAAGAAGCGCTACCAAAGAGCATAAGAGCTGCGGCTCCCATATATATAAACCTATTCATATTCATCTCCTTTAAAATTACTACTGCTACTACCTTATGAAGTTATTCTGCCACAATCGAGCAAAACGCATAAATGAATAAACAATTAGCAGCATGCCGAAAAAATTCTTGTACGCAGGGTCAATTGCTATTGGAAAATTCTTCCAAAAGATAATTAACATGCCTACAACGAAGTAAAAAAGAAACATCGCTAGGCCTAAAATGGACAGAAACCGCCTACTAGGCGATTTCTGTCTAAAATTGTTTGTGCTTTTATTAAAACCACTCATACTATTGCTGAAGGTCTAAAGTCATTGGTAATTGGTATTGTACACGAACTGGGCGACCGTTTTGTATACCGGCTTTCCATTTTTTCGCTTTTTTCAACACGTTCATCAATGCCTGTCCAGTACCGTAAGATAAATCTTTCACTACTTTAAAGTCAGTCAACTCACCATTTCTCTCAACAACGAAAGAAACAACAATCTGACCTTTCACACCGGCATCAATCGCACCTTGCGGATACGTGTAGTTGTCTTGTACCCATCTACGGAAAGCGTTAATACCGCCTTGTGGCTCTGGATTAACCTCTACCGCTGTAAATACCTTGTCTAAATCTGGGTTACCATCTGGCGTACCTTCGGCACTACCAGTGATTCCTCCTTCGATTTTTTTAGGACCAAATTCACCCGTAGGAACACCAGATCCTGCTTTACTACCTTTTAAGTTAATACGTGCTGTTGTTACGTTATCTTTTTTAAGCTCTTCTGTAGCAACAACCTCTTCTTTCACCTGGCTTTGAGGCACAACCTTCGGCTCTGGGAAACGCACCAAATCTTCAATTGGTGGCTCTTGAGCGATACGCTGTGGCTGTTCTTCTTCTGGTGGAAGAGGCTCTTCTTCTTTCTCAGGCTCTGGGATATCTAAATCTTCCAAAGTAACTTCCGTAATCGTTGGAGCTGCCTCCACCGGCTTATCCGGAAAAACTTTGATATTAAGAACCTTTGGAGCACTCAAAACAAGAACTGCTGATACAATTGCGAGCAAACCGATATTAGTTGCCTTCGGAGCGAAGTTACGCAAGTCGTAAGCACCATATTCTTTGTTTCTATTCGCAAAAACGACATCAAGCCATTCTTTTTTGAATATATCTAATTTAGAACCAAACATATAATTTCTTAATTATGCGATTAGTCGTTGTATAGACCTTCGCGTTTTAACACTTCAATTTCGTCATTATTGATTTTTGAAATCATATAGCGTTTTACGTCTACAATTTTCATCTCATCTAAAATATCAACAAGATTACTTTGTACCGATTTATCGCTCGGTCTGATAACTACAATCAAATCTTTACCTTCGCTACGCGCTGGAACTTCTTTTTGCATTTTCAACAACACTTGACGAATACCTTCTTTGCTGTAGTCTACAGTAACTGGAGCGTAGATAGGTTTTGCAAGCTGTCCATAATACCAAGAAATTTTATTATCCGAACCTAAAAGAAGCGTAATTGAACGTGTATCAGCAATCTCAAGATTGTCTTTTTCGTTCAACTTATTCTTATCAGGCATGGCTACATCCATCGCTTGAGGCTTATTTAATGACGTCGTAAGCATGAAGAACGTAATCAATAAGAAGGCTAAGTCAACCATGGCTGTCAAATCGACTTTACCACCGCTTTTCTTGGCTCTTACCTTTCCGCCTTTACCACCCTTACCACTATCTTGATTTAATTCTGCCATTTCTTAAATTTTTAATCGATTATTTATCGTTTCTTAAGCCCGTTACAAAACTAAATTTGTTTTGCTTTTGGTTACGAAGCGTCTCGATAATTAAATTAACTGTAGGATATTTCTCGTTTGCATCCGCTTTAATCGCAACTTTCATCACGCCTGGATCAACGAAATCCTTCTCACCTTCACGGTCTTTGTTGTATCTAAGAGTAGCTAAACGTGCTTGTTGAACCCACTGATATAACTCATTTGAGTTTGTCTCCGTGCTATCAACAGGAATACCTACCTGCAAACCAACTTCACGTTTATCGTTCGGAAGAGAAAGTAGCTGGCGTAGGTTTTTCAACGGAACACCGAACTCATCCAATTTCTTAAACTCTTCGTAGTCTTTATCAGAAAACGCGATATCATACTTCGCCGACATGCTTTTCAAAGTCTCCTCACGAACTGTAGGATTCTTAATACTGAAAAACACTTTCTGACCTTTTACAGAGATAATAGAAACATTATCATCTGGTAATTTGTCTGGTGTCGAAGATGCAGGAACGTCTACTGTCAAAACCTCTGGCTGACGAGCTGTAGCTGTCAAAACGAAGAAAGTAAGAAGCAAGAACGATACGTCACACATCGCCGTCATGTCGATGGATGTACTGGCTCTTTTTACTTTTGCTTTGCCCATTTTCTTTACTTCTTTAAATTAACAATTACTTATTCTTTTATTCATGATGCTTAAAAAGATTCAATTCCATAAAGAATTTTAATCTTTTTAAAAACATCTTACTTGTGGTTTGCAGCGTACGTTTGTACGATAGAGAAACCAGCTTCGTCGATAGAATAAGTTAAGTTGTCAATCTTAGCTGTTAATACGTTGTAAAGAATAATAGCGAATGTAGAAGTCGCGATACCCGTAGCCGTGTTAATTAAGGCCTCAGAGATACCGTTTGCTAATTTTGCTGAATCTGGTGCACCACCTGTTGCTAAAGCCGAGAATGCTTTAATCATACCTGTTACTGTACCTAATAGACCACTTAATGTACCGATAGATACTAATGTAGCAAGAACGTTCATGTTCTTCTCTAACATTGGCATTTCTAATGATGTAGTCTCTTCGATTTCTTTTTGGATAGCCAATGCTGATTTCTCAGAATCTAAACCTGCGTTTGCTGAAACATCTTTGTATTTCAATAAACCTGCTTTTACTACGTTTGCAACAGAACCTTTTTGTTTGTCACACTCAGCGATAGCTGAATCAATGTTACCACCGTTGATTAACGTTTGGATTTTTCTTACGAAAAGACCTACGTTACCTGTACCAGCAGCACGGCCGATTACGATGAAACGTTCAATAGAGAATACCCATACCATCAAGAATAAACCGATCAACACAGGTACGATAACACCAGCATGGTAAACCATACCTAAGTAATTTCCTTCTAACGGTTGGTTTTCGGAATTGTTATCAATGAAGTTTGAAGGAGCTCCCATTACAAATTTCCATACAAGGTAACCCACGATGAAACAGATAACGATTGCTAAACTCGCAAATAAATTACTTGAATTTCCGCTCTCATTTTTAGCAGGAGTAGTAGTTTTTGGTGCGTTTGCCATTTTACTAATTTTTAGATTTTACTGTTGTTTAATATTAATGTTTAATTCAATTTTAAGCAATTTAAAAGGCATTGCTTTGCCGCTAAGCAAAACAAATATACTGTTTTGTATCAAAAATAAAATTTTCTTTACAATTATTTACGCCTTTATTAAATGTTCTCATACCAGTGAACCATCAGCAGATTCCTCATCCTTCTGGTCTTGTTCTCCGTATCGATAGCTACCACGATTTTGTGTGATATATTTTACAATGAAAACCATTTTTTTTGGTTTATGCAAATTAAAAAATTGTTACCTGCAAAAATTAAGTAAGTATTCACTCATCTTTACTTTTCCGTCGATGTCTGTTTAAACACAGGAACTCCAAAACTAAGAGCCTCGCAATCAACTGCTATACAAACTGATCTTCTGCAAGAATAATGTTACAAACAACTATCCACCAGCCATTTTTACGCCATAGCCATCTTGCTGCAGCATTTCAAAAATTTTAAGCTTAAAGTCGCCTTGTATTAGAATCTCCCCATCTTTGGCCGCTCCACCCACACCACACTTTTGCTTAAGCTTCTTCGCTAAGACCTGTAAATCATCATCCGTACCGATATAACCGTTTACAATTGTAACAACCTTTCCTTTTCTAGATTTACGGTCTAGCATCACTTTCAACTTCTGCTGACGAGCAGTCAACGTAGTAACCTCTTCTGTTGGCTCAGCATCTACATAGGAAAAATCATCCGCTGTAGAATACACAACGCCATCAAATCTTTGCTTCTTCATTTTAGCCATAACATTAACAAATTATTTTTAGCGATTTATGTTTAATAGAAATCTCTAATTCCTCGCCCATTTCTACAGGCTCTCCATCCACATGTACAGGACCGCGAGCATCACGAACGATTTTAATATTTTTACCAGGAATGATTTCGACGTAGTCGGATTGATCCGCACTTTTTGTGAAAAGATGAAAAATCATCTTCGGTAATAAGTAAAGCGGGAACTTATGAACAATACATACGTCTAAGATACCATCGGTAATGGAAGCCTGAGGAGCGATATAAGCATTATTCCCATATTGAGGTGAATTTGCTACGCTAATCATGAATGCTTCGCGTTCATAGGGCTTACCATCTATATATAAGGTATAGTCACTCGGTTTAAACTTACTAAACACGTTCATGGACGAACGTAAATAGCCAATCGGGCCACGGATATTCTCTGTTGCAAAATGGTCACTGACGAAAGCGTCAAAGCCAATTCCTGCAATATTAAAGAAATTGCGTCCATTGATTTCGCCGGTATCCACCTCTACTGTTTCAAACTTATTGATACGTCGAATTGCTGCTGCTTCATTTAATGGGATACCTAAATATAAAGCTAAGCCATTACCGGAGCCCTCAGGAATGATACCAAGCGGCATATCAGTTCCTAAAATAGCGGAACCTAGCTCATTGATTGTACCATCACCGCCTACAGCAACAACAGCATCATACCCTTCATTTATCGCCTGCTTACCCAATTCATAAGCATGATTCGGATGATTTGTAATCTTAAACGTAGGATCAAACTTCTTTAAATCAAGAACCTCTAAGACCTGCTTATTAAAAGCTGTCTTCTTCTTACCTCCAGATATTGGGTTTATAACAAATAATATTCGCTTGCGCATAAAATTAACTTACTCTTAAGCCGATAAAGATAGGGGAAATCGTTTACTTGACGAACAGTTTGTTTTTTGAAAATAGGCAATCGTTTGAGGCAAGCAACAAAAAGGCAGTTCAATCGTAAAAAAATAGAGATAAAGTTTTTTTTACACTACAATTAGCAAATCCTTTTTTATTAATCAGGAAAGAGTAGTACTTTTGCCCTTAATAAAAATGTGGACTGATTTGCGCAAGGCATACACACCTATGACTTAGGAGATTGCAACCACGGTAAAAAAGTGCTAAAACCAGAAAAAATGTTTTTCCACTTCTACTTGGAGCTTCCTCTCGCTGGCGTATAATCACAATAAAACGCTCAAATGGCATATTTATTTACTTCAGAATCGGTGTCCGAAGGACATCCAGATAAAGTAGCAGATCAAATCTCTGACGCTTTAATCGATAATTTCCTCGCGTGGGACGAAGATTCGCGCGTAGCTATAGAAACGCTAGTAACCACGGGGCAGGTCGTACTTGCCGGCGAGGTGAAATCAAAAATTTATCTAGACGTACAAAAAATCACACGTGCTGTCATTCAAAAAATCGGCTATACGAAGTCCGAGTACATGTTTGAAGCAAATTCATGTGGTGTCTTGTCTGCCATTCACGAACAATCGGCAGACATCAACCAAGGGGTAGATCGCGTAACAAGACAAGAACAAGGAGCTGGTGACCAAGGTATCATGTTTGGCTATGCCAACAACGAAACCGATAACTACATGCCTTTAGCATTAGACCTAGCACACCGTTTGTTGTTTGAACTTGCTGCTTTACGTCGTGAGAATAAAGAAATCACCTACCTAAGACCTGATGCTAAATCGCAAGTAACCTTAGAATACAGTGACGACCACAAACCGCAACGTATTGACACCATTGTAATTTCTACGCAGCATGATGACTTTGACGAAGAAGGAACAATGCTTGCTAAAATTACGGAAGACATCAAAAATATATTGATTCCTCGCGTAAAAGCACAGTTGAAACCTGAACTTCAAGCTTTATTCAACGATGAGATCACCTTCCACGTAAACCCAACAGGTAAATTCGTAATCGGTGGACCACATGGAGATACTGGATTAACAGGAAGAAAAATTATCGTTGATACGTATGGTGGTAAAGGGGCTCATGGTGGTGGTGCTTTCTCCGGAAAAGACCCTTCCAAGGTAGACCGATCTGCAGCTTATGCCACACGCCACATTGCTAAAAACTTAGTAGCAGCAGGTGTAGCAGATGAACTACTAGTACAAATCTCCTATGCTATCGGTGTTAAAGACCCAATGGGTATCTACGTAAACACATACGGAACAAGCAAGGTAAACTTAACAGATGGTGAAATTGCCAATAAGATTACGGAGCTCTTCGATATGACGCCTTACGGCATCGAAACACGCTTAGGCTTACGCAGTCCTATTTATTCAGAAACCGCAGCATACGGCCACATGGGCAGAACGCCACAAACGGTAACCAAAACGTTCGAAAGTTCTAACGGAGAGGTAAAAACAATAGAAGTAGACTTATTCACATGGGAAAAACTAGACCATGTAGATAAAATAAAATCCGCCTTCGGATTATAAAAAATTAAAGCGAGCCAAATGGCTCGCTTTTTTTATGGGTACCCTAAAGCAAAGGATGGTCTTTCAAAAAAAAAACGTAACTTTTGTTCCCAAATTAACCTATATAGAAATGTCTACTAAAAATCAGTTTTCATACAACCCTGCCTATCCATCTATTGCGGATCTCAGAAAGAAAGCTAAGACGCGTATTCCTAAATTTGCCTTCGACTACCTCGAGGGGGGAGCAAATGAAGAGTTAAACCTCTACCATAATGAGCATGACTTTGATAAAATACACCTGAAACCTCGCTACTTGGAGGAAACAGGAGAAATCGACCTCAGTACTACCCTATTTGGTAGAAAATACGACGCTCCATTTGGGATATCGCCTATTGGTCTACAAGGACTCATGTGGCCCAATGCTCCCGAAATATTAGCAAAGGCAGCAGCTAAGCATAAAATTCCTTATACCTTAAGTACCGTTTCTACATCAAGTATTGAACGTATCGCCGACATGTCTGAAGGTAGCGCTTGGTTTCAACTCTACCATCCCACGGAAGACCGCCTACGCGACGACATCATAAACCGACTAAAAGCGGTGGAATGCCCTGTTTTAGTCGTCTTAGTAGATGTGCCAGCTTTCGGTCTTCGCTACCGCGAAATAAAAAGCGGCCTGTCGATGCCTCCAAAAATGAATATTGCCAACATCTTCCAGGCGATGACACGCCCCTACTGGGGAATAAAAACATTGCAACATGGCATCCCTTCCTTTGCAACATTAAAACCGTACATGGAGAAAGGACTCGACTTAAGCCAGCTTGGTCAATTTATGAATAAAACATTTACAGGCAAGGTAACCTTTGAAAAGGTGAAAGCTATACGCGACCTGTGGCCAGGCCCACTTGTCCTCAAAGGTATTGCGAGTGATGAAGACATGGAAGATGCTATCGCTTTAGGTGCAGATGGTATTATCGTCTCTAACCATGGTGGCCGTCAGTTGGATGCTGCCGAATCGTCTATCAACTCACTAATAAGGTTAGCCAACAATCCTACATATCAAGGTAAAATAAAGATCATGCTCGATGGCGGTATGCGATCAGGCGTAGATTTAGCGCGTGCTCATGCCGTAGGCTCGTCCTTCAACTTTATGGGACGCCCGTTTATGTACGGATTAGGCGCATTGGATGACCAAGGGGGTGACCATACCATAAACATGTTTAAAGCACATCTATATCAGATTATGAAACAACTATCGATTGACAAAGTTGACAGATTTTCAGAAAGGCTTCTTCAATAGCCTTTCTATTCCTACCTTTGTCTTATGATTATTGCAGAAAGATACCATGACATATCTTGTGGTCACCGCGTGGTAGGCCATGAAGGGAAATGTCGCTTTTTACACGGACATAACTATCGTATACACTTCAGCCTTGCGGCCGATGCTTTAGATGAAATAGGCAGAGTTGTTGACTTCTCAGTCATCAAATCACGTTTATGCATGTGGTTAGAAGATAATTTTGACCATAAATTTTTAATCTGGGAACAGGATGAGATGTTAAACCAACTACAGGCTATCACGGCCGAAAGTTTAGTTGTCGTACCATTTAACCCAACGGCAGAAAACATTGCCCGCTATTTAGTGGAAGTTATTGCTCCCAAACAATTGGAAGACTTACAGGTAAAACTTATTGCTTGTAAAGTGGAAGAAACAGCAAAATGCTCGGCTAGTTATACCTTATAATAGGTGTAGCTATGCTACAGCCTAGCATCAACCTGCTGTCGGTCAAGCACCGATTTGCAGTCAAACAAAACCGACAAAGGCTTACGTAACGCATTAATATCCAGACGCAAGAAATCGTCGTGAGCTACGGCTAAAATAACCGCATCGTACTTATGCTTGGCTGGTTGGTCTTTAAAAGCTACATCTGGCGGTGATGTTAAATTGCGCAATAGCGGAATACCAAACTCTGCCGATACCCGATCAGCGTCCACCCAAGGGTCATAAATGTATGGATGTGCCCTATACTGCTTCAGTTCAGCATAAATATCCATAACCTTCGTATTACGCACATCAGGACAATTCTCTTTAAAGGTAACACCAAGAATTAACACCTCAGCTCCCTTAACGGGAATCTCCTTATTCAGCATCAACTTAACAACTTTGGAGGCTACAAATTCTGCCATGCTATCATTAACACGACGCCCCGACAAGATAACCTCTGGATGGTAGCCCAACTGAGATGCTTTGTGCGCGAGATAATAAGGATCTACCGATATGCAATGCCCGCCAACCAAACCTGGTTTGTATTTCAAAAAATTATACTTCGTAGCCGCAGCATCCAACACTTCGTGTGTGTCTATACCTACACGATCAAAGATTAAAGCCAGTTCATTCACAAAAGATATATTAACATCCCGTTGTGCATTCTCAATAGCCTTAGCAGCCTCAGCGACCTTGATACTCGAAGCCTTAAAAGTGCCTGCTGTAATGATACGCTGGTAAAGTATATCAATCTCTTCGGCAATTGCTGGCGTACTGCCCGAGGTAACCTTAATAACATTTTGCAATGTATGTTTCTTATCCCCCGGATTAATACGTTCAGGCGAGTAACCTACAAAAAAATCTTCATTATAAACGAGCGCAGAAACACGCTCTAAAACAGGAATACAGTCTTCCTCGGTACAACCGGGATAGACTGTAGACTCATAAATAACAATATCACCCTTCTTTAAAACAGACCCAATATCGGTTGAGGCCGATAGTAGAAAGCTTAAATCTGGGGCATTAAATTCGTCAATGGGAGTAGGAACAGTAACGATATAGATCTGTGCATCAGCAATTGCTGATAAATCAGCAGTAGCCCGATAACCAGCATCTGTTGCTAAATCTTTAGCCAACAATTGTTTCAGCTGGTCTTCGTCTGCTTCCAGTGTACGGTCCCAGCCGCTGTTCAACTCTGCGACCCGCTGATCATCAATATCAAAACCTATAACAGGAAAATAAGCGGCAAAAGCCAAAGCCAAAGGTAGACCTACATATCCCTGTCCAATAACCGCTATTTTCTTATCCATACTCACCTATTAAAATCAGACTAATAAAGAGCCTTCTTTTTCTAATGCTTCATAAACATGTTTCACATCCTGTGCATGTGCTTTATCCAATATCAGGACAGCATCTGGTGTATTGACAACGACGCAATCTTTAACACCCAAAAATACGGTATGTCGGTCAGAGCCAATGGCCACGTTCCCATGCTCATCCTTCGGATGTCCTTTGCTCGTCAAATAGTCGTACAACGATTCAAAAGAACCCATATCAGACCATTGGAAGAAAGAAGGAACGACTTTAATGCTATCACTACGCTCCATAATGGCATAGTCAACACTCTTAGAAGGAATTTTCATCGAAAGCTCAACATCTAATAAACCATCGTTAGCACTTTCATAAGCAAGCTTTGCCGAAGCATATATCTTAGGATCAAAGCGTTCTAACTCCTGCAAATAAGTACCTGCCGTGAAACAAAATATACCCGAGTTCCAAAAGAAATCTCCACGTTTTAAAAAATCTCTAGCCGTTTCAAAGTTTGGCTTTTCACGGAAAGAAAGCACATCCGTACCGTCAGCCTCAATATAACCATAGCCTGTTTCTGGACGTGTTGGGTTAATACCGAAAGTCACTAAGAAGCCTTCTTTTGCAAACTCAATACCACGCTTCATCGCTTGTAAATATTGTTCTTCACCTTCAATCAAATGATCTGAAGGAGTCACAATCAATACATCATCAGCCGCTGAGGCAAAAGCTGCAAAAGCAATCGCCGCCGCCGTATTACGCGGAGCTGCTTCTACAATAATATCGTGGGAGACCTTACTAAGGTCTTCTTTTGCTAAATCTATATTTTGAAAGGAACCGACGAGTATCACATGGTTACAAACCTTCTGATTACGCTCTACGGTTAATCCAAATAGCGATTGGTCTTGAAATATAGGAAGATACTGTTTAGGTTTAGCCTTACGAGATAAAGGCCATAAGCGCGATCCTACTCCGCCGGAAAGGACTACGTTAATTATTCTACTCATATTATTTATGTTCTTTTTTGGTGATGTCTTCTGCGGGGAAATGTAATGCTATCAACTCAGGAGTTACCTGATCGCGCATTAAATACAACTGTGAACAAGCACGTGCATCCGACAGAGGATCATGATGATGAAGCTCTACATTCATAATCGAGCAACAAATGCTCAATTTGGTTTTCTTAAATCCTTTCTGACTGTATATCTTACTCGTGCAAATCCAAGTCTTTGCGAGGCCCAAGCTTTTATAATCTAAGCCTGCTGCCGCCATCGTTTTCATCAACACCTCTCGGTCAAACTTCTCATTATGTGCCACCATTTGCTGCCCATGAAGGTAACCTTCAATCTTTGGAAAGACATCCACAAAAAAAGGAGAGTCCGCCGTGTCTTTAGGCTTAATGCCGTGTACACGGGTGGTCTGCCACATATATTTATTGCCTGGAGGCTGAATCAAACTATGGAATTCATCCACAATTTTTCCATTTTCTACCTTAACAATACCGACCGCACAAACGCTGGTATAGTCTGCTGTCGCCAATTCAAAATCTATCGCTGTAAAGCTTGTACTCATTAGCGTCAAAGGTAACCATTTTTTTTCTGTAACTATTTATTTTAAAGGTTCAGCCTAAACGACTAAAAGTTGAGGCTTACTATCATCCTGCCAAAACAACAACAAAAGCAAGCCTCACCTCTCATTAAACCTTACACCTTGCTTAACGCCAAGCTTTATATTGGTTGATTAAACCGTTTGTAGAAGCATCATGGCTCGTAACAGGCTGATCGTCGCTCAACTCAGGAAGAATCGTGTTTGCGAGCTGTTTACCCAGCTCAACACCCCACTGATCGAAACTAAAAACATTCCAAATTACGCCTTGAACAAATACTTTATGCTCATAAAAAGCGATCAAAGCACCCAAAGAATGAGGGGTAACCTTTTTCAAGAGAATAGTATTCGTTGGACGATTGCCCTCAAATACTTTAAAAGCCTTCAGCTTTGCTATCTCTTCTGCCGATTTACCTTGTTTCTCAAATTCGGCTACTACTTCTTCTTCAGATTTACCATTCATCAAAGCTTCCGTCTGTGCAAAAAAGTTAGACAATAACAATTGATGATGATTTCCAATCGCGTTGTGTGATACCGCTGGAGCAATAAAATCACAAGGGATTAATTTCGTGCCTTGGTGAATCAATTGGTAGAAAGCATGCTGACCATTTGTGCCAGGCTCTCCCCAAATAATAGGTCCCGTTTCATACGTAACAGCTTCACCATTGCGGTCCACTGATTTACCATTACTTTCCATGTCACCCTGCTGGAAATAAGCCGCAAAGCGATGTAAATATTGATCGTATGGAAGAATAGCATGACTCTCTGCCCCGTAAAAATTATTATACCAAATACCTAATAAGGCAAGGATAACAGGGATATTTTCTTCAAAAGTAGTCTCTCTAAAGTGAGTATCAGCAGCATGTGCACCAGCTAATAGAGATTCGAAATTATCAAATCCGATGGATAAAGCAATGGATAAGCCAATAGCCGACCACAAAGAATAACGACCACCAACCCAATCCCAAAACTCAAACATATTGGCCGTATCAATACCAAAAGTAGCAACAGCCTTTTCGTTTGTACTTAAAGCAGCAAAATGCTTAGCGATATCCAACTGTGTAGCACCTGAAGCTAAAAACCAAGCTTTCGCTGAACCGGCATTGGCCATCGTTTCTTGTGTGGTAAACGTTTTCGAAGCCACCAAAAAAAGTGTTGTTTCCGGATCCAATCCTTTCAACGTTTCAGCAATATGCGTACCATCAACATTCGACACAAAGTGCACATTCAGATGCGTACGGTAAGCTTTCAACCCTTCGGTAACCATTACAGGGCCCAAATCAGAACCGCCAATACCAATGTTCACGACGTCAGTAATAGCCTTTCCTGTGTAGCCTTTCCAAGCGCCCGACAAGATACGCTCCGTAAAGCTGCGCATACGCGCCAAAACTGCTTGCACCTTCGGAATAACGTTCTCTCCATCTACAAAAACGGAGCTTCCCGCAGGACTACGCAAAGCTGTATGTAAAACTTCGCGACCTTCAGTCTCATTGATTTTAGCACCTGTAAACATCGCTTCTATTGCCTTGTCTAGTTGACACTCGCGTGCCAATTGCACCAATAGCGCTAGTGTTTCTTCATCAATACGATTTTTAGAATAATCCAATAGAATATCCTCAAAAGCTAAAGAGAATTTGTCAAAACGTTCCGGATCGGAAGCAAAAAGTTCGCGTAGGCTTCTCGCCTCTGTACGATTATAATGATCAGCCAAATACTGATAAGCGGCTGTTTCGGTAAAGTCTATTTTTGGTAACATGTAGTATGCTGTTTATCCCCCAAATATAAAGAAAGAATCCGAAAACGGTTCGTAAAAAGCCCGTTAATTTAGCATAAACAAACTATAAAATCCCCTTACACCCTACTAAACAAGGGTGCTACAAATTGTATTTGCATATCTGCCCTTTTGCGCCTAATTTTGAGGATGACCAAAGAACAAATTCAAGACTTGAGGGATCGTGTTACATCTCTGAGGAGGCATCTTTGACATCGATGCCAAAAAAGAAGAAATTGCAGTAGAAACAGCGCTAACAATAGCGCCCGAATTCTGGGATAGCCCCAAAGAAGCTGAGAAAGTACTACATTCCATCAAAAACAAAAAGGTATGGACCGACCAGTACGACGCTGTACAAACCGACGTTGAAGACACCTACGTATTATATGAATTCTTTCAGAGTGGTGACGCCTCCGAGCAAGAACTCGACGAGCAATACCAATTGGCACGCCAACATGTTGAAGAACTAGAGTTTAAAAATATGCTTAGCGCAGAAGAAGACCAGCTAGACGCTATCTTGCAGATTACTGCTGGCGCCGGCGGAACTGAATCTTGTGATTGGGCAGCCATGCTGATGCGTATGTACATCATGTGGGGCGAGAAACACGGATGTAAAGTAACTGAGCAAGACTCCCAAGAGGGTGAAGTTGCCGGCATAAAGACCGTCACCTTACAACTGTCTGGAAATTTTGCATACGGCTACCTTAAAGGTGAAAATGGCGTGCACCGCCTTGTTCGTATTTCCCCTTTTGACTCTAACGCTAAACGTCATACTTCTTTTGCTTCGGTTTATGTATATCCATTAGTAGATGATAATATCGAGATTGATGTTAAAGATTCTGAAATCGAATGGGATACTTTCCGTGCTGGTGGTGCCGGTGGACAAAACGTTAACAAGGTGGAAACAGCCGTACGTCTACACCATAAGCCTACTGGTATTATTATCAAAAACCAGGAGACGCGTTCGCAGCTACAGAATAAAGAAAATGCGATGCGTTTATTAAAATCGCAGCTCTACGAAATAGAAATGCGTAAAAGAAAAGAAGCCAGTGCGGCCATTGAAGGTTCTAAAAAGAAAATTGAATGGGGCTCACAAATTAGAAACTATGTCTTACACCCCTACAAACTGGTAAAAGACTTACGTACAAATGTGGAAACATCCAATACTCAAGCTGTACTAGACGGCGATTTGGACCCTTTCTTAAAACCATACCTTATGGAGTTCGGCTCCTAATTAAAAAGGGCTTTTGCAAAATGCAAAAGCCCTTTTCTTTATCTTTTAAATGCCGCTAGAAGGCATTTTTCCACATCATACTTTCTACCGGACGGATAGTCTTACTATTGTACTTGGCATTTCCTTTTGTATTGTATAGCGTTTCAATATCTCCTTCTACGACAAAGTAAATAAGCTGACCAATAGGCATTCCTGCATATACACGCACAGGCTGTGCTACCGAAATCTCCAAAGTCCAAGTA
Source organism: Sphingobacterium sp. MYb382 (assembly GCF_037572665.1). Taxonomy (NCBI): domain Bacteria; kingdom Pseudomonadati; phylum Bacteroidota; class Sphingobacteriia; order Sphingobacteriales; family Sphingobacteriaceae; genus Sphingobacterium; species Sphingobacterium sp. MYb382. The sequence continues at coordinate 63,472 of NZ_JBBGZT010000019.1, forward strand.
TTACAGAAGCCTACATCACCTTTACCAGCTGTAGCATGAATATCAATACCCAAACGACCTGTACTCGACTTTCCTTCCAAAAAAGGAACATGCGCATGAGTCTCCGTATATTCCAACGTTACCCCTAAATATAAAGTCCCTGGCTCTAAAACATAACCATCTGCAGGAATCTCAAAATGTTGAATTTCATTATGCTTCTTCGCATCAAGGATACCATCTTGATAAGTCGCTAAATACTTACCTAAATGTACGTCATAAGAATTTGTTCCTAAGCATTTACGATCGAAAGGCTCAATAACAATTGTTCCTTTGTCAATCTCCTCTAAAATCCTTTTATCTGATAATATCATGGTCTTCTATTCGCAATAATTGCCTGCTATATCGCAAAGCGGATTCAAAAATACATCATTACCAGCCAACAACCAAATTCTAATAAAAGAGTAAGACGCAACACACAATTCACGGCACTCAGCTCCTTTTATATTGAGCGTACCGCAGCCTCACCTCAAACACACCGTAGCGCAGAGAGAAATCCAGCAACCAATAACAAAAAGAAAGGCAATCACATGTTTAGCCCATCATCTAGAAGACTATTTTTAACACAAAACATACATAATTCGCAAATAAATTCTTTCAATATAAAAGAATTACATAACTTCAACTACACCAAATTAACCATGAAAAAAAACAATAAGCTTTTTCTGCTAACCCTACTTACAGCGATAGCAATACACCCATTGAAAGCCCAGCAAAATCCTTCCGAGGTAAGAAACAAGTATTTTGTAGGATACAGCTTTGGCATACCTTATGAAAAAGAAACTCGTGACCTGTCTAAGAATAGCAATACCATTCAGGTGGGCAAGAATTTTTCCTTAAATAACTTATTAGCGATTGGCCCTATAGTCTCCTACAATCATCTAACTAAAGGAAGAGAAAGTTCTATTAAAAACAACAGCCTTAACTTAGGCGTAAACGTCGCTTTATATCCAAAATATCTAGCCGACTTAATTATGGGCAACGACTATGATGCATATAATGATAAACTATTTATCACCCTAGATTTACAAAAAACACTAAACAATAGTGAATTTATATTTGTCCATAATATTAACGTCAATATCACTGAATTACGAATTTGGAACAACTTACATCTTGCTCCAAATATTGGATTTCAGTATTTTATAGGAGAAAAAGATAGTAATCGTTCTCTTGGATTTTATACTATAGGAACGAAGTTTTTGTTTTAATATCTAGTCTTAAGCTCTTAACAAATAGCTTACTCACTTGTCCATTTTTAGGTACACCATTCAAAAATTAAACCTCGCATGTATTTAATAGCACATAACATCAAGTGTATATCATAAGACAACAGCCTCATAAATCATGTTTAGAACGACTACATTTTTAATATTTTATGATATAAAATTGCAATACAGTAACTTAATAGCAAGGATAAAATAAGCAACAATAAATAAAAAAACTCTAGATGAAATAGTTGGTAAACAAAAATAAATACAAGCATATGCGTGAGATACCATTCATATGAAATTGTACTCGTGTATGTAAAAAAGTTTATGATAAACCGTATACCAAGATTATAAAGTAATAATGTAAAAGAAAGATAGCCAACTAATGCAGGTACATCATTAAATAATTTATAAACTCCACCTTTTATTCCCATTAAACCAAATATACCTAGCCCAAAAATAGCAGCGATAACTAGCGCTTTATTACCAGGGATAGGCAACTTTTGATTTTCAAAATAGATCAATGCTAAAATCATTCCCAATACAAACTCCCAAAGATATTGTAGAAAAAAGCTATTCCATGCTCTTAATTCACTTTTACCTAAAAAGGCAACTATAATTGCCCATAAAAAGCTTAAGGTTAAAGAGATTAAAAAAAAATAATTCCTGTTAATCTTTAACATCAATTTGAACAAAAAGGGAAAAACAAAGTAAAATTGAAAAATCATAGACACAAACCAAAAATGTGAACCAAAACTATTTGTAAGCTCTGAATCAAACATTTTGAACAAAAAAACATGACTTAATAAGGCTAGAATCTTATTATTTCCCTGGTACAAGAAAGGTAGGCAAAAGGAAATAAATATAACAATGATATAAGGTACATAAACCTTCAAAAATCTCTTCTTAATAAATTCAAAAAATCCCAATGGCCGCACCAATTGTGAAGCACACAATCCGAAACCAGAACAGAGTATAAAAACATGTACTCCAGTCCCGCCAAGTCCACTCGACAGCACAATAACCTTTGGTAGATAGTTAGAAAATAAAACAATTAAATGGTACAAAACGATGGTAAATATCGAAAACCCTTTGACAAAATCTAGTAATTGGAGCTTTTTCATTTTTTAAGTATAATTAGTATCAAAGAAAATTAAAAAAAAGTACTTTTACTAAAAAAATAATAACAAGAAAATTAAAAAAGAGAAAACTTTAGAGAGAAGTAGATAAAAGCATATCAGCGAAAACATATGCAGACTTTTGTTCTTTTTCTCTCCTCGAAAAAGCTCGCACTAAAAACATCTAAACATTACATTTAATAATTAAAACATAACGGAACAGTTAGCAGTCTATATGAACTGCTAACCAATACAAAAAAGTGGCGTTCCCGATAGGTAACGCCACTTTTCATTTAAAGATTGCTCTTTATTATTTTTTAAGGAGCTTGATGTAATCTCCCATTACATTTAAACTTTCATCAAGCACAAAGTCAAATTCTACTTTCGGCTGTGGCCGTCCTTCTTTCCATAACGGAAGACCACGCAGCTCTAAGCCTTTATTAACACGCGCACGATTTTTAGCACGAACAGCATCTCTTTCCTTTTGCAGCTCTTTTTGGTTTAAGCTGATTTCTTCAACATTATCTAATTTTTTAAACTCTTCGATATCCTCCAATAAATACTTGTACTCCGGAGACTTCTTCATACGTACTTGGTGAATTTCATCAAGCTTCTTCGTGACACCCGACAATTCAGCAACACGGGTAAACGTCGTCGGCTTAATCTGATCCCAAGGTAAAGCAGATGGCTCAGAGCTCTCTCCAAATTTCTCCGCGGAGTATTGCGTAGGGAAACTAATATCTGGGCTTACCCCTTTATGCTGCGTACTGCTACCTGTAACACGGTAGAATTTACCCATCGTAATATTAATCTGACCAAACTCTGGTGCGCCATTCGGCGTATCAGGATCTGTCGCCTCACCTTTAGCTTTCAACAATAATTTGTTTGTTGCCGAAATAAAACGCGACATCTCAATCGCCGATTGTACAGTACCTTTACCATAGGTTTGTGAACCTAAGATAATACCTCGTCCATAATCCTGAATAGCGCCAGCGAAGATTTCAGAAGCTGATGCCGAGAAACGATTTATCATCACGCCAAACGGACCATCCCAAGAGACACCTTCTTCCTCATCACGGTCTACCTGAACACGGTTACGTACATCACGCACCTGCACCACAGGCCCTTTATCAATGAATAAACCCGTCAACTCGATAGCTTCCTGTAAAGAACCACCACCATTTTGACGTAAATCTAAAATAACAGCATCCACTTTTTCACGTTTCAACGTATCCAAAATCAAACGTACGTCACGTGTGGTACTCTTATAGTTTGGATCACGACGACGGTATGCATCAAAGTCAATGTAGAACTTAGGCAACTTAATTAAACCTATTTTATAGGTCTTACCATCTTCTCCTTTAACGGTTTTAATCTCTTTTTGTGCTGACTCTTCCTCAACGACGATTTTCTCACGCTTCAAGGAAACAATCTTAGGCTGTGCCGTCAACTCTTGGCCTGCAGGAATAATTTTTAAACGAACAACGGTTCCTTTTTGTCCTTTAATTTTCGCGACAGCAGCATCCAAGCGCCATCCGATAATATCATCAAACTCTCCGTCACCTTGAGCAACCGCAATAATACGATCGTCAACACGTAAACTTTTATCTTTAAATGCAGGGCCACCAACGATAACTTCCTTGATAGTTACCATCTCATTTTCAATCTGTAAACGAGCTCCAATTCCTTCGAAAGTATTAGACATACTCTCATTAAAAGCCTGAGCAAACGAAGGGTTATAGTACGTTGTATGCGGATCCACCGCATTGGTCAATGCAGTCATAATCAACTGAAAAGCATCATTATTATTGATTTTCTTAGCTTGAGAAATCAAGTTTTTATAACGCTTACGTAAAATCTCTTTATGCTTTTCAACATTTGTAGAATCCTTATCGGTACTCGTCAAACGTAGATTTAACAAATCATATTTAACACGCTTGCGCCACTGCTCTTTCAACTCAGCCTCGTTTTTAAAATAAGGAAGCTTCTCACGGTAGGCGATATAATTTTCATGCGTATTGAAATCATGGTTGCCCTCTACTTGTGTTAAAGCATACTCCAAACATTGCAAATAACGATTCGAATACACGTTGAACATAAAGAAAGGTGCAGATAAATCTCCTTTACGAAAATCTTGACTAACGGTATGCTTGTAGGCTTCAAAAGATTCTACATCTGATGCCAACAAATAGTTGCGCCCTTGATCCATAGACTTCACTAAATTATCAAAAACAATGGCTGACAGCGAGTCAGACATCGGCACTTTTTTGTAACTGTAGTTCTCCAATAAATTAGCTACCTCACTCGCAATAACTTCATGCTGTGCCGATGGCTTTAAATTGAGCTTATCATCATCCAGGCTGACGCGCGGCTTCGAACCACAGGCAACAATAGAAATTAGGGCCAAGCCCACTATTAAATTCTTAAACATATAAGATAGTTTATTAAAATGCATTTTTATCTATTTGATCGATACTCCAAACCTTCGCTATTCATCGATTAGTGGGCTAAAAATAATGAAAATTGAAACATGAAACATACCTACCAAAAAATATTTAAGGTAATTTAAGGTTTTATGATGAATATGACACCCAGACGAGGAAATATTATTGTTTTTATAGCACAAAGATTACACATTAAAAGTTCATAATCTACCACAAAACAAGCCTTTTACAGCGATATTTTTCTTATATTTAATGCGTTAAACTACATATGAAAAGTCATCGCCCGAAATTACTAACTTACTGTTTATGTTTGTTTTATAGCGCAAGCTATGCCCAAACGACAGATAGCATCCCCAAGAAAGGTTTATATATAGAACTACAAGGTGGTTTTACAAGTAACAATGTTGTTCCCTTTTGGATGCGCTCTAATCAATATGGTTCTATTCCTGTAGAGGGTGGGTCTGGATCCGCTATTATACGATCCTTCCGCGACTACCGCCAAAAAGGAGAATGGCAAGGCAATAATAATAATAATAATAATAATAATAATAACAGCCTCTGGGACTTTGGTTACGCCTTTGAAGGTCGCGTAAATCTAGGTAAGGAAACACAAGCTCAGTTAATTGACGCCCATTTAAAAATGAAATTTGCCATGTTCGAAATTAAAGCCGGACGCAGCAAAGATGTAATGGGACTCAACGGCGATACACTCCTTACATCGGGTAACTTCGCCGTATCTGGAACGGCACTTGGCGTACCTAAATTTGAAATTAGCATCCCAGAGTATTATCGCTTAAAAATGTTTGGTGGACTATTTTCTTTCAAGGGGAACTTTGCTAATGGATATACAGGCATGGTGGAAATGGCAGAAGAATCTTTTCTCAAAAAACCTAAAGAAACCTCATTACCAAACTACTTACATCAAAAGTCTCTATATGGCCGCTTAGGAAAAGCGTCATGGCCTATCGAGCTTTATGCAGGGTTTAACCATCAGGCCCAATGGGGAAGTGAAAAAAAACTATACGGATCTGCCTTTAAACTTAGTTTCTTGGAAACCCTTTGGTATGTAAATTCAGGTAAAGCATATGGTGGCCCAGGGACCCCAATTCCACGCTCCAAAATAGGAAATCATCAAGGCTCTATTGATTTGGGAGCATCTTATAATTTCGGTCCGATTAATATTATGGTTTATCGGCAGAACTTTTATGATGTCGGAGCACTTTACCACCTCGCGAATATTAAAGATGGTTTAAATGGGATAACCATAACGAATAACAACTACAAGAAAAAGAATAATTTCTGGGATTGGCACAAGGTACTCGTCGAGTTCTTCTATTCAAAAGATCAAGCGGGCTACCCATGGTCGAGATCGACTAAATCAGGAGATGAGAATTACTATAATCATTATGAATTTCGAGAAGGCTGGTCTTATAAGGGTATAGTCGTGGGATCACCATTAATTATTGCAGCAAATACAGCAAGATCAGGTCAAGTATCTAACTTTAAAGAATACTTTATCAGCAATCGGGTAGCAGCTGGGCATATCGGATTTTCTGGCCATGTTGATAGATGGGAGTTTTTAAGTAAAGTAACCTTATCAAGGCATTATGGCACCTTCAGAACAAGCGAATGGGGTGGTTCTTTAGGACCAAAAAGATTCCCTCCATTAGAGATTCCATTCACGCCAGTTAATCAGTTTTCATTCCTTCTTCAAAGCGAACGGCTACTGTCGGAACGACTATATGTTGGTGGAACTATAGCCTTAGATCAAGGCAAAATGCTACCCAATACTTTTGGCATAATGGGTAAAATCCGAAAAGCTTTTTAAAACTTTTATAAGGATTGTTAAAAAAAGGCCTAGTGAAATTCACTAGACCTTTTTTTATAGCTTAAAGCCAATGTTATTTGTAAAAATTAGTATACCAACTCACAAAAGCAGCAACTCCTTCTTCAATAGAAGTAATGCTTTGATAACCTAAATTATTTAGATATTTCGTGTCTGCCCATGTCTGTGGTACATCGCCAGCTTGCATAGGAAGCATCTGTTTCTCGGCAACAATCCCTATATTTTTTTCTAAGGTTTCAATAAAATACATTAAAGAAACAGGTTCACCATTTCCAATATTGAAAACCTGATAATACGGCTTCTTACTTTTTTCAACAGGTGGATTTTTTAAAGCGACGATAATTCCGCGAACAATATCATCAATGTAAGTGAAATCACGGCGCATCTCTCCATGATTAAATACCTTAATTGGCCGTCCTTCTTTAATAGCAGAAGCAAAAAGAATGGGTGCCATATCAGGACGCCCCCAAGGGCCATAAACCGTAAAAAAACGTAATCCCGTAGTTGGCACTTGGTAAAGATGGCTATAGGTATGTGCCATAAGCTCATTTGCTTTTTTCGTAGCAGCATATAAGCTTACTGGATAATCCACTTGATCATCTTCTGAAAAGGGGACCTGTGCATTTTCACCATAAACCGAAGAGCTAGAAGCATAAAGTAAGTGCTCAACTTTATGATAACGACAGCATTCTAAAATATTAACGAAACCAACCAGGTTACTATCTACATAGGCAAATGGATTTTCCAAACTATAACGTACCCCCGCTTGCGCAGCCAAGTTAATAACTGCATCAAACTTTTCTGTTGCAAATAATGCGGGCAAAGCTTCACGATTTTCCAAATTTAAACGCAGAAATTGGAAGGATGAATCCAAAATAGAGACACAAGCTTGACCCCAACGTTCAGCTTCTTTTTGCACAATTCCTAGCTCAGCGAGACGAGCATATTTTAAATCAACAGCATAATAATCATTGATATTGTCTAAACCAATGACTTCCATTCCTTGCTGCAGTAAGACTTTACACAGGTGGAAACCAATAAAACCTGCAGCACCAGTAACCAATACTTTTTTTCGTCTTTCCATGTTTTTCATTTTATAGGTAGCTTTAAGCAATAATTTATTCGCCTATGGCATAATAAACAAACCCTAAAGATTCTAAAAAGCTACGATTTAACAATTTACGCCCATCGAATACAAAAGAAGGTTTTTTCATCACTTCTTTAATACGTTGCCAATCATAAGCCTTGAATTCATCCCATTCTGTTAGTACAGCCAAAGCATGTGCCTCATCAACCGCTTCATAAGGCTCATTAACCACCGTCACTAAACGACGGTTATCTGCTGGAGAACGTGTGCCTAAATAATCCAAATCACGATAAATTTGGTCGGAGGAAACTTTTGGATCGTATACTACAATATTAGCTTCTTCTTCTAGTAAATAATCAGCTACGTAGATAGCTGCAGATTCACGCGTATCGTTAGTATCTTTTTTGAAAGCCCAACCTAAGAAAGCAATCTTTTTACCATTAACCGTATTATACAGCGTTTTGATAATTTGCTCCGCAAAACGTGTCTTTTGATGATCGTTCAAAATAATAACTTGTTCCCAATAATCAGCAACGGCTTTTAGATTGTAAGATCGCGCAATATACACCAAGTTTAAAATATCTTTCTGAAAACAAGAACCACCAAAGCCAACCGAAGCCTTTAAAAATTTAGGACCTATACGTGAATCTAAACCAATCGCTCTAGCGACCTCATCTACATTTGCTCCGGTAGCCTCACACAATTCTGAAATTGCATTAATTGAGGAGACACGTTGGGCTAAAAATGCATTAGCTACCAGTTTGGATAATTCTGAAGACCATAAATTCGTTGTAATAATGCGTTCACGTGGAACCCATGCTTCATAAACTTGTGCTAACGCTTCAATTGCTTCAGCATCTTCTCCACCAATCAATACACGGTCTGGATTTTGTAAATCTGCCACTGCCGTACCTTCGGCCAAAAACTCAGGATTAGAGAGAATATGAAAATTCACGCCATTCCCTGTATGATCAAGAATACTTTTCAACGCTTCTGCTGTACGTACAGGCAAAGTAGATTTCTCAACTACAATTTTATCCGAAGTAGCAACAGCGGCAATTTGACGTGCACAAAGCTCTATAAATTTTAAATCTGCAGCCTGCCCCTTACCTTTACCGTAGGTTTTAGTTGGGGTATTCACAGAAATGAAAATCATATCAGCTTCCACGATAGCCCTCTCTACATCGGTAGAGAAAAAAAGATTACGACCACGTGCTTCAGTAACAATAGCGTCCAAACCGGGCTCATAAATGGGCAACTTCGAAGCGTCCTCATCATTCCAAGCATCAATACGGGCCTCATTTAAATCTACAACTGTTACGGTTATATCAGGATTCTTTTGCGCAATGACAGCCATTGTTGGACCACCAACATAGCCTGCGCCTATACAAGTAATTTTTTTAATATTTTTCATAGGACAGATAGAACTTCTCTAAAACAATTTTATATAATGGTGCTTTCAAAATGACTCTTAATCCTTCCGAATTTCATCATAAACAATACATTCCCAATAACGTAGCGATAGAACAAACGTCGTGGCTCAACACATAGACGGTAAAACCATTCTAAATGTAATTTTAAAAAAAACTTTGGTGCTCGTCTAACTTTATCCCCTATAAAATCAACAATTGCTCCTCCGTTAACAATCAGGCTATTCTCTTCAATTTTCTCTTTGATAAGAATAGACAACCCTTCTTGCTTAGGCATTCCCATACCTAAAAGCACCAATGCTGGCACACCATTTCTTAGCCGATTTAAGTAGAATGGTAAATTTTGAAATCCGTCTTGACAGTCAACCACAGTATAACCATAATCATTCTGAAGCTTTTCTTTAGTTTTTTGAATTACGTCAAAAGTAGAGCCATAGAGAGATATACTTTTGTTAGAGAATCCTTTCAACAAATAGGGAATATAATCTGTTCCATTCATATTCAGTCCATAATCAAGACCTAAATATCGATACAGTAAACGCATCCCAATACCGTCTACCAATATATAATCAGAGGCTAGTAATGATTTCCTAAAATCGGAATCCCTAACCGCCAAATTAATAGCATGGGCATTCACAAAAGAGACAACCGTAGCCTGTTTAATTTTATCAAACAGTGTCGTGATTTCCTGTAAATCATTTACTATACTAATTTTCTTAATTAGCATAGCAATTTCATCATAAATAATATTACTTTCTAACATACTAATTAGCAAACAACTTGTTAACGGCTTCTTCAAAACGGCGACAAACAATTTGTTCCGTAAAATTATTATGTATCCGCTCTACCACCTGATTAGAATAAAAGTCAAACACTTTCTCCAGCGAAATAATTCGCTCGGCATAGAGCTTTGCATCAAACGAATCGACAACAAATTTATTATCCCCTACAATAGTTCTATTAAATCCTATATCGCTAACAATTGGAATCAAACCAACGGCCATAGCTTCAGTCAACGCATTAGAATGACCTTCTCTTTTCTCTTTAGAAGGAAAAAGAAAAAAATCTGAGCATTTCAATACTTCAAGAATTTTCGACATTTCTAACCGACCTAGAAAATCTACGCTTTCGTTCAGATCCCAATGATTTAATCTTTTTATTAATTCTTGATGATACTCAGCCTCGAAAGAACCAATGAGTTTCAATGTACAATTTTGACCTTGGTCTACTAGTGACTTTAATATGTCAACGACAAAATGAATATTCTTATCAGGTACAATACGACCTAAAAACACCAACTGTAGTGTAGAACGGTCTTTATCCTTTATCCTTTTTTCCTGTAAGAAACGATCTTGTATGTAATTTGGATAATAGAATCCTTCAATCTCAAACGAATCTTTCAAAAAGGTGACATAAGTCGCCCCTTGACAAAGAATTAATGAACTATCCTTAAAGATATTTTTTAAAAAAAATTGGTAAAAAGCTCCTCCTGAAAGATAAGATTCAACCATTCCTCCATTTCGGATTTCATAAATATACCGCCTTCTTATAAGCCGACTAACTCGAGTAAGAAACCATTCATAAGGCGCAAGCTTTAAATAAAAACCAGCAATATGTAGAACAGCATCCTTAGATTTCAACAACTTAAACATCAAAACAAAAGGAATCAAAAGAAGGTTCAACAGGTATCCTAGCGAACTATTTTTCTTCACTGGTTTATGAACTTGAATAACCTTAAAACCAGAACGTTTGTAAAACTGCAAGGTCTTTATACAGCCTGCTTCAGCCCCACCAAGCTTCTCAACAGGAGCCCCTTTTCCAAATGGTGCATAAAAAACTATAATTTTCTCTTTCATAAATACTACTTGGAAGGTTTAATTTTAAATTTCACCTTTTTAAGGAATACTACAAATTGACAAAACATGTATATCTTGTGAGATTTTTTCTCCAGAAGCATCTTATAAACTTTGGCTTGATAAAATGGTAAATAATCTACTCCATACTGCAGACTAATATCTTTCCATATGGTATCGTTACAGATTTCTTCAATAAAAGATAACTTTTCCTCTTTCGTATGATTAGATTTAATAATATCTAGAATATGACTTCTCACATAGCCAATAAAAAAGCGAGAAGCACGATGATTTTTTTCATCAATTTCTTTATTTTTTTCTTTTAGCAAAAAATAAAGTTTCTTATACCGTTCATACTTATGTTGTGAAAAAGTTTTAGTTAAGGAACTTCCATTCAACAGATAAAAATAAAAGACATCAGGAATAAATGTGACTTTTGAAGCTTTTTTCATAAAGTCTACCTGAAATGGGATATCTTCTGAGCCGTATTCACGTTCTGATACAAAACGTAATTGATGTTGCTCAATTACTTCTCTTTTATAAATAGAATGCCATACAGACATCGCATATTTTCTTTCAGAAGATTCATGGGGTTTACATGCTATGAAATCAAGCATCACTTTCTGAACGGCCTCATGTCCTTCATGAAAAACAGGCTCGACACATTCAGAAATATGAAAATGCTTTCCTCCAATTAATTCCCGACTAAATCCACAAAAAACGACATCAGAGTTATTCTTTCTGCTAAACTCATGCAGCGTTTTATACATATTTAAGTCCACATAATCGTCCGAATCTACAAATGCTATATACTCGCCTTTAGCCAATGAAATACCTGAGTTACGAGCTAAACCTAGCCCCGCATTTTCCTTATGAATTACCTTGATCCGAGAATCCTTTTTTTTGTAACCTTCGCAAAGGTCATAACAATTATCAGGGGATCCATCGTTTACCAAAATAATTTCGATTTCTTTTAATGTTTGTCCTACAAGGCTAGATAAGCATCTGTCTAAATATTTCTCGACATTATATATTGGTACAATGATGCTAACAAGAACTTTACTTTCCATTATTTCGCTTTTTTTTAACATAATTCATAAATTCATCAAACCCTAAAAATTCTGCTTGATGATGCTCAAGCCATAATTCTCTTTTTGTAGAGTTAAAAACCCTATGGAAAGGAATCGCTGAATATTCATGGATATTACGCTTGTCTACAAAACAAACATAATCATCAAAAAAATCTTCAATCGTAGGCTCTCGATTAAGTTGATCCATAATACTAATTGCATACTCAACAACTTCCTCTAAATAATAGGATTTTCTTTTTTGATAGAAATCTTCGACGCTACTAACAACTTTTGCTGGAACTCCAACAGCGACAGACCCAGGAGGAATACTTTTTGTTACCACAGAACCATAACCTATAATACAGTTATCGCCAATAGTTACACCTTTTAGCAACGTACAATTCTGTCCAAACCAGACATTATCTCCGATGATTACCTTTCTATGTGAAGGCACAAAATCATGATAAAGATTCACAAAAACTCGAGAGGCAAAATCATGTGAAATAATGGACAAATTCTTATGAAGTAAAACATTATCACCAATCTCAATTAAGGATGGCCTAGTAAAATCAATATCGAGTGTCTTTGGATACTTAGCAATTGTTCCTTGACCAATTTTACAACCTTTACTTCGGTAGTAGTTTAGAAGGCTATCGCTACTTCTTCTAATCCACAAGTTTTTTAAAAAATTATATATTTTAGACACCATATTTGATTATTTCAACAAATTATACATTCCAGAAAAACAAAGAATTATCATTAAACAGAATAAACCTACCCCAAAACATAAACAAATAGATAAGGATAAATAAAATAGCAACGGAATAATTAAGAGGAAGAGAAAATGCCAAACCTTTCTGATTCAAACGATATTTTGCGTAGTCAATTAAAACAAAAAGGCTGTAGCCTAGAACAATAAAATAGAAAAAAACTAAAGGCTGCGCAAATCGTCTAAAAATCTCAAAAAAGAAAACAGCCCTTAAAAAGATAAAACCAAAAACAGTAACATTATAAATATAAATTATATCTTTCCGAGAATGGAACTTAATCGCTTTGTAACCAAGATAAATTATAGAACAAAAAAACAATGTTGATAACACCAATGCTGATATTCCTTGTTGAAACTCAGCATTAAAAGCATCTTCCCCAAACCATCGGTCGGAATTATCTAAATAATCTTGAAACTTATTTCCAACATTAATTCCTTGAATATATTTAGACAAAAAAGAAACACTTGAGTTACTCAATACAAAAGCTACAAAACAATATATTGGAACAGTTACTTTCCAGTGAAACAACCTATTGTTAAATAGAAAATAAAACACAAGAATAATAACAATTGGGATAATAATAGCAGCGTGAAACAGACAACCAATCACGATAGAAAGAATTACCCCCAACCAATTTCTTTTATTAAGGAAAATTAATAACAAAAATAATGAAGAGCACGCAACCCCTTGCCTAATAATGGTTGTTACAAAAAGTAGTGTTGCAGGCAAAAAGAAAGCATACATGTATTTAGACGCACGTCCATAACTTTGAATCAACAGAAATGCTGGGATGACAAATAGCAAACTGTACACTAGAAAAGCTCCAACATAACTCATTCCTAAGCTTTCCAACAAGGTATTCAGAAATCTAAATCCAATATCATCTTCTAGGGCTAAAACAGGACGTTCAAATTTCTCCTTATACCAAAGATAGTCCGCTCCCCAGCCATACCTAGATCCCACAATAAGGGAATAAATGATGATCAGAAAAGATGCGAAAAACAAATAATTCTTTGCATTTTTTAATTCAGATAGAATCAATCCACCTTTATAAAAAATGAAAAAAAGAAATGAAAACAATAGTATATGTTCAATATTAGACATATTTTTCTTTAATTTTTTTTACTTTTTCAATTAGAAAAAGCTTTTCAAGCTTATTTAGTCCAAAAATAAAAATGAATGAGATACAGCTAGATATTATTAACAGCGTTGTAATAACAAGATTTAAAACACCGGTTAATGGTATGTAATCATAAATATAAAACGAAAACAAGAAAGAAAATATAGCGACTAAAAGTACCCTAGCAATCACTTTATTAAAAAAATCAAGAACGACAAGTCCTAGAAGATTTTTTAAAAAGAATAGCCTAATTATTAAACATATAAAACAAAGAATAATATTTATCTCAAAAACTACGGTTGGTGCATAACCTGCTTGCATAACGAAATATGCTAAAGGAATAATTAATAGCCTTAGTAGGCCTATTACAAGACTAAAAGTTTTTATCCTACCTGTTGCCTGAACGACAGTAGTTAGTGGGTAAGAAATAACATCAATTAAAATTGCAAACAAAATAAGACGCGTAAACTCTGGAAGATATTCCGGAACATTTCCTAACCAAAATTCAAAAACCAAATTTGGTTCAACAATAATTGGCTGACAAACCATAAGCAATAAAAAGAAAGAAAACTTTGAGCTCATAAACATCAAATTAAAAGCTGCATCGATTTCATTTAAAGCATATTTCTTAATAATTTGAGGTCTAGTAGCCGTCATAAAGTTCAAAACAAACTGATTAACAGTAACACTTGCCTGATATGCTAAGCCTCGCGCGGCATTTATAGAAGGGCCAAGAAAAGTTCCTAATACAATGTTTATTCCTTGTGCATTAAAAACTGATGACATTGAATCAAATAAGCTCCAACTAGAGAAGCCGACAATCTCCTTAAACAATTTTTTATCTAGAAAAAACCTAAAACGGCAGTAAACATATTTTCTTATACAATAAATTCGATATACATTGGTTACGATAAAAGAGACAATGCAGGTCAATATCGAATAAACCTTTAGCTTATCATAATCAACTACAATTAATAAATACACTAATATCAATTTTAGAAAAATCTCCAAAATACTTATATATGCATAAATGTTCATTTCTTCCTGAGCAATGATAAAAGCATTGTAAGGAATTGTTAGAAAAGTAAAAATTAAGGTAATGATAGAAAACTGAAACACCCAATTCGCAGCAGAAAGTCTTTCAACAGGAACATTTACTAAAATTTTATCAAGTAAACAAAATCCAATTATTTCAAAAATAACCAGCAAAATTACACTCAATAAAATATAACTTGACATAGTAACATTAAATATATTACTCAATTTACTACCATTTCCTTTGCCAATTTCAAACGAAAAAAACCGTTGTGAAGCAGATGACAAGGAACTAGTTATAAAAGAAAACATAGCAACGATACCACCAACCAGATTAAAAATACCATAGTCCGTAGTACCCAAAGTATTCAGCACGACTCTAACCGTATATAGATTAACAATCATGACTAATATCATACGTATGTACAGAAAAAATGTATTCTTCGCAATATTATTACCCAAAATAAATTTACCTTAGCCTGTTAAAAAAATATAACAAATATGTAACGAATATAAATCCCCTTAAAAATGGATTATATACACAGAGATACAATCATTATTAAAACCACTTCCAGAATTTTCTTTTTTTCTTCTCTTGTCCATAATCACCGTAACCATAGCCATAACCATAATTACCATAATATCCTTTTTTTACGTGGACATCATTGATGATGAGTTGAATATTATTAATCTTCTTATGAGTCACTAAATCGTTTGGAATACGTAATTGCTCTTTATGTGTATAACCTTGACGTATTAAATACAAACAAGTGTCTGCATAACGTGATAACAGTTGTGCATCAGTTACTAAGCCTACCGGAGGTGCATCAATAATAATATAATCATACATTTCTTTCAGTTCATTCATTAAAATATTAGCACGATCTGAGATTAGTAACTCTGCTGGATTTGGAGGGATTATACCAGCTTGGACTAGATGCACTAAATCATGCGTACCAGATGGCATTATAATATCATTTATAGCCATTTCCGGCCGTACGATATAATGTGAAAAACCCTTTCCTGGTGCTAAACCAAGCTTTGCCGTAATAGAAGGCTTGCGCAAATCTAGTTCCATTAGTAGCACTTTTTTATCTAATAAAGCCAATGAAACAGCAAGATTTAAAGCGACATAAGATTTCCCTTCTCCCGACATAGATGAACTAAACAAAATAGTTTTCCCGCCATTAAGCGCAAATTCCAAATTAGTCCGCATCGCTCTAAATTGTTCTGCAATGGCGGATCTAGACGTCTTCGTAACCACTACTTGTTCGCTGGTATCCGAATGCGAAATCATACCTAAAACCGGTAATTTGCTTAAACTCTGTACATCCACGAAACCGTTTACTTTAATATTAAATAAATCACGTAAGTAAATAAATCCAAAAGGTACAAGTGTACCTAGAACCAACCCAATAATGTATATGACTTTTCCTTTAGGTGCAATCGGCTTTTCCTCTGCTTTTGGCGAATCAATCAGCTTAGAATTTGAAACATTAGCCGTTCGGGCAATAGCATTTTCTTCCCATTTTTCCTGTAAAAAGATATATTGAGCCTGTTTAATCTGTTGCAAACGAGCCAAATCTATGTAGCCACGTTCAATCGTTGGAACCTGCTGAATTTGGGAATTGACCTGATTCGCTAATTTATTTTGATTATTTTTAGTCAATTCTAGTTGACGACGTGTACTTGCTACGTTATTAATCATATCCTCACGCAAACCCGCTATCTGTGCTGTCATATTTTGAACCAAAGGATTTTCTTCGGTATTGCCCATCAACAGACGCTCGCGTTGTAAGACCAATTCATTATACCTAGTCACTAACGCATTAAAAGCTACATCTTGTAGAATTACAGAGGATGGTACTACGCGCGGATTTTTGGTATCTTTCAAATAGTTGGAAACGGCATCTAACATCGCCAATTGCGTTTCCACTTCAGCTAAGCCCCTAATGTAAGTCTCCGAACTTTGTAATAGAATCTTGCTCTGCTCTGAAATATCAGCCAATTTAGTCGCTTGTTTATAACCAGAGATACGATCTTCTACACCAGCAAGTTCATCCGTAATTTTACGTAAGCGTTGATTAATAAATGATAAAGTCGAATCCATAACCACATTTTTATCATTTAAATTCCGTTCAACATAACGATCAATTAAACTACCTAATAATAATTCACCTTTTTTTGGGATAGGATGTAGCAATGAAAGATCAATGGTAGATACATTCTTATTAGTTACTTCGACACTTAAAGACTCCATTAATCCTGCTACAGTTTTATTTATAGGAGATATACTAAAACCATACTGTTCTTTAACACTGTCTTCATTACCTGTGGTAACAAGACTGATATTACCGATACTTGGCAAGACAAAACGCTGTCCTTCCCCTATCTCAAATATTGTATCCTTATTGCTTAATTGATAATGTTTTTTACCTAAGCTCTTAACGTTTAATTGAATAGGTTCTGATATGGAATCAGGACTAGATAGAAAGCGAATCTGAAAAGGCGCTTCTAAAATAGGTATATCATGAACACTACCTTGCTTATAATAATTAACATAAGCTTCTTCTGCACGAACCATTTCAGACATTAAATCAGCAGTTTTAAGAATTTCCACCTCATTATCTACAGAAGATTTTACTCCCATTAGACCTGATAAATCTGCTAAGGCAGACATCCCCATCAATCCTCCTTTTTTATCATCAGATACTAAAAGTTTAGCATTAATCTTGTATGTAGGAATGGTATAACGTACATACAGAAAAGCTAAACTAATCCCAATTAATCCACATAGCACAAACCAATACCAATTAGCAAGCACACGACCAACAAAATGCAAGAGTTCTTTATTGTCTGCTTTTTGCTTCACAAATTCATCCTCCCAGTCAATATTTTTATTTCCCATAATTTCTATTTGGCAGACAACAAAGAGAAGCCTAACCTTATATTATTTTGTGTAAAAATTTAATTTTAAAGTCTAGATACGGCTATAATAATAATGGATATTAAAGAGCCCAATAAGGCAAACGTTTGTGTACGTGCAGCATTGTTGGCGGCAGCTTTTGCTTTACCTGGTTCAACATAGAGCACATCATTCTGCTTTAAATAATAGTAAGGAGATTGAAACAAATCCGAAGAGTTAAGATTTAAACGCACTAGTTCTTTCTGTCCGCCCTGTTCGCGCACTAGAAGTACATTTTCGCGTTTACCGTAGATTGTTAAATCCCCCGCTAAACCAAGTGCATCCAATATTGTCACCTTCTCGTTAGGCACCGTATATGTTGCAGGCCTGGCGACCTCTCCTAACACTGTAATTTTGTAATTAGCGAAGCGGACTTGTACTGTAGGTTCTTTATAGTACTTTGATGCCACTTCGCTGATACGTTCACGTGCTTCATAGGTAGTTAAATCTTTAACTAATATTTTTCCCAAGAGTGCCATATGCACATAGCCATCTCGGTCGACAAGGAATCCTGTAATTAACTGTGTCCCAACATTGCTTGCTGAACTCGCACCTATAGCTTGAATGGCCATAGATTGGTTGGCTACAGCAGCCGTTGTAGGATCGATTGTCTGAACGCTAATGCTCAGCATATCATCTGGCTGAATGCGTGGATCAGTGAATTTTGAAGATTCTTTTAAGACACGTACCGAATCTACCGGTAGGTCATTAAAATAAACTATTTTTTTTACGGAGCAACTGCCCAATAAAAACAAAAAAGGTAGAATGTAAAGCCAGGGGATTAGGCTTTTTATAAATATTTTTTTCATGTTTTTTATACGTATGCGTTGTAATTGTAAGTTTTTAGTTTTGCTGTTATTATCCCATATTTTTTTCTCCTATTATTTTAATAAATTAATTAAGCAAACAATTCTGCGTTTTTGATTGTACAATTCTGTAAAACCTTAGTCAAGTTCTCTTGTTGCAGCCCAAGCTCCAAGGCTTTAACATGACGTTCATGATGTACATCTGTTCCTACTAAATCAATCCATCCCTGCTCGGCTAACCATTTAGCGGCCTTTCTCTCACGATTACCATAATAACCGATAAGTGATAACAAATTAACTTGCAGCAAAACGCCTGCTTCACGAAAGCGGCGGATTTTATCAAGGTCTCCTTGATAATACACATAACGCTCAGGATGTGCTAAAATAGGAGTCAGTCCTTGCACTTGAAGGTCAAAAAGTACAGAGTCAATGCTATGACTTTCTTGGATATAGGACATCTCAACTAAGATATGCTGATTTGGTAAGAGCAAAAGCTGATTGCTATCGGTACATTTTTTCTCAAAACCAGAATCCACCATATATTCAGCAGCAAAACTAGTTTTGATTCCTGCAGGTAACTTTTCAAGGAGCAGGTTATAAGCTGCCGCTACAGTTTCCAGCGTATTCGGATACATCTCTGCAAAAACATGAGGTGTAAAATGAAAAGTAGATAAACCTAAAGCATGTAGCCGTTCCAAAAGCTTCAAACTTTGATCTACCGTTTCGGCCCCATCGTCAATCCCAGGTAGAATATGCGAGTGCATATCAACCCCTAGCCACGCTAGATTACTTACTTTTGGTTTCTTACTAAAAAAGGAAAACACGTCCTACAAAAATTAAACTTGACTTTACTTGTTTATACTTCTTTTTTGTAAAGAGCGTGCCGACCGGATCCTCCGGCCGGTGCCCCCTACAATTACAAGTATAAACTTGATTACTTTCTGGCTAAATAGCCTATTTCATTAGATTTTACCACACTCCTCAGTTAAAATACCAAGATTCGTAGCACCAGCTTTAACGCCAATGATATCACCTGGTTTTGTACCTACTGTTCCGGAGTTATCAGCTTCTACCGCCTTATTCTCTACTGTTTTAGTACGTCCTTTCCAAACGGCTTTAAAGTCATACTTTGTACCGTCCGATTTCAAAAGATCTGTTGCTAATAAACCCTCCTTTACTTCTCCTAATAACACAAAAGCTCCTTTGCCCGCCAAACGGTAGTACAAGTCGAAATTTGGTGTTAAAGTAATTTCTGGCTTGTTCGGACAACGAACATATAGCTGTAGCGTTACTTTGGGTTTTATAACAGGGTTAGGATTAGGCAACGTTAGCGACGTTTTCGACCCGCATGCTGCCAAAGGAGCTTGTACAACAATACCCAAATCACCTGTTGTGCGACGTACTACAATCGTTACACCTTCTGCTGGCAAATAATCTAAAGTAACAGTCTTATTGGTCTGACTAACAGAGAACGTGCGACTAGCAATAACTTTATTGTTTTTAACAGCCTCTACCGATACTACATGCGTAATACCTTGTTCAATCCAATCTGCCGAAAATTCAATTTCACTTACTGGCGAACAAGAAGGAACGAACTCGCCGACAACAAAAGTTGTTAAGTGGTCGACACTAAACTCTACCGTTAAATCATTCCCCACTTTCTTAATGGTACTTTGCGTTTCATGGCGCCATCCTGGATTACTTGGACTATTGCTAAATACCGCAATTGGACCTCCACCAACGGGTGCTGCACCACTGCTCAATACAAAATCATTACTCAGCTCAACACCAACAGCAATAGGTTTACTGAACTTACGAATAGGAACGCCGTCGATCACCATTTCAATCGTTGTTGAACCTCCGGCATTGAATGTACCACTAGAAGTTCCACCACCAGGCATTACAACACCATCAGCTTGCAACCTACCACCTGGGAATAAAGTTGTAGCATTTGGATCAGATGGATCAAAAGCTACAGCTTTGATTGTTAATGCGCCACCAGTAATTACTTTTCCATTAGCATC
The DNA here is from genome assembly GCF_037572665.1 of Sphingobacterium sp. MYb382. Classification (NCBI taxonomy): domain Bacteria; kingdom Pseudomonadati; phylum Bacteroidota; class Sphingobacteriia; order Sphingobacteriales; family Sphingobacteriaceae; genus Sphingobacterium; species Sphingobacterium sp. MYb382. The sequence goes on from NZ_JBBGZT010000019.1 coordinate 84,287, forward strand.
TAAAAACTGTGTTCCTGCAGGAATATTTAATGTCATCGAAGGGCCATCTGCATTGTTTACAACAACACTTGCGGATATTGGTAAAGAGCCATCGGCATTAATCGGCACCGTTTTAGTTACCGCAGCAGCACCTTCAGGAACCGTCGTAGGCTTCGCTAAACGTATACGGAAATAGCCATCATTTTTATCTGAAATCGTTACGTCAACAAGTTGCGTAACATACCCTGGAGCAGACACTTCTACTTTAAAACGTACTGGATCGCTAACAGTAGGATTACGTTTAGGGTCTAATCCGAAAGTAACCAGATTGCTTACTAGCTTAAAATCTTTATATCCGTTCTCGTTGTATACATCCTGTGTGTCACCTGAAGTCAACTTTATGGTTGCATTTACGGCTTGTGCCTCTGTTGTCAACACTTCCATCTTAACATAGTGCTTCACAACTTCCGTACTAATCAGGAGGTTGAAATCCTTAAGCGGGTTTTGGCACGAGAGCACACCTCCCATCAGTGTTAAGGTTAATATATATTGAGTAAGTCTCTTAAATTTCATGTTCATTTCTGTTAAAGTATGCTCTACTATTTTAAACGATAGCTAATACCGATCTCTACACGTGGTAAAAAACGGTAGTCTTTGATATTGTTTTCAATCTGCCCTTTGTTGCCAACATTCTCTTCTAACAAGCCCGATGCATCCATAGTAACAGAGGGCTTCGAGAGGTAATAGGTACCAATATTCAGGTTGGCAGAAAATTTGGAATCCAATGGAATATTGCTCCAAGCAATACCAGCATATGGATTAACCGTTTTTTTCCAATCCACACTCGTCTTAATTGTTCCGACAAGCTCTGGGTCTACCAAAATATCACCGTACTTATATGGATCACTTAAACGGGTAACAAAGTTTCCATCCAATTTGAAGAAATAGGCACCGCCTAATTCAATACCAAAAGAGTTAAAAAAGCCTCCTTTGCCTGCAAATGGTGTATAGCCAAACAATAAAGAAGCATTACTCGCATGTGCTTTAATATCACTATGCGTTTTTCTACCTGAATAGGTTCCGTTAATCTTTGTATTAAAAGGCATAAAACTTACGCCAGCACGTAGACCAAATTTCTCGCCGAGAGGCTGGTAGTAGTGGGCTCCAATACCCGAAGATCCACCATGAATGCCTACTCCTTGAATGTAGCCACCATGGTTTACTTCTTCTTGGGCAAATGAAGACGGTAAGTACAAAGCACAGGCTGCAACAAAAAAGAGCATAAACCTGATATTGATTGTTTTCATTCTTTTCATTTTTATGGGTTTTTCTTAATTTCTTGGTTAATAATTCATTTATAAAAAGGGTTAATATGCATTTTTCTCTCCCCGAATCACGTTGATTACCGTTAAGCAAATAATCTTAAAGTCAAACATAGCCGACCAATTGTGCATATATTCGATATCATGTTCTACACGTTTAGCCATCAACATGGGATCTTTTGTCTCACCACGGTAACCACTTACCTGTGCCCACCCAGTAATACCAGGCTTTACAAACTGTCTAACCATGTAGCGATTAATTAATGAACCATAATACTCCGTGTGTGACAACATGTGAGGACGAGGACCAACGATAGACATCTGACCTAAAAAGACGTTGATGAATTGTGGAAACTCATCCAAACTACTTTTACGAAGGAAGTTACCGATAGAAGTAATACGCTTATCTCCTAAGGATGCTTGCGTTTTGTTGGCGTCGTTATTCACCACCATGCTGCGAAACTTAAAACAATAAAAAGGTTTATTGTTACGACCAGAACGCAACTGCTTAAAGAAGATGGGACCAGGGCTTTCAAGCTTTATTATAAGACCAATAAGCGGGACTAACCAGCTCAGGATAAACAAAATAACACAACCGCTAATCAAAATATCCATAAAACGTTTCTTCAAACGGTTAGGCATTGTTGACATAGACTCTCCACGAGATTGAAAAATAGGAAGGTTAATTTGTGTAGTATCTTTGTTGGTATAGGTAATATTAGCCACCATCGAAGGTACAAAGTTCAGTTGTACACATTGATGATCAGCGGCCGACACCAAATCTTCGCTATACTGATACATTTCTGGAGAAGTAACTAAGAAAACATCATGAATACCGTCTTTAGAGACCGCTTCAAAATATTGCTTAAACTTCAAAACAGTTTCTTCTTTGCTTAGAAGCTCATCGTCATCATCATAGCTAATGGTATCAACCTGATAAAACATTTGCTGCTGATCAAAAAGTGACACGACAGAATCAATATGAGCTCCCGCACCAATAACAGCTACTTTTTTCACCCAGTTAAATCGACGAGGGAGTACCGTATAGACATAAGTCATAAACAAGCGAGACAAAAGGAGATAACCACTCAAAAAGCCAAATAAAACAGCCAATGCTTTAAATGAGCTTATTACCGATGTGTTTAAAAACAAAATAACACCTGTCAATAATAGTGTTGTAACCGCGGTGCGCAAGGTGGAACGGAACATGGATTCTAAACGCCCCACAACATCTTCACGATATAAGTGGAAAAGCTGCGCAGAAACAAACCAGATTAAGCTGAATAGAATAAACATAACAGGAAGACTAAATATCCCTTCCTGCAGCGTAGGCATCCATCCATAGTAAAAAGATACCGATGTCGCTAAGTGCAAGGATAAATTAATACATAGTAGGTCTAAACTGAATAACAGCATAACCAAACATACAACCATTCGATTTGGGACGTACCTATACATGTTTTTTCTATTTAATTTTTAATAAAACCATTACCATCAATCTCGTTTTAAATTGCTCCCAACTTTATTGATAAATCTAGTATAGTGTCAAAAAAACTAAGTTTCACGAACAGTTAAGGCATAACATGGACTCTATTGTAGTTAAATAATTTAACTACAAAGAATAAAACCAATTTTAGAAGGTCACAAAATCGTTTTTTGCGATCTCGTTAACTCTTGTATTATGTAAAACTATTCGGTATAACTGTGTAATAATGTTTTTCTAGGCGACATAGGTAGATATCAAACGAAAACAAATATTAAATCCGAAAAATAAATTTCACCAAATATAGTATTCAAAAATAAAAAAACACAATATTGTTGTTAAAATTTTTCTAATTTAACAGTAAGATAATACCGCTGTTGCAAAAACCGCATTTAAACAGCTTTTTTGGCAATAGTAATTCAAGCTAAAAATTAGAGATGTAAAACTCACGGTAACAAAGGTACGTAATTTGAAGATCGGAGATTCGCCAATGGTGGACACCGAATATAAAACTACCTAGTAGGTAGTCTCATTTAATTTTCTTTAAAATAAGATGGTTTTAAAAATGAGACAGGCGTTTTTCGTATACATAGAGGTACAAAAACAGGGTAAAATGCTAAAAAAACGAAAAATGAAAAGTATTGCAAAAGGCTCCCCCCCTCCTTCAAGAAACAGTGGATGTCCCCCCTCATGTCCCCCTTTATATTTTATGTAATTCTACCCGTTTTCAATTTTAGAAATTAGTAAAAAGAGGGTAGTTTTCAAAAATTATCAAAGTATAATAATAGTTAATAGAGCGGATTTAGTTTCAAAAAACTAAGAAATAGATAAAACAATGATGGGGAATCTGTTTATCTAAGAAGAAAAAAATACAACAAAAAGAGAGGTGTAATAAACTTAGTTTAATTACACCTCTCTTACTAATTTCTATAAAAAACTACGTGTAGAAAGATAAAAGTTTTCTTTCTCTGTCATCAGGGTTTTATCTTCTTTTTTCTTATCGTAATAACCACAAAGGTGCAACACACCATGCGCAATCACACGGTGTAATTCATCACGCTCTGCTACCGCAAATTTTGCAGCATTCTCTTGTATACGTTCTATAGAAATAAAAATATCCCCACTGATTTCATCCTCATCCTCCGAACTATCGAAGGTTACAATGTCGGTGTATGTATCGTGATTAAGGTATTCCTTGTTAATCTCCAATAAGTATGCGTCAGAGCAAAACACAAAGCTCAATTCGCCAACACGACGAAAGCCCTCAGCTTTTATAGTTGCATAAATCCACTCACGTACCTTTTGTTTCTGCTTTAATACAAAGTCGGTATCTTCCGCGAAAAATAAAATATCTTTTAATGCCATTAAAAAAATGATTTAGTCTCTAAATAGGATTGTAAAATAATGGTCGCCGAAACGGTGTCAACCAATCCTTTCTCTTGTCTTTTCTTCTTTCCTTTTCCACTTTGTGCAATGACGGAAGCCGCCATTTTAGAGGTAAACCGCTCATCTACCTCCACAACAGCTATGGTAGGGAACGTTTTTTTAAGCTTACGCACAAAACCAATCACATGTGGGGCCGACTCAGAAGCTGTGCCATCGAGCTGCAATGGTTGCCCAACGACAAAGGTTTCAACAGCCTCCTGTTGAAGATAATCTCCCAAAAAGGTCCAAATATCCTCCGGATGAACCGTCGTCAATGCGGTAGCAATCAGTTGAAGCGGATCTGTCACCGCAACCCCAATTCGCTTTACTCCATAATCAAAAGCCATTATACGCATAAACTGTTCTTTGTTACAAAAGTACAACTATCCTATGGAATAATTTACCCTTGTGCTAGACACATCGCTACAAAATCAATTCTTTTGACAGTCTACTGTAAGTATTTTGTTTTTTTAAAGCGTCGTTGTTCTGCTTAAAAATTAAATCTATACCTTTGGTAGATTATTAAAATCCCCATCCTAATTAATCTTTAAATTTTAGGATAGCACAAATAGCATAAGAATATGAAATACATAACGCTTCTCTTTCTAATTTTTTTTACGACTGAAATAAGCTTCGCTCAGAACTATCAACAAACAATCGAAGATTATAGAGCACAACAAGCTACGCATCTTAAAAAGTCCGCTAAAGGGCCTATTGCGGATGATTTATTAGGACATTTACACTACTATAAGCCTGATAGCAACTTCAAGGTAAATGCACAGGTCGTTTACTTGGACAATGAACCTACTTTTCGTATGCCTACGTTAGATGGTACAAATAAGGAATTTCGTCGCTATGCCCTCTTAAATTTCAATCTCAACGGACAACTATTTACCTTAACGGCCTATGAGAGTGTCAATACATTTCAGCCCAATGCGGCAAACAGTTATTTGTTTTTACCCTTCATGGATTTAACCACAGGGGAAGAAACCTATGAAAGTGGCCGCTATTTAGACTTCAAAAAACAAGATATCAGCGGAGAAAAAACTACCTTAGATTTTAATAAAGCCTACAACCCCTACTGTGCATATAGCAGCGGATATAGATGCCCACAGCCTCCAACAGAGAACTTTCTAAATATAGAAATCGCTGCAGGAGAACAAAAGTATACAGGCCCTAAGAATCATAAAGAACAAGATAATAACATGGCAAAGAATTTCAACGAAAAGGAAAAGGCAAAAATCCTTGCAGGTGGTAAAGATGAAAAGATGTATGTCCTACAGACAACAGTAAAAGAAGATTCGCTGATTCTACGTGCTACTTCAGAAGAAATTAAATTTGATGACCCTTTGCTACCAACCTTAACGGCACGCATGTTTGCTACCGTTCAAGATCCTGAACACACGGGAGTAGGTATTGCGGCGCCACAAGTAGGCATTAATAAAGCCGTAATATGGGTACAACGCTTCGATAAGCCAGAACATCCTTTTGAAGTATATATCAACCCAAAGATTACTTGGAGATCACAGTTATTACGCAAAGGTACAGAAGGCTGTCTATCTATTCCTGACCAACGAGATGAAGTGTTAAGAAGCTATACCATAAAACTACAGTACACCTCCAAAGATGGAAAAAACACAGAAGAACTAATCGAAGGATTTACAGCCGTAATTTTCCAACATGAGGTAGATCACTTGTATGGTATCTTATTCCCAGACCGCTTAAAGGAACAAGCTGAAAAAGAAACTGTTGTTCTAGATGAAAAAATAGAATTCTCTATACAAAAAGGAGTATTAACTCCTTAACACAAATCAATAATTCGCTAGCAGCACTTAAGCATCTACGAGATATGAGCTTGAGAAACGGAGATTAATAACATGCTTAGCAATGGCTAGCAAAGCCTAGGATAAAACATAATTGAAGCATACATATAGTATGGTGAAAGCACAATCTGGATATACCGAAGAAGACGTTGAAGCCCGATAAATAGCGTCAACAAATTTGTATAAAACAAAAAAGACAGCCTCATAAGGCTGTCTTTTTTTATCACGTTATGTCTTAAAGATTAACGCGCTATTACTTTTACTTCAAATAGCTTATCCCATTGTTTTCCGGTAACAAAAAGACGCTTACCGACTTTATCATAGGCGATTCCATTCATCTCTTGATCATTTGGTGCACGATTCGGATTAGTATATAATCCAACAAAGTTAATGTGTCCTTCAATAGCGCCAGAAACAGGATTAATGATTGCTACAATATCTTTTCCATATAAATTAGCATAGACTTTACCATCAATATATTCGAGCTCATTCAAATAATCTACGGCACCTGCATTATCATATACATTGATACTTTTCACCTCCTTATAAGTAACAGGATCTAGGAAATACAATTTAGAAGAACCATCCGACTTGATAAGATATGTACCGTCGTAACATAAGCCCCAGCCTTCCTTACTCTCTTGGTATGGGAAAGTGCCCAATTGGTTGAACGTCTTTTTGTCTAAAATAAAACCAATTTTATTCAACCAAGTCAACATAATAATCTTATTATCAATAATCGTCATCCCCTCACCAAAGTAAGGCTCATTATTATTATCGTTGCCCGTAAATTCCTTTTTCTGTAGCACTGCACCAGTTTCTAGAGCAACTTTACGGATGGAACTAATCAGATTGGCTCCCGATCCAGTAGATTCATATAAAAATCCTCCTTCAAATTCCAAACCCTGTGTAAAAGCCTTGATGTCGTGTGGATATTCTTTTACTTTCTCAAAAGTATACTGCTTAGGAGCTTCCGGTACAATCGTAATCGAGCTATACGCCACCTCCTCTTTTCCGCCTTTATATACCTTAGCCACCAAATTACGAGCTCCTAAACCAATTTTTTCTGTATCTAGCGTCACCGCTGTTGTATCTTGTTTTTTCTCCAGGAATTGTCCATCAACAGTATACACGATAGAATCAACCGTCGTGTCAGGAAAATTTATACGCAAAGGAACCTTTTGTCCGTAGGTAATATTATCGCCAGATTTAGGGCTTAGAAACTCCAATTTCCCCTGTTGCGATTTACAACCGACAATCAGCAAGCCTCCTAAAAGGGCCATGCCTACTACTTGTTTAACATTCATAAATCAATCTTTTATTTATTGTTAGACCGAACATAACGGCCATAAATAGCACTTTAACTACTCCAAAAAGCATCTTTAATCAATTGAACAGCCTCTGGCTTATCCAAATATACAGCTACAATATCAAAGCGTATCTCTCCTTCATAAGCTGTTGAAGCTAAGTAGGCATCAGCAGCATCGATGAGATGTTTTTGCTTTTTTATATCCACAAAAGAAGCAGGCTCACCATAATGTGTTGAAGAACGCGACTTTACTTCCACAAAAACTAAGGTATCTGCGTCTTGTGCTATAATATCTACTTCCCAATGTTTATGACGCCAATTTACTGCGATAATTTGATAATTCAAACCCTCCAGATACAGACGAGCACGACGCTCACCTTCTTCTCCATCTTTTAAGTGCTGCGCCATGACGACCTTTTCTTACTTAACGACGATACTCCCTAAAAAGCCGCCCAAGAGAGATTCTGCTTCTTTAAGTTTTTGGTACTTCGCCAAAAGAATTTCCAAATCCTCTGGAGTTTGATCCTTCTTCAATTCCTCACGAATCTTATGCATTTCTCGCTCAAACTTGCGTTTTTTTATACGATAAACGGCTTGTATAGTCAGTTTTTGCAGATGCTCAAGCTCTAGTTTCACATGGATCTTACGCTTATCATCATTCCAATTGGGACTTAATTCATAAGGACTAGACACACAGGCAATCGCCAAATCTTGTACCTCAGGATCTTCATGCGAGAAGAAGAACTTCGCTTCAGGCACTTCATATTCTTCAGCTTTTTTCTTAAAAACATCGACAATAAAAGCCGATGGCTTATCTTCAAAGGTGACATCGTCTAAAGAACTCAATAGATAAGGGGCGATTGGAATATCACCATCTCCCTCCCAGCTCGCTAGTTCCGTACCATAGTTCAATAAAATACGTACAATCTCTCTTTCCTGTAATATTTCGGCAGTAATAACTGTAGGCTGCGCAGCAGGCTCTAGGCCTATATCGGAACGCTCTTGATCGGTTAAGAAAAAGTCAGCTGGAGGGCCATCCATCTCGGGATGCATATCTTGTTGAGGACGAGCAGCCTGCTGTGTCTTTTTATCTAAAGCCTTAGCTTTCTGCAAACGCATCTTGTTAAGCTCCGTCAACAATACGCGCTCTTCCATATCCAGCAAGCCCGCACAGCGCTGGATGAAGACGGAAACCTTAATTTCATCAGGAATTAAGGCAATACTCTCAACAACTTCTCGAATAACACCTGCACGCCTGATGGGGTCATCACCGGCATCCTTCAACAAGATATCTGTCTTATAGAAAATAAAGTCTTGTTGGTGTTTATCGATATATTCTTTGAAAGCCGTAGCCCCATATTTCTGAACGTAAGAATCGGGGTCATTCCCATCAGGGAATAACAAAACCTTCACATTAAGGCCTTCTTCCAAAAGCATATCGGTACCACGCAAAGAAGCTTTAATACCGGCAGCATCCCCATCATAAAGGATGACCACATTCTTCGTGAAGCGTGAAATCAGACGAATCTGCCCGGTCGTTAAGGATGTACCCGACGATGACACCACATTCTCCACACCTGCTTGGTGCATAGATATTACATCGGCATAGCCCTCTACGAGGTAACAGCTATCCTTATCCATCATAGTTTTCTTCGCGAAGTTTAAACCATAAAGCACATCCGATTTATGATAAATATCGCTCTCTGGGGAGTTTACATACTTAGGAACAGACTTCTCTGTCTTTAGTGTACGCCCACCGAAACCGATGATACGCCCCGTAAGGTTATGGATAGGAAAAAGTACACGTCCACGAAAGCGGTCATACAAGCTGCCGTCATCTCTTTCTATGGAAAGACCAATTTCTTTTAAATAATCTTTATGAAAACCTGCCGCTACTGCTGCATCCGACAAGGCCGTCCATTGATCTGGTGAATAACCGAGATCAAACTTTTTGATAATATCTTCACGATAGCCCCTTTCCTTAAAATAAGAAAGACCTATAGATTGTCCAATCTCCGTTTGCCAAAGCTGTTCCTTAAAATACTTACCTGCCCAGGTGCTCAACACGTATAAACTTTCGCGCTTATCCTGAGCTGCAAGCTGCGCTGGCGAGCGTTCAATCTCCTCAATAGGAATACTATATTTATCCGCTAGAAAGCGAATTGCTTCTGGATAAGAGTATTTTTCCAGCTCCATCACGAACTTCAGGGAATCTCCCCCGACACCGCAACCGAAACATTTATAAATCCCCTTTGCTACCGAAACGTGAAAAGATGGTGTCTTCTCATTATGGAAGGGACAATTACCGATTAGGGAAGTACCTCTTTTCTTGAGGTCCACAAAATCACCCACAACCTCCTCGATACGCGCCGCATCTAATACCTTCTCTATGGTTTCTTTTGTGATCATAATATGTACAAAACTCCCTTAATTTACTTATTCATAAACCGTTCTGCGCCTTTTGGCGAGACGGATATTTATCTTGCAATTTACAGAGATAGCCTTAAAAAAACAACAGCCTAAAAGCGTCAAATTAATGTTGAGTATTTGCTTTTAAGTTTATATATTTGAGAATGGGCCTTGTTTATTTACGTGAATTAAACGCTGACACGAAATTCGCCATTTGGAAGATTGAAGAAACAGCGGAAGAATTGCTTAGCAAATTACAACTTGATGAACGTGAAAAAGCGAAATATGAAACATTTGCCAAGGGCAAACGCAGACAGCATTGGCTCGCTACGCGTGTATTGCTACGCATGCTCTTAAAAACAGAGCTCTATATCAATTGCCCATCCGACGAGAATGGTAAACCTTACCTACCAGACTATCCATACGAAATTTCGTTAACGCATTCTTTTGATTATGCCGCTGTGCTCATGTCAAAAAAGGGCGCCTGTGGTATTGATTTAGAAATCGTTAAAGACAAAATCGTTCGCATCAAAGAGAAGTTCATGAAGGAACGCGAATTGGCGTTCATACAACAAGAGAACATCGAACAGCTTTATGCTTGCTGGTGTGCCAAGGAAGCAGTCTATAAACTGCAAGGCAACAAAGGCGTATCCTTTCTGGAACACATGACCATCCTTCCTTTCCAATACAAACCACAGGGTGTACTCACCCTATTATTAAAAAAGAATAAGAAAACATATTCTTTTCAGGTGTATTACGAAAAGTTTCAAGAATACATGTTGGCTTATGTTGTTGACACCGTAGAAGCAACCTAACTAAAATTAGGCGGTCGTTTCTCTAAGAATGCAGCTACTCCCTCTTTAAAATCTGACGTCGAGAAAGCGCGTCCAAAAGCATCTTGTTCCTCAGCATAGCCATCTACATTTTTCGATGAAGCAGCATTAATTGCGGTTATACCCGCTGTTATCGCTTGCGATGAACGACTATAAATCTTGTCTAGCAGCGCCGCTGCTTTAGGCAATAACTCTGCTTCAGGCACCACATGATTTACAAGCCCCCATTGTAACGCTTCGGGCGCACCAATCATATCTCCTGTTAAGATCATTTCCATCGCTTTACCACGCCCCACAAGCTCTGGAAGCCTTTGTGTACCGCCATAGCCAGGAATGAGACCTAGAGATACTTCAGGAAGCCCCATCTTAGCCTGCTCCACCGCAACACGAATATGGCAAGCCATCGCTAATTCTAATCCACCGCCGAGCGCAAAGCCATTAATGGCGGCTACCACCGGCTTCGGATAGGCATGCAACACATCCATCACCTGATGTTGCCCCCAAGCGGCCAATGTCTTTCCTTCGGACTCTTCTAGATGTTGAAATTCAGCAATATCAGCACCTGCAACAAAAGCCTTTGCTCCAGCTCCTGTCAAAATTAAACCACGAATAGAATCCACCGTCTTCAATTCTGCTAATACGGATGCCAATTCTTCCAAGGTATCTTTATTGAGTGCATTTAACTTCTCGGGTCTATTCATCGTGATTAAAGCAGTTTTTCCACTAATCGAGACTAAAATATTGTGATATGTTTTCATGCGTGCTATGTTTTAAATTAAGCCCATTAAAAATTAAGATGCACACTCAGTCTATAGCTATCTTTCTTCGCCTGCGGCAAATCTAAATAGTTCAACCTCCGCACATACTCTACTCTAAATATACGTAAAATATTGTCTAAGCCGACCTTTGCCTCCCAATAAGGCTTGTTGTCCAAAACATGTGTTAGCCTGTTTCCTTCTTTATCCACATCAAACTGCACAACATCAGAACTACGATAGGGATTATTATGATCCGACAATCGACCGTAGAACATCCGCAAGCCCCAAGACTCCCGCAAGCGGAACTTCTTCACCCAAGGTATTTTGTTAAAAATAAAGCCTTCAAGGCGATGATCGATAGACAAACGGAGGTACGAATCAGCAACAAACTCCATACTACGCATCAAAAAATAATCCACCACATGCCTATTTTCTTCTTGATACTGCGCTGGTATTTCTAACAGGGGATAAGGAAGTGTACCCCATATTTTCCCGCCAGACAACGTCATATCTGCAAAACCCAGCTGGCTTAAAAATAGACGCTGGGTAACAGCGGCATTAACGACGTCATAGCGATAGTCGCCATCCCAAAATCCAGATAAGCCACGTCTATACTGCAAACTAAGTACTGGATTTTTCTCTATAATAGGGTTACGGGTCAAATTGCGGTAATAGAACTTCTCGTTTGGAGCCCATCGCAATACAAATTCCAATTCATTGGTATTAATATGCTGAATATTCACATCCGGATCACCCGAAGAAATAAACTGTAAATCACCTATCGCACGACGGCGCTGATGGGTAAAACCCGATTGAAAACTAACATGGTTTCCAAATTCAATCAAATGTGTCGCTGTATACGCATAGGTGTCTAACCATTTGGTGGGTTTATTGCTCCGAATAGATTGGAAAAAACTATCGCCTTTTCGGAATCCTAAATTACGCCCTGGATCGAAGATATCATGCTGCACCGCCAACTGCAAGTAATGTGCGGGGAAAGTCATAATAGACTCCCCATTGAGCGAGAAGGTGGGCTTAACATAATACTTTAAGTCTTTATCATCAGTACCATAAGCAACATAAGTCTCCAAATAAAACTTATCCGACAACATAGGCGTAGTCCTTCCGCCCAAACGAATCCTATTGCCTTCAATATTATTTTTGGAATACAAATACTCTAAAGGCCCCAACTCAAATAAGCCTACGTTATAATAACCTTGCCCAATAAGATAACCTAAAGTCATCCATGTTTTGAAGGTTTTATTCTGGTTCAGTTTCTCAATATTGCTATACGCTTTTTCTTCCGTCGGCAATAGCGCTATCGGTCGTCGTTCATCCAATAAAGCACCTTGCTCCTTTGCGTTAGGCAACACCTGCAAATCCGCTCCCGCCAATATCCGTTCATCAAACTTCGGGTTGAAATTAAAATGGCTATTCACACGAATCTTTTGTCCGTATACAGACTCTTTTTTAGCCGTTCCGAACAAAACTTGAATCTCACTTTGCTCTAAAAATAACTGTTGTTCATCGTTAGCCAGAAAGCGTAAATCAATCTGAATGCTATTTACCCAATTTAAATTAGCCTCCTTATTGGCATTCAGCTGAGCTTTCGCAACAGCATAGCGTCCATCCATAGACACCCACAGCTTTCCGTTCAGCAGTAAATCTGCCTTATTGCGAGGCTCGAAATTAAGCGCTATCAAGCGCCCGAGATCGGTATCTACGGTATCTGTAATATAATATTTGTAGAATATAGGAGCATTATTCGCGATTGGGCTCAAAAACAACTTATTGATGAGGAATATATTCTCTGCATAGATATCAGGATCTTGAATAAGATAGGATAAGAAGGATTGTATATTGTGGTTATTCACATAGCGTTCATCAAAATCGGTCTGCTGCAACGATTTCACAATACGCTTCGTTGCCACCGGATCATTATTGCTATACACATCGCTAAGCTCCTCTTTCATCAAGATATTAAGCACCTTATTTCCCGGTAGCGACACCGTATCTAGGTTATCAAAGAAGAAAGCCATACTGCCGAGTCCTTTTTTATAGGCTCCAGAAGGATTTATAAGACCAAATCGCATTTTATCATACTGTTCATATTGATGCTTAGGCAGCTTCTCCATCCGGTTTATACGTTTATGGCGAATCACCTCTTCTATTAACGATACGGCAGGATTTCGATTATTATATTTTTGCTTTATCGATACCGATACAGCATCAATCATTTGATTATTGGGAGAAAGCTGGATTTGAAATTCTTTGTCACCCGTATGGTAACGAATACGCTGGTCGGCATAGCCAATAGCAGAGACCAGCAGCTGGAAGGGACTTTCTTTCGGAAACTGTAAGACAAAATTACCTAGCGAATCACATGAAGTGCCAATGGAAGTGCCCACGACCTTTACCGAAGCCCGTGGAATGACCTGTTGTGTCTGTTCATCAAACACCTTACCTACCACACGAACCTGCCCAAGAGCAACCTGCAATTGGATAAAAAAACAACATACAAAACCTAGGAGGCCGACCTTCAATGCTAGCAAATTCCTCATAATCAACGCAGGGTACCTCATAAAGATACAATTTGTATCAAGAGATAAAAACCATTTCGAAAAAAAAGAAATAAAGATTAGCGGATACAAGCCACTGATAATGGATTATTTAGCACAGGAAGCACAAAAAGAGTCGGCTAAATCGCCTTAGCAACGATTAACGCTCATTCAGCAACTCGCGACGCACACGACTTAAACTTTCGGGCGTAATCCCTAAATAAGAAGCAATCATCCATTGTGGTACACGCAACAGCAAGCCGGGGTAAGTTTCCATAAAAGATAGGTAACGCTCTTTTGCTGTCATGGCCAGCAAAGAGTTGATACGTCGTTGCTGAATATAAATATTGCGCTGTAAAGAGTGTTCAATGAAGCATCCGAAGTTGGTATTCAAAGAAGTACCTTTCTCCATAAAATCGACATGGATATATACGACCTCTGAATGTTCGATTGCTTTAATATAAAAATCGGAAGGCTGATTAAAATAATGACTAGCCCTATCGGAAGCAATCCAATTTTCGGGTGCAAATTGAAGAATGTGCTCTCCTCCTTTTTCATCTAGAGAGAAAGATTGTAATAAACCCGACTCCACAAAAAAAGCATGGCTACAATGCTCACCGGCACGCAATAGGTACGTATTATGAGGCACGGTCTTAAAGGAGAAATAAGGTTTTAAAGCCTCAAAATCAGCATCAGACAATCCTGCTTTTTCTGTATAATATCGGTAAAAATTACTGTCCTTCAACTCCATAACGCAAACTAGTATAAGATGGTAAATTTAAAATCCAAGGGATTAAAATGACGTTGAAGATCCTTTATTAACTCAGGACCATGCTTCAAAAACAGCGGCGCAAAATTCTCTGTACGCTCTTGCAGTCCTCCTCCAGGAAACAGAGTTTCCTTTACGCGATCGATCTGAATTAAAGCCTCTTGATGATTTCTTTTATCGGCTTTAAGGAGTTTCTTCTCCAAGCTGTTGATTGCTTTTTTCAAGCGCGCCTTTACAGCATCGGTACTTGGGCTTAAGCTAGGATCAATCTTATGCGCACGTAGCTTCAATTTCTCGAAGATGGAATTCAGCTCCATCCATTCATCTTTCAAGTTTAGCTTATGCTTTGTCTGCCGACGTACAAAATCGTTCTTCAACGATTCAGCATCTTTAAAAATCCGTTTAAACGTTAAGTCTAAACGATAAATCTTGCCTGCAATAGCATCATCGGTAATCATGGCCGAGTTTCGTGGCACTAGAATAGGAAACGGAACACCATACTGGTCGAAATTAGCTTTTAGCTGAAGCCAATATACAATTTCGGCTCCCCCACCAATATAAGCTAGATTAGGCAAAATAAGCTCTTCATAGAGCGGACGCATCACCACATTAGGGCTAAAGCGCTCTGGGTATTCATCAACCTCAGCGATTAACTCGGCTTCGGTAAAGAAAATATTTTGATGTAAAACTTCGAAACGACCATCATCAGCACGCACAATACGCTCGCGAAATTCATCCGTCAAATAGAAAAAGTTGATTTCGCGCGACTGCACTTGCGGCTTGTAGCCCAAGGTGGTCAATTCGGAAGAGGAAGATTCAATAGCTTTAAAGCTTTTTTCACCGATGATATCTTGTTTGATAATATCGGCAAAGACCGTTTTAAAAGCACGACGATCGGCATCGATAATTAAAAGACCATAATCTTTAAACAAAGCATGCACAAGGCTTCTTGTCGCTTCGGCTAAGGTATCATGCTTCAAGTAGGCATCTTCCACCATCGTGGTTAGCGCTTCCGCATTGGCCGAAAGGCCAAAAGTATTACAATACTGCCTTACGGTATCCACGATATCAGCTGTCGCCATACGTCCCGTTGCGGCTATTTTTTCGGTATTCCAACTTATCTTCTTACCAAATACACGTGTATGGTTGATTTCATCGAAGTCGTGATCTTCTGTTGCCATCCAATAAACAGGTACAAAGTTGTACTCCGGATAGGCAGCTTTCAGGTCTTCCGCTAGGCGGATGGCAGAAACAATCTTAAAGATAAAATAAAGAGGTCCCGTAAAGATGTTGAGCTGGTGGCCCGTCGTTACCGTAAATGTTTTCTTGTCTTTTAGTAAGGCAATATTTTGGTCCACTACAGGAGCTTCTTCGAGCAATCCTGCATATTGATCTTGCAGCTGTTCGAACAAAAGCTGACGTTGGGAAAAATTCTTCTTGCGTGCTATTTGTACCTTAAACCCATCGAGCGTAGGACGCTCACCATAAAAGGGGCGCAAATTGTCGGCATCAGCCAAATAGTCCAATAATGTTTTGGAGAAACTTCCGGTATCACTATAATCGATATACGTTGCTTTCATCTACAATGTTTAATTAGCAATGGAGATGGCCACAAACAGATCAAAGCAATCGTAAACCAAGAACGGCTTAGGATTGCTTTGTCCCTTAGGGATACATCTACCTCTTCTTCATTCTAAAAAGGAATTGCTCCTATTCGGGGGCAAATTACATATTTTTATGAGAAAGGTCGATACGCCCTTTAAATTATATCATTACGCTGACAAATAGCCAGCGCTAAGTAATCATCTATTTTACGATAGAGCCATAAAGGTCGAAGTCCTCAGCGCGATCGACCAATACATTAACGAAATCGCCTACGCGTGCATAGTTTGTTTTCGCATCCAACACGACTTCATTATCGACTTCTGGTGAATCATATGCTGTACGGCCGATGAAAAAGTCACCATCCACACGGTCTACCATCACCTTAAAAGTTTGACCAATCTTCGTTTGGTTGATTTCGTAAGAAATACCTTGCTGTACTTCCATGATTTCTTCCACACGTTGCTCTTTAACTTCCTCAGGCACATCGTCTACTAAATCGTAAGCATGTGTTTTCTCCTCATGTGAGTAGGTGAAACAGCCTAAACGATCGAAGCGACTTTCTTCTACCCATTCCAACATTTCTTGGAAATCTTGTTGCGTCTCACCTGGGTAACCACAGATTAACGTTGTACGTAAAGCGATATCAGGCACTTTGTCGCGAATTTGGTTCACTAAGTCTATCTGCTTCTGCTTGGTCGTTCCACGACGCATGGACTTCAACATGTTGTCACTGATATGCTGTAAAGGCATATCCAAGTAGTTACAGATGTTAGAGCGCTCATTCATCACATCAAGGATATCCATTGGGAATCCTGAAGGATAAGCATACTGCAAACGAATCCAATCGATGCCATCGACATCAGAAAGGTGACGAAGCAAATCAGAAAGGTTACGCTTTCCATATATATCTAATCCGTAGTATGTCAAATCTTGTGCAATCAAGATCAATTCTTTCGTGCCGTTGGACGCTAAAAATTTAGCCTCTTTCACTAAGTCATCGATAGATTTAGAGACGTGTTTACCACGCATCAAAGGAATAGCACAAAATGAACAAGGACGGTTACAGCCTTCCGCAATTTTGAAGTAAGAATAGTGTGAAGGTGTTGTCAATAAACGCTCACCCAACAACTCATGGCGGTAATTTGCACCAATACTCGTTAACAAATCAGGCAAATCATTCGTACCGAAGAAAGCATCAACACTGCTAATTTCAGCCTCTAGCTCTGGTTTATAACGCTCCGAAAGACATCCTGTTACAATCACTTTATTTACTTTCCCTTCGTCTTTCAACGCCGAAAACTGTAGGATGGTATCAATAGATTCTTGCTTTGCATTATCAATAAAACCGCATGTATTAATTACTACGATATCATTGGCTTGAATATTATTAGACTCGTGAACAACGTCGATTTGGTTTCCTTTCAGCTGACCCATCAACACTTCACTATCATGTATATTTTTGGAACAGCCAAGGGTAATGACGTTCACACGTGGTTTGCTTATAGTAGAAGCAACCGTTGATTGTTTTGTTCTCATTTATTTTACTTATGACTTAAACAAGCTATCCACAAAGTCCTTTTTGTTGAACAACTGTAAATCACCAATTTTCTCACCTACACCTATATATTTAACAGGAATCTTAAATTGGTCTGAAATACCAATAACGACCCCACCTTTTGCCGTACCATCCAGTTTAGTCAAGGCTAATGCATTTACCGCTGTAGCTTGTGTAAACTGGGTTGCTTGTTCGATTGCATTCTGCCCTGTCGAAGCATCCAATACTAATAAGATTTCATGTGGAGCATCAGGCACGACTTTCTGCATCACTTGCTTAATCTTAGTAAGCTCATTCATCAAGCCTACTTTATTATGCAAACGACCTGCTGTATCGATAATCGCTACATCATCGCCATTGGCTACCGCCGACTTCACGGTATCAAAAGCAACCGACGCAGGATCGGAACCCATGGCTTGTGCCACCACACGTACACCGACACGCTCACCCCACAGCTTGATTTGCTCTACTGCGGCAGCGCGGAAGGTATCCGCAGCACCCAATACCACTTTATTACCTGCTTCTTTCAGTTGATGGGCTAACTTGCCAATGGTGGTCGTCTTACCGACACCATTCACTCCCACCACCATAATTACATAGGGCTTATGGCTTCCATATTCAAAATGCTCGAAATCGTTACTGTTATTTTCTGCCAACAGATCTTGAATCTCTTCTTTGAGCAATCTGTTTAAATCGTCGGTACCGACATACTTATCGCGGGCTACACGTTGTTGTATACGATCGACGATTTTCAGGGTTGTGGTAACCCCTACATCCGACATCACCAACACCTCCTCGAGATTATCAAGGACCTCATCGTCGATGGTAGCTTTACCAACAACAGCCTTGGTAATTTTAGAGAAAAAACCTTCTTTAGTCTTCTCTAGACCTTTGTCTAGTGCCTCTTGAGATTCAGGTGTTTCTTGTTTCTTTTTAAAAAAATCGAATAATCCCATGTGAATCGTATAAAATAGATTTGTGTTTAATATGCCCAGTCAAACTTAGCTAAATTTAAGGTGATTTACAATACGAGGATTGTAAACACGCTGTCATCTAAGCTGCTTCATCCATCCAAAAAAGGAAAAACAAATATCGACAGGCACGTTAATTACGGTACTTACCAGCATCCCGCACTTGACTTAAAAACAACTAAAAAAGCCCTTTCGGCATATTACCAAAACGGCTTTTTTAATTTTTAAAGAAAAACTTTAAAAAAAGGATTTTTCCTAGGATGCTTATTTAGAAGCTGCCGCTAGAACGTCTTTTACTTTATCATTGTGAATCATACTCTCTTTGAAAGTATAAGCTCCAGTTTTGTCTGATTTTTTAGTAATGATAACTTTTGTGTACTCTTTACCACCACCTTTTTGCAACGATGCAACCGCTTTCTTTGCCATTGTTTTATATTTTTAGTCGAGCGTTTAAAGGCTCAAAAGTTAATTATTTAATTTCTTTATGAACAGTAACTTTTCTCAATACAGAATTGAATTTTTTCAACTCTAAACGCTCTGTAGTGTTCTTTTTGTTTTTCGTAGTGATATAACGAGACATGCCCGGAAGACCACTCTCTTTGTGCTCAGTACATTCTAAGATTACTTGTACTCTATTTCCTTTTTTAGCCATGGTTTTACTTTATTTTAATCCGTATGGATTAGATTTCATGAATATTATCGATAACAGGCGGTAAGAATTAAATAGATCCTTTTTGGATAAATTTATTAATTACAGCTGTAATTCCGTTTTTGTTGATTGTTTTAATTGCAGAAGTTGAAACTTTCAAAGTAATCCAACGATCTTCTTCTGGAATAAAGAAACGTTTAGTTTGTAAATTAGGATAAAATTTACGTTTAGTCTTAGCGTTCGAGTGAGAAACGTTATTTCCTGTTAATGCCGCCTTGCCTGTTAAATCACAAATTCTTGACATGATATTTGATTTTTATGTTGTCTGTTCAAAATATTCTCTTTTCACAAAGAGTTTGCAAATATCCATATTTCTTTCCTTAAATACAAGAGTTGAAAGAGAATAATTTTTAAAAAACAAAAAGATCTCTAATTTCAACCTTGTTTTTCAATAAATAGTTTTCAACAATCCACAGGGCCAAATCGCCCATTAAAACCATATATATAGGTAAAATTGCTGAACGTTCTTTCCCTGAGTCGTTAATAAGAAGAAGCGAGAATATTTGCTCGGGCTTCGTACCTTTGCGCAAAGGTAATAAGAAGATTATGCTCCACAAAACTAAAGGTATTGCACTTAAGATGACTAGCTATTCAGAAAATAGCATTGTTGCCCATGTCTATACGGAACTGTTTGGCATGCAAGCCTACTTGATTAATGGAGCGAAAAAGCCGAAAGCCAAAATACACGCAAACTTCTTCCAGCCGCTACATCCTGTAGACATGGTGGTATACCATAAGGATAACAATGGCCTTCAGCGCATTAAGGAGGCACAGCAGGTACCTGTACTTAAACATATCCCCCTTGACATCATCAAGAGTTCCCTTGCTTTATTCTTAAACGAGGTGATGTATAAAGCCCTGAAAAAGCAATCGCCGGATCCTTTTTTATTTCATTTTATACAACAGGCAATTCAATGGCTGGATGAAACGGACAGTAATTTATCGAATTTCCACCTTATCTTTTTAGTGAAACTTAGTCGTTTCTTAGGCTTCCTTCCGCTACACACTCCTGGGAAAAAGCTCCCTTATTTCGACTTGATGGATGGTATATTTGTGCATAATTTACCTGCTCACGCTCATGTGTTGCAAGCTCCACATACCGATATTTTCTATCAGCTGCTACAAACGGGTTTTGACCAATCGGCAGCTTTAGGCATGAGCAAGGAGGACCGTAAATTCCTACTCGAAAAACTTATCGAATTTTACCGCCTGCATACCGAGAACTTCGGCGAAGTGCATTCGCTCTATATTTTGGAAGAGATTTTTAGTTAGTTTTTTCTGCGCTGCCGCGGATAAAGGAGGCCTACACAACATAAAGCAAGAAGCCGTACAGTAATGAATAAACATGCGACCCTTCCAGGGTCGTTCAACAAATCCCATCAATTCATTGCTATAAATATGTCAATCCTCCGGATTGATTAATACAGCAGATGTTGCTGCACAAGTTACTATGATCTGCACGAGCTCCTCTTTTCTGCATCAATCCCCTCCCCTCAATGACGTCATTTCGATAAGGCACGAATAAAAATCTAGCTACACACAGAATAGATTAAACATAAAATGAATACCTCGGAGGGGTAATATGCCTATAGAAAGAAAGCCAGAGGCTACACGACCCTAGCGGGGTTGAATCTTATAACCGGCACAATCACGTCATTTCGATAAGGCACGAATAAAAATCCAGCTACATGATAGAATGGATTAACCATGAGATGAATACCCCTAAGAGGTAATATGCCTATAGAAAAAAAGACAAAGACTACACGACCCCAGTGGGGTCGAATCTTATAACCGCCCTCGTATAGACTTTTCAAAAAGCATTTTATCTTGAAGAAACCACATATACCATATTTCTTTATCGATTATGCATTGCTGAATTTCTCGTTAGAGTAGATTTGAGAGGACGATTACAAAAACTTGCGTAAACAACTGTGTAACAAGAAGCGCTAGGGATTGGAGCAATTGTCTGAGCTCTTTGGCCCTTCAGCCAAAAGCGAGTGCGGAAAGCCCGCCACGAGGGCGCAACTTAAAAGCGCCCGCTGCGGAGCGCCCAAAAAATAGAGACATAAAAAAAGTCTGACATGGAATACATGTCAGACTTTTCACAATAAATATATAAATCTATTATTAGATAAGTTTTACATTTACCGCATTAAGACCTTTACGGCCTTGTTCGACTTCGTAAGAAACGTGATCATTTTCACGTACTTTGTCTACTAATCCTGAAACGTGAACAAAAATTTCGCTCTCGCCTGAGTTTGGAATGATGAAACCGAAACCTTTGGTCTCATTAAAGAATTTTACTACGCCTTCTTGCATTTTAAATTGAATTGTTTTTTTTGTAATATTCTAAAGGTATAAATTATTTTTCAATGTGTAGATTTATTTTAAAAAAAATTAAACGATAATTGAATAATCTAGTCATAGAAAAACAAGAACAGCATTTTTAAAGTTTATTTAAGCAACAACAAACATGAAAAAAGTACTTATCCTTATCACAGCAATTTTCACCATGACAATGGCTAACGCACAAACAACGAACTACGAATCAAGCAGAAAGGTTGCGACACGCGGCTATGCGGAGCGCGAAATCACGCCAGATATCATCTATTTATCGATCGCTTTGCGTGAGTACTGTGTGGATGGCAACTCGAAAAAGAAAGTAGCTATTGAGACTTTAGAAAAGCAATTATATGATGCGGCGATGGCTATCGGCGTGAAGAAAGAAGACTTCACGATTCAAAATATCTACAGCTACAACAGTGACTACAGCGGTAACAAGAAAAAAAATACGGAGCTTTTGCAAGCGAAACAGTACCGCATTAAGATTACGAACTTAAATGGTCTTGACCAAATGTTGGATAATGTAGATGCTAAAGGCTTAGAAAGTACATCAATCAGCGGTTACGACCACACACAAAAACGTGAGATTGAGAAAGAATTGAAAATTGCTGCTGTAAAAGATGCACGCGTAAATGCTGAGATTATCGCTTCTGCTACGGGCGACAAAATTGGTAAAGCAATCTCTATCAATGACAACAGCTCTTTTGGCTGGAACGATATTATGCCGAGATCTTTCGCTATGAAATCTATGGGCGCTAGTGCAGATGTGGCTCATGAGAGTTTAGACATCAGCATCCGTCCTATCAAATTGACATGTAATATTGACGGTGTTTACGAGCTTTACTAAGCTTAACTTTAAAATATTTGTGCATAGGGGCCTTTCTTCCGAGAAAGGCCCCTATTCTTTTTTGGGGGCTGACTTATTTCCTATGGCATAGCATAGTGTGTTTATAAAGAGGAAGCTTTACTTTTGTAGCATGAGCAAAACTAGAATTTTCGCCTTATCGCTGATTGCTATCATGCTATTGGCCTTTGTAACAAACCCTTCCAAAGAAGAGCAGGAAGCGCGCGTGAAGGAAAAGGCTTTAGCATTGATGAAAAATGCAGCTTCGGAAAAGGACAAACAAAATAATGAGCTTGTGGACTTCGGTGTTCAGCTTTTCGGCAATGTGTTGGTAGACCAGTTCATCCAAAACAATGTTAAAGTATATAATTACTACTTCTTTTCGTTGACGAAAATACGCTGGGAAGGGAAAGAATCGACGATTGGCGGAGGTGCTTTTAAGCAGATTTGGCTAAGCCCGAAGATTGATGAGAAGGCGAAAGAGATTGTAACGGCTATTAAAGGTTCCTAATGCTCGATATTTTATTTCAAGATGAGGAGCTCATCGCCATCAATAAGCCTCATGGTTTGTTGGTTCACCGTTCGTCGATTGCGGCAGACACGTCCGAGTTTGCTTTGCAGATCCTACGCGACCAAATCCAACAGCCTGTTTACCCGGCACACCGATTGGACCGCAAGACGGCTGGTGTTTTATTGTTCTCGCTTAGTAAAGCGATGGACTCGAAGGCGCAAATGCTATTTGCGGAACGCAAGACGGAGAAGGTATATTTGGCTATTGTGCGTGGCTACACGGAGGACAGTTTCACGATTGACTACCCTTTGAAGAAGGAAAACGGAACCGAGCAGGAGGCTATTACGCATATCCGGACGCTACACCGTGCTGAGCTTCCCATCCCGATGGGCAAGTTCGAAACTTCACGCTACTCGCTGGTGGAGGCACGCCCTGTCACGGGTCGTATGCACCAAATACGGAGGCACCTAGCCCATGTGTTCCACCCTATTTTGGCCGACCGCCCCCATGGCTGCAACAAGCAGAACAAAATGTGGAAAGAACGGTTTGAGATGGACACGATGATGCTTCATGCACAGGAGCTTGCTTTTGAGCACCCTTCAAGCGGAGCGGAAGTACGCATTAAAGCGCCACTGCAGGCGGCATTCATACGCACGCTGGAGCTTTTGGATATGCCTATCCCTGAGTAAATAAGCGACCTTAGGGCTTTATCGAACCTTGGAAAGCAACGATTTCAAGAATAGCTAGCGGAAAGGTTTGAAATGGGCTTTTCTTTGCCTATTTTTGAAAAAAATTAGTTTAAAAACCGACATGATTAAAAACACTGCACTTACCGAGCATCATATCAGTCTTGGTGCCAAGATGGTACCTTTTGCTGGCTTCAACATGCCTGTTCAATATTCTGGAATCAACGACGAACATGAGACCGTTCGTCAAGGTGTTGGCGTTTTCGATGTGAGCCATATGGGTGAATTCATCCTTAAAGGTGAAAAAGCATTAGACCTAATCCAAAAAATTTCTTCTAATGACGCATCAAAACTATATGATGGAAAAGTGCAATATGCCTATATTCCTAATGAAACTGGTGGTGTTGTAGATGACTTCCTTATCTACAAGATTGATGACCAGACGTATTTCTTAGTGGTAAATGCTTCTAACATTGAAAAAGATTGGAACTGGATTAGCAAATACAACACGTATGGTGTAGAGATGAAAAACATTTCTGACCAGACTTCTTTGTTTGCCGTTCAAGGTCCTAAAGCAGCCGACGCATTGCAGTCTTTGACGGATGTGGAGCTTGCACCAATGGAATACTACACGTTCCAAAAAGGTACTTTCGCAGGTGTTGACAATGTATTAATCTCTGCTACAGGCTACACTGGTGCTGGCGGTTTTGAGATTTACGTGGCAAACGAGGATGCGCAGAAAGTATGGGATGCTATCTTTGAGGCTGGTGCTAGCTACGGTATCAAACCGATTGGTTTGGCTGCTCGCGACACGTTGCGTTTAGAGATGGGCTTCTGTTTATATGGTAATGATATTGACGATACGACATCGCCTCTTGCTGCTGGCTTGGGCTGGGTTACGAAATTTACGAAAGACTTCGTTAACGCAGAAAACTTGAAAGCAGAGAAAGAGAATGGCGTAGCGCAGAAATTAGTAGGCTTTGAGATGATTGACCGTGGTATTCCTCGTCACGACTACGAGATTGTGGATGCTGAAGGCAACAAAATTGGTCGTGTTACTTCTGGAACACAGTCGCCAACATTAAAGAAATCTATCGGCTTGGGCTATGTGAACACTGCTTTCGCAAAAGAAGGAACGGAGATTTTTATCTCTATCCGTAACCAATCGGTAAAAGCACAGGTGAAGAAACCTCCTTTCGTAAAGTAATCACACGATACAACATAAAAAAGGAGCTTATTTAGCTCCTTTTTTATGTTTCACGATTGGCTTTGGTGTTTCCGCTCGTTTTTTAGCTTCTTTTTTTACAACCTTCAATAAGACTGTTTTCAGGTAAACCATAACGACAAGCAGGGCTAATGCGATAAAAAGAATCAGCTGATTGCCGGCTTGGTAGGCAAGAAATCCACTATAGCCTAAAAAGACGATAGCGAAAGTTAATAGAAGGTTGAAAATAAAATATTTAGACATGCTCTATTTCTTAATTAATTTTTGTCCGATGACCTGTTCACGTAGGAAAAAAAAGTAAACTACCCCTGCGAACACATTGCCAAAGATAATGAATATTAAAAATAGCATGCGCTTTCCATCATTCAACTTGGTGGACAACATCAATTCGCGCAAGACCAATACTACCCATATCAGCGATACTAAGAGCGCAATACTCAACAATACCGCCGCAAAAGGCAGCTTCAATAAGGTCCACAACAAGGCTAATCCATAAAAACCAAGGCTAAAATAAAAAGCTTGCTG
This sequence comes from Sphingobacterium sp. MYb382, assembly GCF_037572665.1. Lineage (NCBI taxonomy): Bacteria > Pseudomonadati > Bacteroidota > Sphingobacteriia > Sphingobacteriales > Sphingobacteriaceae > Sphingobacterium > Sphingobacterium sp. MYb382. The sequence continues at coordinate 109,929 of NZ_JBBGZT010000019.1, forward strand.
CGTTTCCCGTACTAAATTTTTCATGTGACAAAGTTAGCAGAAAAAAATGCTACCTAGTATACGTCTAATGAAGGGTCAATTTCTTCTTTCCATGCCAAGATACCACCTTTAAGGTTGGCTAGGTTATCAAACCCTTGTTGCTCTAACAACATCACGGCTTGTGCACTACGTTTTCCTGAACGGCACTGAATGATAACAGGCTTATCTTTAGCCAATTTATCTGCTTCAATAACGATACCTGCCAATGGGATATTTAATCCACCGATATCAGACACTTCATATTCAAAAGGCTCGCGCACATCGATCAATTGAAAATCTGCTTGGCTGTCAATCAGCTCTTTTAATTCCTTTACTGTAACTTCTTTCATAGTATTATAAATATTGAACGCCCTTGTGCGCACTTGATTTTTTGAATCTTACGTATCAAATATACTATTTTTCGTAACTTGTTCGGCATCGTATATAAATACTGATTTTCAATTAACAATTACCTACATAAAAAACCAAATGAAAAGTTCTTTTTTCCCTGCTATGCTCTGCTTTGCTGTTTTTTCCTTCCAGGGAATCGGCATTAGCCATGCTCAAATTGCCGACCGCAAGGAGGTGCAACGTATTGTAGAAACCCTTGCCGCCGACGAGATGCGTGGTAGAGCTTCCTTTAGTAAGGATATCGAGCGCGCTGCCGACTTTATAGCTTCGGAATTTAAGAAAGACGGCTTAAAGCCGTATGCGGAAGCCAACTACCGACAATCATTTCAGGTAACGCGCATTAGCGCTGCGCAGCAGTCTGTCGCGGTAAATAATACGCCCGTTGCTGCAGACGATTTTCTGATTATTAGCGCTGATGCGAAAGTAAACTGGACGGAGAAGGACGCTATTGAGCAGCTAAGCATCAAAGAGGGGGAAGACTTCTCTACGCGCTTTCGCGAGATTGTTAGGGAGAATCCAAACAACGCTATCGTGTGGGTTGATGCCTCCTTTGCGCCGATGTTGAGCCGCTTCAAAAAGATTTTTTCACGTGAAAACATCGTTCCCAAGCAAGATATTGAATCTCCCCATGCGATAAGCAAGGTTTTTATCCTTAAACCGACGGCCGAGCCCAAGTCATTCGCCATTCAAGCGGGCACAAAAAAAGAAGACCTTCCTTTGTTTAACGTGGCGGCGGTAATTCCGGGGAAATCAAAACCTGATGAATATGTTATTTTCTCAGCACACTATGACCATATTGGCATTTTGTCTGCTGTAGGTCAAGACTCTATTGCCAATGGTGCAGATGATGATGCTTCGGGTACTACAGCGATGATTAGCTTAGCAAAATATTTTAAAAAGCTTAACCAAAATGAACGTACCTTGATTTTTGTCGCCTTTACGGCGGAAGAAATTGGCATGTATGGTTCTAAATATTTCTCCAACAACATAGATCCAGACAAGGTGGTCGCGATGCTTAACATTGAGATGATCGGTAAAGATTCTAAGTTTGGCCCTAACAGCTTGTACGTGACGGGCTACAACAATTCTAACCTAGCGACCTTGATGCAGGAGCAAGTGAAAGGCACAGCCTTCACCTTCCATCCGGATCCATACCCACAGCAGAACTTATTTTACCGCAGTGACAACGCTGTTTTAGCAGCCTTAGGTGTACCAGCACATACTTTCTCCACTTCACAGATTGATAAAGACAGCTATTATCATACGGTGAAAGACGAAGTGTCAACACTGGACATCGATAATATTAAATCGAGCATTGAGGCTATCGCCAAAGGTGTGATGGGCATTATCAAAGGAGAACAAACGCCTACACGTGTTGAAAAATTAAGAGACTAACATGTGATTCATGATAACAAATAAGGCCTGATTTCTAGAAATCAGGCCTTATTTGTTTATAAGCTTGTTGTTGTTTTATTTCACTTCAATTTCTAGGGTTTTATGACCTATTTTACCATTAAAATCAACACCTTCGATGGTAATCAGGTATTTCCCTGGTCGATCTGCCGTGTAGAAATCAAAGGCAGCTTTACCTGCTTTGTCGGTAACAATATTCGGTTCCCAATGGATGGTGCTTCGCAAATCTTGGTTAAGCTTCTGCGTAGAATCCACCTCGTAAATAGGTTTGTAGAACGTTTTACTGACGTAGAATCCCTGCGGCTGAATGGTCAACATACCCAACGGAGCCACGGTGCTTGCTATCGCATCTTTACCCGTTTTCGAGGTAATGATAATTACGCCATTTCCACCGTACATCCCATAAATAGCCGTATAATTACTATTGCGCAAAACCTCTACTGAGGCTACATCAGCAACATTGATAGACGACAACTGATCTCCTTGGATGTACATACCGTCTAGTATCACCTGCATTTCTCCACCACCGCGTGTGGAGTATGGAATGCCACCTCTAAACATAACCCCCAATAATCTACCCGATAAACACATGTCTAAGGTAGCACAGGTCGATAAATCATCGGCACTAATTACTTGGTCTGCATTTCCTGCCCCATTTAGGTTTGTAGAGCTCTCGGAGGCCTTGCTCCTCGGCTTACGTGCTGTCACGGTAATCGATTCAATAACGAGACTTTTCTCCATCAACCCTTGAGACTCTAGTCCTGCAAAATAGGCTTTTGCTTGCAGCAGCTCCTCCTCCATCAGTTTATTTACACCATAAACCTCATCGGGCCAATTTTTATTATTCCCTAACGCTGGGGGTTCCACTGTAGGCACAATGATATCTATATTTTTCTTCCCTTTATCGTCCTTCGCGGAGACAATAAACTTCACGCTATCCGGAAACAACAAGTTGTTAAACTCAAAATCTCCATTCGCGTTTGCTACCGTATCGATAAAGTTCATAAAGTTCTTCGTGGATATTAAGGTCACATGGGCATTTGGAAAAGCCGACTTACGCCCTACTTTACGGGTTTGCCCTTTAATCGATATTGCTTCTTCCACAGCATAAGCAGGCTTTACCGTATCCAGCGAAGCTGTCAAATCAAGTTTACGCCAAGCTTGCGTTTGGAGCAGCTGATCAATATCTTTCACCTTAACGGTTTGGTCAAAATAGTAGCCCGGGTCCTCGATATAGCCTTTCACATCGGCATTTAGGAACAGGTTGGAATAGATATTAGCTTGCAAAGCTGTATTTGCTTTCAAATTTGTAATATCTAGCACTGAAGCCGATAAAGCGGCATAACGCACGGTATCGGTAGCTTCACCAACCTCCATACTTACATCTACTTTTTTACGTGGAGCATAGCTCTTTGCGTTGGTTTGTCCAACGATATCCAATATGCTCTCTGCATTCTTAAACACAAAAACAGGGCGCTCAATCAAAGGACGCATATCACTATCCAAAATAGTAACCGTCAAAACTCCTGATGGTAAGCTAGCCTTAGGCGCAAAAAAGGTAAGCTCTCTTTTGTTTGCCTTTTGCTTGGCTACGTGATACGTGCGCCCCATATATTGCACCAAAAAGTATATCTCTTGATTATTCTGCTTGTCCTTACTGATATTTACTTGTGCATACAAACGGTCGGCACCCAAATTATTAACCAACATATTAAAACCACTAGACAACAGCGCTGGTAGTTCACTTTCTACAGACGTGCCGTCTTCAAAAACAGTGTGCGCCTTTAAACCGACCTGCTCATCGATAAATAAAAGCCCTGATCCCATTCCTAGATAATTCGTCTCTACGATGGCTACCGTATCTTTATTAGGGGTAAGCAGGTAGGTTGTTGACTTAATACCTTTACCATTAGGACGCAAACTCTTTACTGCTAAGCCGTTCATGCCTCCAAGCAATAAAGACCCTCCTTCGGGGAAGAACTGCACACTATTGGGCCTACTTTCTATAGCAGGAAGTTTGAAAATCTTGTTAACCGTACTTTTTTGTGCATTATCGAAAGAAAGAGACAGCTTTGCGTCGGCAAAATCTGCGGCTAGCGGCAGGCTTATTTTCCCGTTTTCATCGGTCGTTAATCGTCCTTTCTTAAGGGAAGACCCATTTTTTTCTATTGTGTAACGAATGCTTGTTTTTGGTAACGGTGCTTTTTTCAAATCGTTCAATTGCACCACAAACTGATTGCCTTCTTGCTTATAGGACGCGATGACCTCATCGGAACGCCCATTACTAATGGTGAGGTTTTGATCGTAGAAATAGTCTGAGGCGTCATTACGCATCCAATTGGTGTAGGCACGCAAGCGGTAGGTTCCTTCAACCAAGGTATCGATAAGCGTAATATCTGCCATCCCTAACCCGTTGACGAGTGGAATTTTTACCTTATCGACAATATCCCCCTTGGGGTCTATGAGATCAACATAGGCGATTTGACTAAGGTTGGATAGCCACCGATTGGCATCAAGCACATTATACAGCTTAAACCAGATTGTTTCCCCTGCGGTGTAGGCAAACTTATCGAGTTGGAGGTGTATTTTTTCTACTGGCCGATGTGCTTGGTAGGTATTCATCTTAGATAAGAAGGCTTGCTCACCTTGTCCAAAAACGACCAAAGGCAGCCACAGGCACCATAACAGTACTATTCTCTTTAAGCTCATGCTAATAATTAGTTAAAATTGACATTAAATTACAAAATTTATCGAGATCTCTTTTAATTTTTATAGATTATTGATTTACATCGGTATCTTTGTTGGCATGAACATCCTAATCATCGGTTCGGGCGGAAGAGAGTCTGCCTTTGCATACAAACTATCAAAAAGTCCAAAACTAAACCAACTATTCATTGCACCAGGCAATGCTGGTACACAACAGTATGGACAAAATGTAGATCTTAAAGTAACAGATTTCGAAGGCATCGCACAATTTGTGCTGGCTAACCAGATTACTATGGTGGTCGTTGGCCCAGAGGAACCTTTAGTAAAAGGAATCCACGATTTCTTCTTGTCTCGTCCTGACCTTAAGGATATCCCTGTTATTGGTCCGCAGCAACAAGGAGCACAGCTGGAAGGTTCTAAAGACTTCTCCAAAGAGTTTATGTTGCGTCACAACATTCCTACGGCGGCTTACCGTTCGTTTGACAAGTCTAACTTGGCTGATGGATTGGCCTACCTAGAAACACAGAAGCTACCTATCGTGCTTAAAGCCGATGGATTGGCTGCTGGTAAAGGGGTGTTAATCTGCGAAACACTGGAAGATGCTAAAACAGAATTACAAGCGATGATTGCAGATGCCAAATTTGGTGCTGCGAGCTCGGTCGTTGTGATTGAAGAATTTTTAAAAGGTATCGAATTATCCGTTTTCGTGCTGACAGACGGTATTTCTTATAAAGTATTGCCTTCGGCGAAAGATTACAAACGTATTGGTGAAGGTGATACTGGCCTGAATACAGGCGGTATGGGCTCTATCTCGCCTGTTCCTTTTGCTGATGATGCTTTCCTTGGTAAAGTGGAAGAACGCATCATTAAGCCTACCGTAGATGGCTTAAAGAAAGACGGCATCCCGTACAAGGGTTTTATCTTTATCGGCTTGATGAATATTGATGGCGAGCCTTTCGTTATCGAATATAACGTTCGTATGGGCGACCCGGAGACAGAATCGGTATTGCCGCGTATTGAATCGGATTTGTTAGACCTTTTTGAAGGTGTGGCTGAAGGCAACTTAGACACGCGTTCGTTCACGGTAAGTCCAAAGACGGCCGTAACGGTGATGTTGGTGGCTGGTGGCTACCCTGGCGAGTATGAGTCGGGCAAAGAGATTGTGAATATCGAAAATGTGGAAGATTCTATCGTTTTCCACGCGGGTACGAAACTTGTTGATGGCAAAGTGGTGACGGCTGGTGGCCGTGTTATCGCGGTAACAACCTTACAAGATAACCTCCTTGATGCCCTTCAACAGGCGACAGCGGACGCTGGAAGGATCTTTTACGAGCGTAAATACTTCCGTCGCGACATCGGCTTCGATTTAATTTAAAAAATAATCTTTTCTGGCTCAATGAATTATATATTGAGCCAGAAAAATCCCTCAAAAATATTTTGGAGAAACAAATAATGCACTTATATTTGCATCACCAAAAGCAATTGGCCCGTTCGTCTAGGGGTTAGGACGCCAGATTTTCATTCTGGAAACAGGGGTTCGATTCCCCTACGGGCTACAAAAAAAAAGCAACTCAAATGAGTTGCTTTTTTGCTTTATAACTATTTCTACGCTGAAATAAGTTCGGTTAACTTTCACTTATTTCAGTACAGGACATAGATAAAACAAAAGCCCTTAAAGGGCCTTTATTTTATACTACGTGTTCATGTGTATATAAACTTTAATCATTATTTAGTTAAAACATAATGACTGAAATTTACAAAGTCTTCTTTGACTGGGATTTGCTTCTCACCATTTTTAAAGAAATCAGTTAAAGTAATCCTGTTGTCTGAAATATTCCACCTAGTTTCTAGGATATATTTTTCTGAATCTCCCATTAATTTCTCGTTCTGTATTGTATAAATTAATACATTAACCTTGTTATCCGGTGAGGTTGATGAATTAATCTTGAGAAACTTTTTGTTATTTATTTCAAAGACTGAATAAACAGTATTTACTACTTCGCCATTCTCGGATTTCACTATTATATCGCTATTCAATTCATTAATATCAAAGTTGTTTAATAAATTTTTCCCGGTTTTGTCTTTAAACTCTAAAAACTGTTCATACATATTTGGAACAGCATCTGCTGTCTTTTTACAGCTTGTTGAAGTTAGCATAAGTAATATGCTTCCAATTACTAGATTTATTCTCTTTAAACCGATCATCTTTTAAGGTTTTGTTATATATAAGTTCTTATGTGAGTATTGATAGTAATTTTTGGTTTGGCTTTCATGATGCATGCTGCTAAACCAGGCATTGTAATTAGAAACTCAGTCTCAATTTACATAATGAAAATAGCAGTGAAAAGTAGTTTTTTCAAAAAGTTTATTTTTTAGTATTTAGCATTGAAGATTGCGACAACTTTGAATAGCGCACAATCTTCACCTTTCGTTAATACCATGTTATCAGATGCTGTTATGTATTAATTATTATAAATAAATTCTCATGATTTAAATAATAACCAAATCCTACAGGTTATCTAAATAAACATTAGCAACAGACAGAACCTATCATCAATCGTATTTCAGCTTAAATAATCAAAATATCGACTTTGGTACTACCATATAGCCTATAAATTAAATTATTTTTTTCCGAAAAAGACGGATATAAATACAATCTAATTATTTTCAAAAATCTATTTAAACACTAATATCTAATAAAAAAATAAAAGCTCGTTACGGGAATCCGGAATTACTTGATTGATTTAGGTGTTCCAAATAACGGTTCGGAAATTGCCAAAGGCGAGGAAAAGGAAGCAAAAAAGTTCAATTCACCAACATAGCAAAACTATTTTTTATTTTCTAATCTATACTTTTTGGGCAAATAAAAAATGGTTTTTACGGATAGAAAGCACAAAAGTTGACGTTTGCACTTAACCTACTCTTTTGCAAAAGCAATGTTAGCGGAAGTTTTTCCTATCCTTCATTTATTAAAAAGTTTCTTGAAAATATATCCATTTCTACTTGATGTTTTTGAATCTCACTATTGATTTCAGAAATCCTTTCTGTATTTAAAGTTTCGGTTTCTTTTAGAAGGTTTTGTTGTAGATTTTTCAACTTTTCAAAATAGAAAACAATGTCTTTTTGAGTATCTTTCTTTTGAATTGGAACAACAATTGATTTTAGTTTAACTACTTTTTCATCCAAAAATACAATTAAATTATCGATGTTTTCTCGAATCTTAATCAACTTTGCTAACAAGTTGTTTTCGTTTTGAATTTCAGAATTATTGTATTTTGGTTTATATTCTGATTCACTCATAATTTTTTTAACTTTCAACTTCCAGTTTTCATTTAGGAATACAGATTGAAAATTAGTTAGTTCCACTAAAGCCTTTGAAATTAGTTTTTCGTGAAGTTCTTTTAGTTTTTCTAATGTTTCTGTTGTTATTGTTCTATTGTGAGCTTCTTCTCGGCGAATTTTATTCAATAAGTCCATTTGTGTATTGAAGTCTTCTAATTTTGAAAAATAGCTTTTAAAAAGATTAAAATGTGTAGAAATTATTTTTTTGAGTTGCAATGTAAAAGTATATTGAACTAAAATACTGCCATCATTAATTTCTTCACCAAATTGATTTTTGTAAGTTTCTTTAACATCATTTCCAAGTTTATTGTTTAGACTTAAATTCCACCAATCTTCACCATATTTATTATAAAGCTTCAGTTTTACAAATTCTCGTAAACAATTTTCTAATTCTGAAATAATTTGTTTAGCTTGGGTTAACCTAAAATCATCAGTATTTTCTTGAAATAATGTGAGTTTATACCATTCAATCGCTTTTCCTGTGCCAATTAGTTCAGCGGTAGATTTTGTTGATAAAGCATACAATATTTCATCATTATTAGAATTAAATGCCCTAACTAGATAATGAGAAAAACTTATGTTTTCATATAGATTTTCTCTGAAAAAACCGTTAAAAAAACCCATTATTGATCCGATTTCTAACTTTATATCATTAGATTTTGACGATTTAGGATAAAATACACAGCAAAGATTATCATCATTGACTATAGAAATTTCCTTGACTAAAATTTGTTGACATTTTGGATTGAGTAAATGAAGGTTTTCAAGTCCTGTTTTTAAAAACTTTAGTAAATTTTCAGAAGTTATCATTTCGAGGTTTAAAATTTCCGCCAACGTTTTCGGGCTTTGCGTTCGGGCGGGTTTTGAAGCACAAAGTTTCAATTTATTACTAAAGTTTAATAGAAGCACAAAACTCTAGGCTTGCACGTCAGCCCCGCTTTTAGCAAACCCTTGTTAGCGGTAGTTATTCTTCTATAAATTCAACGTTTTCTTCAGGTTTAAGAGCATATCTATTTATTAAATAATTAGTTCTTCTTTCGTTCGGTTGTGGTAAATTTTGGGTATAGTTATTATTTAACTCGTTTAAAAATGCTTGTCTATCCTGTTGTGAAAGCAATTCAATTAAACTAGCTATTTCAGTTTTAATGGTTGTCAATTCGGCTTGTTGTTGCACATTTGAGAGATTATTAATATTTCTTTCATAACTATCAATACGATTATATAATTCTTGAAGCCTTCCCGGAAGTCCTAATCGTTTTTCAGTTCTAATTATGTCGTTTTGTGGAATATTTGGGTCATCATCAATTCTGTTAATTACTACTTCAGAAAATTGTCTTACATCACTTATGATTTCTCTAACACCAGCTCTGAATGAACCATAATTTGCTATACCTATATAAATAGCTGTACTCCAAACAATAATTCTAGTTTTTAATGACCCTTTTTCAAACTCAATTGAAATCTTATATACATGTTCATTTTTTAGATATTCACTAGAAGTAAGCCCAATTTGAGATAAATAAGCATCTTTAATTTTTAACTTATTCCTTTCAGAATATTCAAAATCAAATTTTATATAGGTTTCTCCTATTTTATAAAGTTCTATTTCATTTGTCATAAGCTATTTTGATATTGAGATACACTTGTCATAATTACCGCTAACGCGCCGCGTATTGGCGATAGTGGCGGACTAGAAAGCTAAAACTTTCAATCTTGCACTAACCTAAGCAACAGCCTTTTATTATTTTCTAAATTTATGAAAAAAGGAAATATAAAAGGCCGTTGCGACTAAAAAAAGGAGAAACTTTCAATTTCTCCCTTAAACTGCCATTTCGCCAAACCCTTGTTATGTGCTGTATTTAGGAACTTTTTTTAATAAATTCAGCAACTTCTATTTTTTTTGATATAGGGAAAATCCAACCGTTCAAACCTCCATTCCATTTCCCTCCCAAATCTTTTAATTCATCCTTTATTGATGTGGTATTTCCCTTTACTAGAAATGATTTCACTTGACCGTTCTTTTCGTAATCTTCAATATAGATTGCATTTTCTTTTATTATTTTTTTAATTTCTTTCGTCTTCTCTGTAGTTTCTTTTTGCGTTGGCTTTTTTACTGGATTATTTTCTAATAAGTTTCTGACATTAATTGTTAATTGTCTCAAAAGTTGTTCTTTAAAATCGGCTAAATTATTATATGAGCCTGTTAACCCAACTTTCCTCATTTTTTTTTCGAAATCTTTTAATGATTTATATTGATCTATTTCTAATTTGTTCGGATCTATACTCCTAGAGGAAAAATATAACATAACAGGTTTTTCGTTTTCAATAAACCATTCAATTTCTTCGGCAGTTCCGCTTTCACTTACGCCTGTTGGAGAACCTAATCTTGTCCAAAAAACACCGACTGCCATATCACAGCTAGTGACGATCTGATTATTTATTATTCCTTGTGCTCTATCTCCAAGCAAAGGTGCCGAATGTGTTTCCCATTTTACGGGCAATAAAACTACACTATTCGTTTCTGCATTATTATTATTCCACTCCGAAATAATTTGTGGAATTGCAATTCTTTCTTCTTCTACATCGCCTGGACTTGCAATTAAAACTTTAAACACTTTAGCTTCAAATGACATATTTTTTTATTAAGTAGTTTTTGGGTTAATATAGTACATAACGGGCCGCGGCTTGGCGATAGTGCGGGCTTGGATTGAGCGAAAGTTCAATTCAGGCCGAAACGTAGCCAAAGCTTTGAGCCTTTTGGTAAAAAAAACAAAAGCAAACAGCTTTTGGCGGCTAAATATGCGAGAATTTCAATTTTGCACTTTAACCCGCATTTTGCCAAGCCGATGTTAGCTGTAGTCATAGATTATAATAGAATTAAATCATTTCGAGAAATAATACCATTTTCTAGTTTCATTTGATAAAATTTACATTTATATTCTAATTTTTTAACTATCTCAACTATTTCTGAAATATCCTTTTTAGAAGTTCTTATGCCAAAGGTTATCGATTTTATGTTATCCGATAAAATTTTTACATCAGCAAATAATCTGTCAGTCTGGTTGCTAACTGAAATTTTCGTTTCTTTAGTTTGCATATCTGTTACTGATTTAATAGAACCAAAGCTTTCAGCAAACATAAACCTATATTCATTCTCATAACTCCAATTTGTCCTTTTTGAAAATATTACATCTTTTATCATTAAATTTCTAACTTCTTCAGTTTCTCCATACAATAGCATATCTAAAGGATTTGATTGTGGATTTAGATTTTCGTGATAAGTAACTTTACCTTCTTTTAAATTTCTTGGTGCATCAATAAATACTTTGTCTAATTCAATTACACATCCATAATTTTGATCACCATAATGAGCCCACATTAGATTATTATCGTAATTGTCAGTTACACATAAAATTCTAAATATTCTAATTAGTGCAGTATTAATATAATTTCTATAGTCTGAATCAGGATTATTTGTGATATTCAACATCACATCAACAAAATTTTCTGTGGTAAAAGTACCTTGGTCAATAGAAATCTTAAAAGCTTCTATTAACAATAGAGTTATATGACTAAATTTATTGTAATCATAATCTAAATGTTTTCCTTTTGCAAATTCTGTTAATATTTCAATATATTTTTCGTGAGCTTTCCTATGTTCTTCATTTGTAAATGGTACAAATTGACACTCTTCAATATCATTGAATTGTAAAGGACTTGACCACCTTAATGAAAGGTTCTCTAAAATTAATTTTGTTGTCGAAGTTGTCGTGTATTTATAATAGTTCATTTTTGAATTTACACTGCCTATTTAATGATTACAGCTAACGTTTTGGGTATTGGCGAAGAGTGATTATCTAGCACAAGCTCTGTAAAAAGCAGAAGCCTTGAAGATTGTGACAATTTTGAACACCGCACAATCTTCACCTTTCGTTAACACCATATTTATCAGATGCTGTTATATATTAATTATTTTAAATAAATTCTCATGATTTAAATAATAGCCAAATCCTACAGGTTATCTAATTAAATATGCGTAATAGATAGAACATACTATCAATCATATTTCAGCTTAAGTAATCAAAATATCGACTTTGGAACTGCCATATAGTCTATACATTAAATTATTCTTTTCCGAAAAAGACTGATATAAATACAATCTGATTATTTTCAAAAATCTATTCAAACGCGAATATCTGATAAACCTTTTGAAAGAAGTTACGGGAAACCGTACTTACGGAATAATCCAAATATTACTAAGCAATACTGCACCAACCCTCCCCTACTACACACAAGGGAATATTCAGCGATCTAATTGAGTTTATTCTTGAATATTTTGTAAGTTCGTAATACCGATAAACTTATCTATATCTCGAATTTACCAGTAAAATAACGGAGGCTGTCAAAATGAGAAAGTCATATTTACTAATTAATCTTATCATAGTTTTATTGCTTATTTCATGTAATAGCTATCAAAATATAATATCTACAAATAACAATGGAGGGTATACTTTACAGGCATCAAGTAAAACACCTGCTGATAGTGTTACTTTTTTAATAACAGTCTACGATATAAATACAAAAAAGACTATAAATACGGGGGTTCACACCTACTTGTTTGAAACGGTAGAAATTAAAAATAAATATCAAGATTCAAGAAATAGTTTTTCTGACAAACCTCCCTTTTTTACAATTAACGCTTTCGGCTACAAGCCAATGGAGACAAGACCTATTTCTTTCAAAAAGGGAAATTTCTTTACTATAAATGTATTTTTAGAACCAAACAGCAATCCCCTTACTGATTAATTTTTTATAGGTAGGCTTCCCAAAAAGCAAATAATAAAATTTGAAAACTCCTCAAACGCGGGAGTATAAATTAAGCAATACCGCAACCACCACTCCCCTCCGGAGCACAGTGGAATATTCAGTCGTCAAATGGAGTTTATTCTTTAATATTTTGTAAATTCGTAACACTGATAAATTTATCAGTGTTACGAATTTACCAGTAGAATAATACCAATGGAAGCTAAGCAACATATACACGAAGGAAGAAATATCAAACGCTTTAGAGAGATGTTGGGTATTAAGCAAGAAACGTTAGCTTATGAGCTAGGCGATGCTTGGACGCAAAAGAAAGTATCTCAGCTGGAAGCTAAAGAAAAAGTAGAAGACGCTATCCTGGAGCAGGTTTCAAAGATTTTAAGAGTACCCGAAGAAGCTATCCGGAACTTTGATGAAGAAAGGGCGATCAACATTATGTCCAATACGTTTGACAATGAAGCCATCGCAGTTGCATACTCTGAAAACTACAAGTGTACCTTCAATCCGTTAGATAAACTTATCGAAGCTTATGAGGAGAATAAAAAGCTTCATGCAGAAAAGGTCGTTTTATATGAGCGGCTTTTGAAAGCCTTAGAAAACCCGAAAGATTCTTTGTAAGAGATTTATCGGAACCGATTACCCTAGAATGGTGAGATTTTTTGCGCTGCGCGCGTCAACATATTATAAATAAACCCAAAGCGGATATTTCCCTTCTGGCCACAAAAAAAGCAACTCCTTGGAGTTGCTTTTAGAATTAGGCTAATTATCCAACGACACAGTTTGAGTTACCATTCCCAATATAAATCGGTTTAAATATTCTTTACAAATACGATAGTCGCCTCGGTGTTAACACCCTTATTTACTGACACATCAACCCTTAAGGTATCAATACCTTTTGGCGCAAAAACTTTTATTTTTTCATTTATTGTAGAATATTCATACAAATCACTATTACCTTGTCTCACTAAAATAAATTCCTTTTTTTCAGAGCTAATATATCTTAAAGCACCTTTAATATACTCTATTTTTGCTGTATCTCTCAATTCGCTTTCTATAACGGTCTCGACTTCCCCCTTATAATTATTAGAGATTATAGAATGCAATGTGTAATTGTAAGTTGATTGCCCATCTATGCAAGAGGTTAAACAGACTATCAACAATCCCCCTATCGTGAGTAATATTTGCTTCATATTTAATTGTTATTAATAAAGAGCCTAGTAAAACAGGCCTTCATATTGTTAAAATTTACTTTCGCCCCAATATCTTATAAAAATTTTGATGAAAGTTACGGGAAACCGCACTTACACAATTACTCTAAAAATCAAAAGTTGCCCCTACGGGCCACAAAAAAAGCAACTCCAAGGAGTTGCTTTTTTTGCTATTATAGTATTCTTTATTATTGATTAAGCGACGGCTACAAGCCGCGCCAATTCTTATCTGGGCATTACTTTTTAATTAAAACCCATCCTTTCATTACTTCAAACTGATCATCTTTATAAAGCTTAATGATGTAGAAATAAGTACCTTCATTCAAGCCTCTACCTGCCCAGCTGTTATTATATTTCTCGCTGCGGTATACTTCATTTCCCCAACGGTTTAAAATGGTAAGCGATAGCTTATCATAATTCTCCAGTCCTATAATCTCAAACACATCGTTCACACCATCACCATTTGGCGTGAATACATTTGGAATAAACAAGCTTGATGCTTCAATTGTAATTGTTGCTGTCGCGCTACTACAGTTATTCGGGTTCAGCACCTCACAAATGGTATAGGTATAGGTGTATGTGCCTGGTCGTGTTCCTGGCAGCGCCATAATTGTACCATCAGGATTCATGAACAAGCCTGGATTACTAGAAACCCCAGGTACCAAGGTCACCTTATCTAGATTAACCGCTCCGTTGTTAAACTTGTCGTTTTTCAACACAGTCTCCATGACGATAGACTCTTGGCTCCATGCTACTTTATAGGCATCATTTACGGCTATTATAGGAGCCGGTGCTACAGTTACAGTAGCAATCGCCTCATCACAGTTGTTCGGGTTTAGCAGTTCACAAATACGATATCTTATCGTATGCGTTCCTTGTGCCGTGCCTGGTCTTACCGTAATTGTACCTTCAGGATTCAATGTTAATCCTGCTGGAGCGCTGTCCAGCCAGGTTAATTTAATATCAGCAGGGTTGACGACCTGAAGGTTCAACCTATCGTTCGCAAGCACAGAAAGCGTAGTACCACCATTCTCGCCGTTTATTGGCTCAAACGTATCATCTTCTGCAATTATCTCTATTAGCTCTACTACAATTCTTACTTCGGCTGTTGAGCAGTTTGTAGGGTTCAACACCTCACAAATCGTGTATGGATAGGTGTAGGTTCCGGCTGGTGTTTTCGGTGCCACCGTAACTGTACCATCACCATTCATCGTAAAACCTGCATTTGGACTTACGCCAGGTCTTAAATGAACCTCTGCAGGCTTCACAACTTTACCGTTAAGTGTATCGTTCTCCAATACTGAAACTGTAATACCACCATCTTTACCGTTGATAAGTATTGGTGTGTCGTCGTTCGCTTTAATCAGTGCTGCTGTAACTGTAATCGTCACATTAGCTGTTGAGCAGTTCGTAGGGTTCAATACATCACAGATTGTGTATGGATAGATATACGTTCCTGCTGGAGTTTCCGGTGTAACCGTAATCGTCCCGTCACCATTCATCGTAATGTTTGCATGTGGACTTACGCCAGGTGTTAAGCTTACTTCTGTAGAATTAACAACCTTACCGTTCAGTGTATCATTATTCAATACAGAAACCGTCGTGCCACCATCTTTACCGTTGATACTTGCTGGTGTATCATCGTTGGCAACAAGCGTCCCCGCTGTAACCGTAACGGTCACATTAGCTGTTGAGCAGTTCGTCGGGTTTAATACCTCACAAATCTTGTATGGATAAATATACGTTCCTGCTGGAGTTTCCGGTGTAACCGTAATCGTACCGTCACCATTCATCGTAATATTCGCATGTGGACTTACGCCAGGTGTTAAGCTGACTTCCGTAGGATCAACAGCCGTACCGTTCAGCGTATCGTTATCTAATACCGAAACCGTCGTGCCACCATCTTTACCGTTGATACTTGCTGGTGTATCATCATTGGCAACAAGCAAGGCTGCATCCACGACAATAGTAACCTCAGCGCTAGAACAATTCGTTGGGTTCAATACCTCACAAATCGTGTATGGATAAAAATAGGTGCCTGCTGGAGTTTCCGGTATAATCGTAATCGTCCCGTCACCATTCATCGTAATATTCGCATGTGGACTTACGCCAGGTGTTAAGCTGACTTCCGTAGGATCAACAGCCGTACCGTTCAGTGTATCATTATCCAATACCGAAACCGTCGTGCCACCATCTTTACCGTTGATACTTGCTGGTGTATCATCATTGGCAACAAGCAAGGCTGCATCCACGACAATAGTAGCCTCAGCGCTAGAACAATTCGTTGGGTTCAATACCTCACAAATTGTATATGGATAAAAATAGGTGCCTGCTGGAGTTTCCGGTGTAACCGTAATCGTCCCGTCACCATTCATCGTAATATTCGCATGTGGACTTACGCCAGGTGTTAAGCTGACTTCCGTAGAATTAACAACCGTACCGTTCAGCGTATCGTTATCCAATACCGAAACCGTCGTGCCACCATCTTTACCGTTGATACCTGCTGGTGTATCATCATTGGCAACAAGCAAGGCTGCATCCACGACAATAGTAACCTCAGCGCTAGAACAATTTGTTGGGTTCAATACCTCACAAATTGAATATGGATAAAAATAGGTGCCTGCTGGAGTTTCCGGTGTAACCGTAATCGTCCCGTCACCATTCATCGTAATATTCGCATGTGGACTTACGCCAGGTGTTAAGCTGACTTCGGTAGGATCAACAACATTACCGTTCAGCGTATCGTTATCCAATACAGAAACCGTCGTACCACCATCTTTACCGTTGATACTTGCTGGTGTATCATCATTGGCAACAAGCAAGGCTGCATCCACGACAATAGTAACCTCAGCGCTAGAACAATTTGTTGGGTTCAATACCTCACAAATTGAATATGGATAAAAATAGGTGCCTGCTGGAGTTTCCGGTGTAACCGTAATCGCCCCGTCACCATTCATCGTAATATTCGCATGTGGACTTACGCCAGGTGTTAAGCTGACTTCCGTAGGATCAACAACATTACCGTTCAGCGTATCGTTATCCAATACCGAAACCGTCGTACCACCATCTTTACCGTTGATACTTGCTGGTGTATCATCATTGGCAACAAGCAGATTTGTAACGGTAATAAATATAGCACTCTGATTATTATCTAATTCATTATCTTGTGTATCGGACTCCACATCCGCCACGTTATTGGTATCCCCAGTCTCCAATACTAGCGCACGTATCGTTAATTGAGCTTCCTGATCAACATCCAAGTCACCAATAGTCCATAATCC
>NZ_JBBGZT010000020.1:0-96157 GCF_037572665.1 Sphingobacterium sp. MYb382
CAACACAGAAGTTAAAAACATCTTAGAGCAGTTTATCAATGAGAATGCAGGTAACGTAATTTATAACGGATCTGAGTTCACGTATATCGATGGTAGTGGAAACACACAAATCATTGACCTTACAGAGTTAGTTAAACTTGCAGAAACAGTAACGACCTTAGTTAATAATGGCGACGGTACGTACACGTATACTTCAGAGAATGGAAGTACAACCGTTATTGATGTTCCAGCGGATGTGATCAACAATTTCCAAGAGATTGTAGACAACACAGAAGTTAAAAACATCTTAGAGCAGTTTATCAATGAGAATGCAGGTAACGTAATTTATAACGGATCTGAGTTCACGTATATCGATGGTAGTGGAAACACACAAATCATTGACCTTACAGAGTTAGTTAAACTTGCAGAAACAGTAACGACCTTAGTTAATAATGGCGACGGTACGTACACGTATACTTCAGAGAATGGAAGTACAACCGTTATTGATGTTCCAGCGGATGTGATCAACAATTTCCAAGAGATTGTAAATAATCCTGATGTTACTAACATCTTAGAGCAGGTTATCAAGCAGTATACAGGTAACATCAGTTTTGATGGTACGAACCTTACGTTTGTTGACGGTAGTGGAGTAACACAAACGATTAACATTGTTGAGTTAATCAAAAGCAATGAGACGGTTACTACGTTAGTGAATGATGGTTCTGGCGTTTACACCTATACGAATGAGAAAGGTGATACGCAGAAAATCAATGTTCCAGCGGATGTAATCAACAATTTCCAAGAGATTGTAAACAACCCTGGTGTAACGAACATCTTAGAGGAGATTATCAAACAGTATGCAGCTAATAACATCAGTTTTGATGGTACGAGTCTTACGTTTGTTGACGGTAGTAATGTATCACAAACCGTTAACCTAGTAGACTTCGTTAAACAGCATGAGACGATTACAACCATTGACTATGATGATAAAACAGGTGTGTATATGTACAATGCCGAGGGAGATCTTTCGTGGGCTATTAATGTAGGATCGGATGTAATTAAATTCTTCCAGGACGCAGTTAACAACCCATCTAACTCAGATTTCTTGAAGATATTTATTCGTGAAACTCCAGGTATGGTACAATATGATGGTGATAAGTTATGGTACGCTGATGCAAGTGGTGTATTACAGCCTGTTGAGCTTAAGGATGAAACTGGTGGTAACGTAAGTTACGACATTAATTCTCCTGATCAATTTTCCTATGTTGACGAAAGCGGTGCTATTAGTTTTTTGAATATTGATAAGATGGTTAAAAATCATGAAACGATAACCACCATTGACTATAATGAAGATAATGGTGTGTATATGTACAATGCTGAAGGAGATATTTCTTGGGCTATAAATGTAGGACCTGATATACGTAGATTTTTCCAAATGGCAGTTAATGATGACACATACGGAAATCCAGCCTTCTTAAACAATTATATTCAACATGCTCCGACTAACGTGAGTTATAATGGTGATAAGTTATTGTACGCTGATGGAAGCGGAACATTACAGGAAATTAAGGTTGGTACTATAAATTATTCGGCTGTGATTCAAGAAACAGGTAGAAAATGGAAAGATGGTAAACCAGTGAAAGAAGTAACATTTAGTTATGGTCTTACTGCGCCAAGTGCTGAGTTTATTTTACCAGCAGAAGTGGTAGCTAATATTCGAATTATTGGGGTTCGTGTGATTAACAATGCGACGAATTCGATATCTACTATTTTGACGGGTTACGATCAGGCAAGTAAGGCAATAACCGTAGGGTTAGCTGGTGCCGTTGTCGGTATGCATCCAATAGGAAGCTATGAGATCATCCTAGAATACGTAGAGAGATAATAAATAAAATGTTTAATTCAAGAGGCTGCTAAAATAATATTATGATTAAGAAAATAGCATTGTTTATATATGTCGTACTTCCACTATGTTTTGGGAGTACGGCTGTAGCCCAAAGCGGTTCAGGTAGTTCCTTTCTAGACAACGGTAATATGACCTTGTCTAAAGGAACGTCTGATGTTGTTTATTCAGAAAAACTTTATCTAGGGCCCAATACCAATTGGGTAATTGATGGCGACCTATACTTATATAGTAAGCAGGTATGGATTGCGCCGACGGCAAAAATCACGGGTACAGGTAGAATCATCCTTAAAGATCCTGGCGTAAACCCATATTATCAAGACTGGGCAAATCAGCCCACCTTGATTGATGGTAACAACGGTACTTTTATTGGTGTGACGCTTGTCATTGATAATGCTTCTAAAATTAAGTTGAGCAAAATTGCTGATCCTGGTTTTGGACTTCCGAGTGCAGACCTAGAGAAGGCCGATTTAAAGGTTGCTGCCAATATAGATTTTAACACCAAAGGTGGTGATATCTTGTTGGATGGCTACCATTTGTTTCTCGATGAGAATGCGCAATTACTGAATGCTGGAAACAGCAGCAATTTAGGACAATACATAAATGGCTTTGTGGTGACGGGAAATAATCCCGAGAGTATGCTTGTCAAAAGGATGAAGCGTGGAACGAAGTTTTTGTTCCCGATAGGGATTGATGAAAATAGCTATACACCAGCCTTGTTATCTCCGTATTCAAACGTGGATATGAAGGTGGGAGTCATAGACTATGCGAAGTCTCTATTAGAATTCCCAGATAAAGAAATTGGAATGGACCGTGTTTGGAAGATTGTTGGTAGTCAAGGGACAGATGCAGACTACACCTTAGTCCATCAGTCGATGACCAACGGTAGCGCCTATGTGGATAACGAAGCGGAGATTATGCAATATGCTGGTTCGGGCAACTGGATTGGTGACGTAACAAAGCTGGAATCTATGGGTGTGCACACACGTACCGATATTGTGGTAAGTGCAATACAAACGGCAGAAGCCATATGGGCAACCAAGCTTAATGTGGACGGCCCGAAGGCGATAGATGATAATTTTGAATTGACTTATGCTGATAGCTACCCGAATCGGGAGAATGTCTTCAACATTTTGTTGAATGATATTGCCGGCAAATCACCGCTGGACCCAGGCTCGGTAGAGATCACGAAGCAACCAACCAATGGATCGGTGATTGTTAATGTCGATGGTACGGTTACCTACACGCCCAATCCGGGTTTTGTAGGGACTGAAGTTTTCGAGTATAACGTTGCTGACCATAATGGGCGCACAAGTACAGCGACGGTTACTATCGTTGTTAAGGCACGTGATTTATTCATCCCGAACGTATTTACGCCAAACGGTGACGGTAAAAATGATTACTTCGAAATTATCGGTATTGAAAACTACGACCGTGTTGATTTGATAGTGGTGAATAGATGGGGTAATGAGGTTTATCGTATGCAAGGTTATAATAACAAATGGGAGGGTATAGGCCTAAATGAAGGCACGTACTTCTACATTATTGAAGCCCAAAAAGGTGGGACAAAACGAGTGTTTAAAGGAGATGTGTTGATTAAGCGTAATTAATGCTGCCTGATAATTTTAAAATCAGCAAAAATGAAAGTAAATAAGTATGGGTTATTTTTATTTGGTGTATTGTTGGCATGGACGAAGGTCCATGCTCAACAAAGCATCCAGATGACCCAATATATTTTTAATTCAGTAAGTGTTAACCCCGCTTATGTTGGCTATAAGGAAGATTGGTTTGTACAAACCGGACTTCGTAGCCAATGGACAGGTTGGGAGGGAGCACCAAAGACGGGTACTTTATCTATCGATGGAGTATTAGACCAAGAGTCTAAAAGACATGGTGTCGGTTTAACGCTGACGGGAGATAAGCTAGGTGCACAATCGGCAACGGCTATCTATGCGAACTATGCTTTACGCCTACAACTGGACGATGATGATACACAGCGCCTAAGTTTAGGTATTGCTGGTGGTGTTACACAGTATAGTTTGGATGGTAATAAATTGAATCCAAATGATATAGATGACGGGTTTATCCCTAAAGGTAAAATTTCAGATTGGGCACCAGATATTCGATTAGGTGTTTATTACTACAATCCAAGGTGGTATGCTGGGGTTTCGGTACAGGATTTATTTCACGGTACCAACTCGGGTTCTGATTTTCGATTCACCCAAAATACAACGAAGGTGTTGTATCGTTCCATTAGCGCCTATTTGA
Organism: Sphingobacterium sp. MYb382; assembly: GCF_037572665.1. NCBI lineage: Bacteria > Pseudomonadati > Bacteroidota > Sphingobacteriia > Sphingobacteriales > Sphingobacteriaceae > Sphingobacterium > Sphingobacterium sp. MYb382. Next base: position 4,151 of record NZ_JBBGZT010000020.1, read on the forward strand.
TCGCTGGAGCTTTATTTGAGGTGGCCGAAGGCGTTCACTTACGTCCTAGTGTATTGATGAAAGAGGATTTTAAAGGTCCTACAGCATTGGATGTAAATGCCATGTTTATTTTTATGGACAAATTTTGGGTAGGAGCAGGCTATCGTACACGTGCGAAGTTGTTTAATCGTGATTACAGCGAGCAATCATCTGGAAAGTTAAGCGCAATGAATGCCATCACAGGTATCGTGCAGCTTTACGCCACCGAGCGTTTCCGCATCGGTTACTCCTATGACATTATGCTCAACAAAATGAGCGGACTTCAGAATGGTTCCCATGAGATTACACTCGGTTTAACATTTAACCGTAGTAAAGCCGGAAGATATCTAAGCCCAAGATTCTTCTAAGGGATTTCTACTAACTAATATTTATAAATATTATGCGTATAAAGAACAAGCTCTTGGCTGTAGGGCTACTATTTGTTTTCCTATGTACTACCACAGTCAGTGTAGCACAAGAACAGGTGAGTTTACGAACATCCGCCGATAAGTTGTACTATCAAGGGGAGTATTTTTCCGCCGCCAAAATCTACTTGAAGATGGTCGACGTGAAAAAGCCCAAAACAAATGATATGGAAAAGCTCGCGGATTGTTACTATCAGATTCGCGAATATGAAAAGGCTGAAAATTGGTACGCCCGGGTGATACCAACTTCCACCTTTGAAGATAAAACACAGCTTAATTATATTGATGTTTTGCGTAAAGTGGGTAATTATACCGAGGCAAAACGACAGTTGATAGATTTTAAAGGCCGTGTAAGCCGTAGTAAAGAGGTGGATAATGCCTTAAAAGGTGTTGATTCGGCCGTGGTATGGATGAAGAGTCCTACGTTGCACAAGTTGATTAATCAAGAACTCGTTAATACGCGTTTTAGTCAATTTGGTGGTTTTCCTTTAAGCAACGCTATTCTCTATAGTGGAGAGCCTGATGGGGCTCAGAGTGGAATTACAGGCATGACAGGGAGACCCTTTTTACGTGCCTTTTCTGCTTCTTTAGAACCTGATGGCATAACACTACAGTACCCGAGTATACTGCCTGAAGCATTTAATGATGTCCCTTATCATATCGGTGCTATCGTTGCGAATAAAAGACAAGATGTACTTTACGCAACGCGTACTTATACAGGAGAAGAGATGGCAAAGGTTAAGGTCAAGCAGTTCCGTTTTGATCAACGCAATTTGGAGATTTTGATTTATACCAAAAAAGGAGATGAATGGGTTGAATCGGCTTTCCCATACAATAACTCCAAGGAATATTCTGTAGGTCATGCTGCCTTGAGTACGGATGAGAAAACACTTTATTTCGTGTCTAATATGCCTGGAGGACTAGGCGGAACGGATATTTGGTATTCTCCATTGCAGGAAGATGGCAGCTGGGGTACCCCTGTTAATGCAGGGCCTGTGGTAAACTCGGAAGGCAATGAGCTTTTCCCTTATGTATTTGGGGATAGGTTGTTTTATTCAAGCGATGGTTTTGTCGGTATGGGCGGATTAGATGTTTATAGTGCACAAGGTGAACGTCATACGTTTTCAAATCAAAAGAACTTAGGTTTTCCTATTAACTCTGCTTTTGACGACTTCGCTTACATCCTTATTGGGGAGAGTATGAAGAACCAATACGGCTATGTGTCTTCCGACCGCGTAGGGGGAATGGGCCTTGATGATATTTATGCCTTTACGTATGATAAACCGCGTGGTAGAATTAAAGTAGAAGGAAAAACGATAAATGCAAAAACGACGGAAGATCTTCCTGCTGTCCAACTTGCTTTAACCGACGGAAGAGGGCTCGCTATCATGTCTACATTAAGTGACACTATTGGCGCATTCTCTTTTTATCTGGAAGAAGATGAAGTATACAACTTAACAGGAGCATTGAAGGATTTCCATGGTGATGCTACACGTATTGCTACGGAATTTTCACCGCGTGATACCACTTTATCTGTTGTTTTACGCCTAGAGCCCATCACACACAAAGGAGATGTATTTATCTTAAAAGATATTAATTATGACTTTGATAAGTACTTTATCCGTGAGGATGCAAAAGTTATTTTAGGACAATTGGTGAAAACATTACGTGACAATCCGAAGATGCGTATCGAATTGTCTAGTCATACGGATATCCGTGGAACGGCTAAGTATAATTTGACACTTTCGCAGAAGCGAGCACAAGCTGCTGTTGATTTTATTGTCGAGAGTGGGATTGCTAGAGATCGTTTAGTAGCTAAAGGTTACGGATCTACTAAGCTGTTAAATCACTGTGCTAAAGGTGTGAAATGTACGGATGCTGAACATGAACAAAACCGTAGGACGGAAGTTAAAATTATCGCCGATTAGAAATATAGAACAGTAATTTTAACACAGAGAAGGGTAAAGCTATACCGTAGTTTTTAGAGTATCGTATTGCTTTATCCTTTACTTACAGTATTAATAAGTTTGGTGGACAACACCTGAAAATAGAAGCCTAAGTAGGCTGTAGATAGGAGTTTATGAGGAGTCAATTTTTTTTAGATAGTCATACATAAGCTGGTTATTGTATTTTTTATAATTAACAAAAAATGAAGTGAATAAACTTATAAAAACTTTAGTAGCATTAGTTTTCTTAATGATAGTTAAGCAAGATTTAAATGCACAAACTTTATATGATTTTGGGGATGTACCGGCGTCATATGAGCAAAATACGAAAAATCAATATTTGCCGGCACGGCATCGGATCAATAACAGCTTAACATTAGGCGATTTAGTTGATGCCGAAGCTGCACCACAGAGTGTAATGCCAGGAGCAGACAATAATGGAGTCAATGGTGATGGATTAGATGAAGATGGGATAACGGGGCTGCCACCTCTACTTTTTTCGGGTTCGGAATATCGAGTTTCGGTATCTGTAACAAATAATTTTACGACGGCAACTACGGTACATGCTTGGATTGATATGAATGGTGATGGTCGTTTCTCGGCAGATGAATACACGTCTGTTCCGGTGCGCGCTAATTCGGGTAAGCAAACGGTTGAACTTGTATGGCCTGTGGTTATCAATGGGCCTGGTGGTAAACATTTGTATATGCGTATACGGGTTAGTCAGGGGCCTTTAACGGATTATATCTATAGCTACGATGTTGATGAACGCTCTATTGGTGATGGTTTATCAACAGGGTTAAATGCCGCTACTCCTTCATTTGGAGAAGTGGAAGATTATCAGATATCTGTTGATGAGCGAGCAGCGACGCTACAAGATTGTGGGCCTTCGGACAGTAGATTGGGCATGTCGCCCCCGATAAAAGCCCTTTTCCATGGTAGTATTTTAAGAACAGCCGATGGAGGCTTTCTTGTTTTTGGGTCTGGAGCAAACCCAAAAGGCGGAACCCAATTTACACCGCTTAAAGTAGAGAATGGAGTTAATGGATTTGTATTTGATGGGGTTCCATTAATTATGACAGGGCTTAGCCATAAATATTTTATGCTGACTTCAGCGGGTCTGTACTCATGGGGAGCTAGTGATTTCGGAACGCCGTTTATGAACCCCCGTGCCGATATACATCCGGAGCCTCTGCCTCCGGAAATTAGTCCTGCCTATGTTCAACATATAGATGCGGGCTTGTCAACAAAGTCTAATGCACTCGTAGTACTTACGAAAACAGGAGATGTATGGGTCTATTCAAGCGCTGAAAAATCGCATGTAAATGGAAATGGAAATTTGCCGGGTATGCAATGGCACAAAGTGATGCTAAATGCAACAACGCCATTGACAGGCATAGTAGACGTACGTACTTCAGGTAATGCTGTTATTGCAACGGATGGAAATAATTTTTATACATGGGGCGGTAATGTAATGACAGGGGATGGAACTGGAGGTGGAACAACAGCACCTACAATTGTAAATCGTCCTTATGCGACGAAGATGATTCCACCTGTAGGTATCTCCTTGCCTGTGAAACAGATGGAGATTAGTCAAAAAAATGATTTAGTTGCTTCCTATTATCTACGCGATGCTGCTGGTAAAGTGTTTGTGCTCGGAGGAAATGCGCGTGGACAGTTAGGCCTTGGTAATTTGAATGCGGTAACCAGATGGAGTGTGATTACACAGATGAATGAACAGCCGGATGGACCCAACTTAGATACCGATGTTACCAAACCTATTTCGAAAGTGAGATGGATTTCCGCAAGTAATAGTGACGGTGAGTACCCACAATTTAGTTTAATTACTGAAGAGGGTAGAAACTATACGGTGGCTTCTAATGATCATGGTTATCAAGGATCGATGGGTGGAGCACCAAAAGCAACGAATATTTATTTGCCGACAGCCATAACGACAAATGGTGGTAAACAGATGATGCCTGGAAAGGTGTTGTTTGTGGGAGCAGGTGGTCATATTTCAATTATTACTATAGAAGGTCAAGATAATTATGGTTATGTAGGCCATACTATCCTAGGTAGTGATGGTTGTGCCGGCTGTACAATGAGTCCTGCAGAATTTGATTTTCGAGGACCACCGTCTGTAGGGGAACTATGTGGGACTTCAGGATCCTGTTATATACCAGGTGCTACTAATGGTCAATCGCTACAAAGTTTTGTCGGCATTACAAGCCTTGGTAGAGCAGGAACAATTGATGCCGATAAGTGGCCAAAGGTACGAAGTGGAGCATGGTTGGTATTGGAGTCTAAGACCAAAGGGTTTGTACCCAATAGGGTAGCTTTCAATGCTTCTGGGCTACCAGTAGGTATACCTACGGGCAACTTCGTTGAAGGTATGCTTGTATATGACACGACAAATAACTGTTTGAAGATGTACACTTCCAAAGATAAAGGAGGAAGCTATGGTTGGTATAAAATCGAAAGCCAGGCTTGTCCAGATTAACAAATAAGAAGTTTAATTTTTAGGAAACGTATAATGAAGACTATAATTATAAAAAAAGCAATAACAGTATTGGCTGTCCTTGTCGCATGCTCTGCTCAGGCGCAAATAGCGATAAGCAAGAGCACCGTACCCAATGCATCGGTGTCTTTAGATTTTGCTGATAATCAGTTTAAAGGACTTGTGCTTCCTTATGTGGAGAATAAAGCAAATATTGTGACACCAGGCACGTTAATCTTTGATGTGCTTGATAAAAAGGTGAAGTACCTGAAAGGGTCGAGTTGGTTTGACCTTAGTGTGGCTAGTGATGGCGCTGTTGATTTGTCGCTTCAAACAAGTAAGGCAGAGGTGGCGGGGGCTAAGGTTAGTGTCGGTAAGCCTACTGGCGTAGATGGTGTTTTGGTGTTGGAAGAAAGTAATAAAGCAATGGTGCTTCCGCATGCAGCAAAACCACATTTAAATATTATTAACCCTAGTGCAGGCATGATGGTCTATGATACCGACAGCAAATTGTTGGCGGTATATAATGGTACCGTATGGACCTTCTGGGGTGCTAGTGATTAAGGATTTAGCAATTCCACTTTGAGTAGTATAATTTAGATGTTTTAATCTATTTAAAAAAGTGAAGCGTGGAATGGCTAGAGATTGTCTTGTAGCTAAAGGTTACAGGGCAGAAAGAAAATAAATTGCTGTTCTACGGTTTTGTTGATGTTCCTATACTGAACATCAACAAAATAGGGTGACAGAAGTTGAAATTATCGTGAATTAGAAATATAAATCGGTAATTTTTTTAAGAATAAAGCTATATCGTGGTTAGTATACTGCGGTATAGCTTTTTGCTATACCTATAATTTTGATGAATAGGTGTTATTATACCTATAAATATAAACCTATATAGTACCTAGATAGGGATTTTGTGAGACGGCTCTTCCTTTTTGATTCCAACCTGTAGTTTTCTTTTAGATAGTTAGCGATAATCTGGCTGTTGTATTTTTTAAATTAATAAAAATCGATGTGAATAGGCTTCTAAAAACGTTAGTGGCGCTCGTTCTCTTACTGATAGGTGAGCAGGACTTAAATGCGCAAAATTTATTGACAGAAAGTTTTAATTATACGAAAGGTAAAACTTTGGTAGAGTCAAGCTGGTCAGTAGTTAATGGGACTGAAACCGTAAATCCAATTATAATTGGTGAAAGTAATCCTTCGTCTACGGGAACTATGGTAAGTAGTGCCGGAAAGGTGGTACTTCTGCAGGGGAATGGGCAGGATGTATTTCGTTCGTTTAGCCCAACAAATCAGTCTATTTATGCTGCGCTAGTCGTGCGCGTGTCTGCCGCGAAGGCTGTGGGTGATTTTTTCTGTAGCTTAGGAACAGAAGCAGCACCCATGGGGGATGTAGGTGCAAAAATCTTTATCCGATCCAATGGGTCGGGATTTAGCTTCGGTGTGTTGCGCGGTACAGGAGGTACTCCAGTTTATGAAACAACGGTGAGGCCCTTTGGTACAGCTGTTAACCTTATTTTAAAGTATGAGGCCGTTGCAGGAACTACCAATGATCGGGTTAAGCTCTATGTAAATCCGGATGTAACAAGTGAGCCTATTACAGCATCGGCGATGTATGATGCTACTATTGGCAATGATGTTGCTGAATTGAGTGCTGTTGCTTTAGTACAAGAGGACGTGGATAATGCAGCAACATTAACGGTAGCTGATATCGTTGTAGGAACTAGCTGGCTTGGCGTTACTACGACAGTTTACGCTAATGATTATGGGGATCTACCTATAAGCTTTGAGAATGATAAAGATGGTAATTTCTTGCCCGCTGTTCATGCTTATTTTAAAGGTTTTAGCTTAGGTAAGCTTATTGATACGGAGGCAGAACCAGCATCCGTTACTGCACCAAATGAGAACAATATAGCTGGTGATAACGCTATCGGTTTAGCCGATGAAGATGCGCTTACGCAACTAAAAAGTGTTACCAGAGGTGTAGCTTATACTTTAACAGTACCTGTTTCCATACCTGCTGATTTAGTCGGGTTTAAGTATTTGTATGGTTGGTTGGATTTAAATGGCGATGGTAAATTCCAAGCGGAAGAAGTTGCAACTGCAATTGTATTAAACAATGTATCTGGTGAGTATTATGCACAACTTAGCTGGACTTTAGCTCAAGTGAATACGATTGCTGCAGGCACAGAAAAAATATACCTCAGGTTAAGATTGTCAGATCGTAATTTATATGATTTTACAGGAGCTAATGGTGGTGGATTAATTGATGAAAGAAGCGTCGGTAATGGCGCTACAAGTGGTACAAATGCGGCTAATGCGGCAATGATGGCCTTTGGCGAAGTCGAGGATTATCAGCTAGCTGTTGATATGTTTGATTTTGGTGATGCTCCATTATCTTATGAAGTTAATCCGGCAGGCAATTCTTACCCTGCTCGTCAATCAGTTAATCCTTTATTTATGATAGGTAATGCTGTAGGCGAAGAACGTATTGCCCATTCTGTCGGAGCAGGGGCAGATAATAACGGTGAAAATGGAGATGGACTGGAGGAAGATGGACTGATGAGTATTCCGACAGTTACTCGAGGGGCTCCTTTTAGCTTTAGTGTTCCTGTTCAAGCGGACAGAGCTGGCTACATTATGGCTTGGATAGATTTTAATAATAACGGGAGATTTGAAGTTGGTGAGTCCTCCTTTATTAGTAATAATGCTGGAGTTGGCAGTTATTTGAATGTTCCTACGGGTATTTCTAATGCTACCTTTTGGTTTAAGCCATCACAAACAAGATTAATCCCTTCAAATGTAAATCATCTTTATGTGCGTATCCGATTAACCAGAGTTACGGGGAATGATAACAACAATACTAATGATGTTGACGAACGATCTATTGGTGATGGGATGGTTTTTGGTAGGTATACTACCGCTTCTGATGGTGAAGTAGAAGACTACCGGTTTATAGTTGGTGAAGATTTGTATGATTTTGGTGATACACCAGTGAGCTATGAAATGGATAAAGATGGAACAGCAAATCCAGCGAATTTCAAACCGGCGAGGAATATACCTTCCGATCAATTGTATTTAGGTAAGACGTATACGGTAGAAACAGGGGCACATTCTGTTGCCCCTGGCGCTGATAATAACGGTGAAAATGGAGATGGTAATTCTGATGATGGACTTTCGCTTAACCAACTTTTTATAAAAGCAAGTGACGTCAATAGCTTTGATGTAAAAGTACATAATAGTACAGGAAATAATGTGGTGTTGTATTCCTGGATAGATTTTAACAATAATGGTCGATTTGAAGCCTCTGAAGCGGTGGTGTCTAATGTGGATGCAGGAGCAACTTCTGTTAAAGTTTCTTTCACTGCTGCTCAGATGGCTATGGTTCCACCAGGGACGAAGCATTTGTATATGCGTTTGCGTTTAATTCAGGCCGCTCCAGGTATTACTGTTGGAGATTTAACTTCAGGTGTTAAAGCTGATGTGGTTGATGAGCGCGCTATTGCTGATGGGGTGAGTAGCGGCCAATATGTTGGCGTTTCATTGGGAGAGGTTGAAGATTATCAATTGACGATTATTCGTGATTATGGTGATGTGCCTAATTCTTACGAAAATGGTAATCCTGCGTCTCATTCAAATGGTTTAATCCCGGAGCTTACTATAGGAAAGACTATTGATTACGAGCTTACAAATGCTGCTGTAGCACCGGGAGCAGATAACAATGGCGAAAATGGCGATGGTCTGGACGAGGATGGTATAGTCACTTCAATGACGATTACTAGTGGATCTCCGTTTACCATAAAAGTACCCGTTAACACATCGCTTTCTGGATTAAAGTATCTATACGCTTGGATAGATTTCAATGGCGATGGTATTTTTAATGGTAATGAGGCTGTATTCACGAGTGTGAATGTTACTGGTGGTAGGGCTGACTTCGTTTTGACTTGGCCAGCGACGGCTACAGTAGCTTCTGCGTCAGTGCTTGCTGCAGGCAAAACTTATGTACGTTTCAGGCTTTCGGAAACTGCTATACCCGCAAATGCGAATGGTGCCGACTTAACGAAAATTGATAGCCGTAGTTATGGGACAATGAATAGTTCGGGAGAGGTCGAAGATTATCAGTTTCTGGTAGTTGATCAACTATTTGATTATGGGGATGCACCCGACATGTATAATCGAAATAGGAGTAGTGAAAGTGTTGCACCTCGACAAACGATATCTTCTCTCTTACATATCGGAGAGACTATTGATGTGGAGGCAGAACCTCATACTGTAGCCATGGGAGCAGATAATAATGGGCTAAATGGAGATGGGGCCGATGAAGATGGCTTGCAAAAGTTAGTGCCAGTTTACAAAGGTGTTCAATATAACATACCTGTAAGTGTGTTGAATAATACCGGTGCTGACAAAACTTTATATGGTTGGATAGATTTTAATAACGATGGTCATTTCCAAGCAACTGAAGTTGCTACTGTAATCGTGCCGACCTCCACTAATCAACAAAAAGCCACGCTGGTCTGGGAAGCGGCAACAACAGGACTGATTCCAAACGCTATTACGCATTTATATATGAGACTGCGTATTTCCGAAGTGAATTTGATTGATTTTACCACGGGTGAGTTAGGCGCATTGTTGGATGAACGTGCTATAGGCGATGGTTTAAGCGCAGGTGTTTACGGTGTAGCGAGTGCGGGGGAGGTGGAAGATTATCGTTTAGAAGTGTCTAAATCCTACGATTATGGGGATGCACCGGACACTTATGATATGAATAAAGATGGTGCTCTAGTAGCTGCACGACAAGCTATTTCACAAGGCTTGTACATTGGTATGCGTTCGGCAGATGCTGAGCCTGCCAAACTAGCGTCTGCAGATGCTTTAGGTGATGATAACCATGGCGAAAATGATGAAGGAGGATTAGAAATTCCAGCTATTTATAAAGACGGTGGCACTAATTATACGCTAAATGTACCCGTTACCAATAACACGGCATCTGCTAAATATCTTTATGCTTGGATAGATTTTAACAATAACGGTAAGTTTGAAGCAGGAGAAATGCAGCGAATTCTTGTGGACGCAGGAACTTCAAATAGCAAAGTTCAACTTACTTGGCCATCTTCTCAAACGACTATTGTAGGCAATCCAAGTCAATTGTTTATGCGACTCCGTATATCCGATGGAAATATGGCCGATCTTATAACGGGAGCTAATGCTGCCTTACTTGACGAAAGAGCGATAGCCGACGGTTTGAGTTCGGGTGTCTATGGCGATAGGGCAGGTGCAGGTGAGATTGAAGATCATGCTATACCCGTGTTTTCAGAGCTGGATTATGGGGATGTGCCGGTATCCTATGAGCAAAATGCTACTAACCAGTTTTTGCCTGCACGTCATCTGCCAAATAGCAACTTAATATTAGGCGAATTAATTGATATGGAACCAGCCCCACATAGCGTAGCTGCAGGAGCAGACAATAACGGGGGCAACGGTGACGGATTAGACGAAGATGGTGTCAAAGGTATGCTACCTGTGGTTTTTCCAGGATCGGAGTATCGTGTTTCGACAACTGTTACCAATAATTTAACAATACCAGCTACTGTGCATGGCTGGATTGATATGGATGGTGATGGTCGTTTTTCTGTAAATGAGTATGCTTCTGTTGTTTTGCCCGCTAATTCAGGTAAGCAGACGATTAGTCTTTTCTGGCCCATGATGGGGGATGGCGGTGGTGGCACGCATATGTATATGCGTATACGGGTCAGCTCTGCTTCTTTTGGGGATAATGTATCGACTATAGGTATCGATGAACGTGCTATTGGTGATGGTTTATCATCTGGAGTCTATGGTACTTACCCTGTTGATGGCGAAGTTGAAGATTATCAGTTGACCATTGACCAAACGATTGCGCTGCCGCAAGATTGTGAGCAGACGGACGATCGGTTGGGGCGATTATCACCGATAAAAGCCCTGTATCATGGTAGCATTGTGAAAACGGCTAATGGAGACTTCCTTGTTTTTGGTGCTAATGCACATGGAGCAGGAATTACACAAAATACACCTATAAAGGTAGAGTCTGGATCTAATGGGTTTAGATTTGCTGGAACTCCACTGTTGGTGACGGGCTTTAGTCATCAATACTTTTTGTTGAGTACAGCAGGCTTATACACCTGGGGAGTAGCTCGTGGGCCATCTCTTTTTGGCCTTACAGGCCCAATGATACAGGCTGCTCTTCCAGAAGGAGTCGGTCCTGCGCAGATTCAAAGTATGGATGTAGGCTATTCTTCGTCTTCTGTAGCATTGATGTTACTTACAAAAACAGGAGAGGTATGGGTTTACTCAAATGTCGATAAAGGAAATGTAAATGGGAATGGAAACCAAGAAAAAATGAAATGGCATCAAGTGATGCTAAATGAAACAACCGTATTGACGGGAATGAAAGACGTGCGTACTTCAGGGAATGTTGGTATTGCAACGGATGGAAATAATTTCTATACATGGGGTGGCAATGTTATGCTGGGGAATGGAGAGGCGGCTGTTAATCGTGCTTATGCGACAAAAATGAATCCATCAAGCGGTATCTCCTTACCCCTAAAACAGGTAGAGATTAGTCAAGAAAATAGTAAGACTGCTTCTTACTACCTACGTGATGCTGCAGGGAAGGTATTTGTTTTAGGAGGAAATTCACGCGGACAGTTGGGCCTTGGTAATACGAATGCAGTAAATAGGTGGAGTGCGATAACACATATGAACGAACAGCCTGATGGTACCTCTTTACAGACAGATGTAACCAAACCTATTAAAAAAGTGAAATGGATTTCCGCAAGTAATAGTGATGATGCATTCCCACACTTTAGCTTGATCACGGAGGAAGATCGTAACTATACAGTGGCATCCAATTCATCGGGTAATTACGGTTCGATTGGTGGAGCGCCAAAAGCGACGAATATTTACCTGCCGACAGCCGTAACGATGAATGGCGGTAAAGAAAAAATGGTAGGTAAAATGTTGTATGTAGCAGCTGGTGGTCATATCACGATTCTTGTTATGGACAAAAATGACCGTTATGGTTATGTCGGTCATACCATAGAAGGCAGTGATGGTTGTGGAGGCTGTACAATGAGTCCTGAGGAATTTAATTTCAAAGGGCCACCTTCCACGGGGCCTGTATGTGGTAATACAGCCTATGACTTTGGTGATTTGGATGATCGCTATAATTTGGGCGATATGGCAAGTCATGAAATTAAATATAGCCAAGCTGATAATCCATTGAAGCTAGGTGAAAATGCCCCAGATAGTGATGATGGTCCACAGTTTGAGTTCACAGGAGCAGAGAATAATGCCGATGGTGATGACTTTGATGGTAAAGGAGGATTGATCGATGAGGATGCATTCGTTAGCGGAAAAATGCCAGCTAAGACTACGGGTAGCCCTTATACTTTGCATATCCCGTACACAAATAATACAGGAAAAGTAGCTTATCTATATGCTTTTATCGATTGGAATAATAATGGTGTCTTTGAACCCGGTGAAGCGATTGTAAAAGAGGCTAAGCCAGGAGCAAAGCAAACGGTAGAGATGACTTGGGCTGATATTGGTATATTACCCGATTGTAATGCAGAGACAGTACGTAGTTTTGTACGCTTGCGCTTAACAACGGATAGATTACTAGATGATCCCAACACCCCTGAAGATGATCGTAGCCATGTAAAAGCTAGCGATGGTGAGGTGGAAGACTATTATATCGATTGGATTTGCGAAAAAATAGAATACTGTTATATACCAGGCGCTACCGAGGGACAATCACTGCAAAGTTTTGTCGGTATTTCAAGCCTAGGTAGAGTAGGAACGATTGATGCCGATAAGTGGCCAATGGTCCGCACTGGAGCATGGCTAGTGTTGGAGTCTAAGACGAAAGGGTTTGTACCTAATAGGGTGCCTTTCAATGCTTCGGGACTACCTGTTGGTATACCCGCTGCCGACTTTGTTGAAGGTATGCTTGTATATGACGTGACGAATAACTGTTTGAAGATGTACACTTCCAAAGACAAAGGAGGAAGCTATGGCTGGTATAAAATCGAAAGACAGTATTGTCCAGATTAACAAATAAGAAGTTTAATAAAAAGGACGAGTTGGTTTGATCTTAGCGTGGCGAGTGATGGCGCTGTGGACTTGTCGCTTCAAACAAGTAAGACAGAGGTGGCAGGGGCCGAGGTTAGTGTCGCTCGCTGCTTGTGTAGCGTGATTCTTTTTCGTAATAGGCGGTCATTCAAATGACCGCCTATTATTAGTTAGTGATTTTTGAAGCTGTGATTATACTATGTAGTAGTTAAAGAATACATTCAAGTAGTTAAAATTTGTATTTTAAAAATTAGGACTGTTTTTTGTAGTAGTCTTTTAGACTTTCAAGAAGTGCATCTTTGTAATCTTTCTTATAGATTGCAAAACACGATTTAAATATATGCTATCAAACTAACAAAATAGACCAATTTATGCGTAAGATCTTTTGCCTACTATTTATTCCTATATTTTTAGCATCCTGTGTTTCTAGGAAGAAACAAACGATTAAAGATAACATCCTTATTTTAAGAGATAGCTATTGTAAGGCGCCTTTCCATTATAATTATTCCAATAAAATACCATCTTACAATTCGGACTCCATCATCAGCGCTAATGCAGCATTAAAAAAAGATTTTAGCGACCAGAGTATTTTGATTTTAAATGCATTAGGGAATTTGGATGAGATTCAAAAAATAGTACAGTTAAAAGCGGACACCTCATTAAGAGCGAAGTTGAAGATGTTACAGCTTAAAAATGTTGTTAATAACAAGATAACAATATCGTTAACCGAGTTAGATGCTGTAGCTGCTGAGTTTGATTGTGAAGGAGAGCGCGTGGCGCAAATGGCCAATTATGTAGACAATCTCAATAGCGATCGTAACAATCGTTTTGTCACCTATTCTATTATTGCGGGAGCGGCGGCTTCTATTGCCAGCGGCATCATACGAAGTAATAGTTTGGGCAATGCGATAGATATTGGTGGTGGTGTTATCGGGGCTGGACTTGGATTTGTGACCCTAAAACCCAAAGGTAAAAAGGTAGAGTTTGTTCATGATCGTAATTTGCTACGCGATGTATGGAATGAAAAGCTTGAATCTCCTAATTTTCCACCTTTCGTGTGGTACATGTATACCGAGAAACGATTTGCTAGTTATGCTGATAGTCTGTCTATTCTTCAAAATATAAAAAAACGCTGGTTACAATTTAACTTTAACAATGACATTAATGCGGCAAATGCATCCGTATTGTTCAATAGCGGTGGCGTTTATCGATCAGAAGATCTACATAACCGTGAATCCATGCTCAACCAGATGCAGTCTGCCACACGTACCATTAATCAAAGTATCAATTATCTTTTATTGGATTTAGATCGATTTATTTTGTTGGAGTAGTTGCTGCACAAGATAACCTTTCATGTCCATTTTCGTTTTTATTCTTTCACATCGGCAATTTTGTAAGCTCCTTTTACCTGCGTCACCACAATCTGACTTGTGTAGGTAGCGTTGAACTCTACATCTTTTAATACCACATCAAATAAGAAGGCGTTCTCTTTTGCGGAGAGTAGATCGCATTTCTCCACGATAATTTTCGACCAGTCTTGGCCTGAAATAAGAAAACCTGTGCCAATGCCAGCTTTGGAGGTATCGAATTTATCTTTCCATTTTTTGTGAAACTCTTCAACGGTAAGACTTCCTTCAACATCTAGGTCAACATTCGTTGCATCACTTTTATAGGCATAATAGTCTGGGGTCGTGTTTTTTATCATGTTACCCTCCAACGAAGAGAGCTCGGGGTCGTTAAAGTAGTTGGTGATTGTTTTTACTAACCATAGTTTTGCTGCCTCAGCATTACTATCACTAGCCTTGGCTACTATTTTTGAGGCTGGGGTTGTCGCCGACGTAGAATCTACTGCTGTGCTAGCTGTTGTGCTGTCTGTCGTTTTATTTTCTTTGCAGGATGCCAACAGGAATACCGTAAGGGGGAGGGCGAGGAAAAATAGTTTGTGCATGCGTTTTGATTATTTTTTGCAAAATATGCTTTTTAAATCCTTTTGGAGCATTAAGCTGGCTTTTAAAAAACAGGTAACCGCTAAAATTAGCGAACTTTTTTATGCTAAAAAGTAATATTTTATTAGCGTTAGTTTATAGCCTATTTTTTTTGGTTTTCATGGCTATAGAAGCTATTTTAAGCATGTATGTCTACGCTTTTCTTCATAAATAAAATGTAGAATAGTTGACCTATTATTTGAATTGTAATTATTTATTATGCTAAATTTAGCTTTTAAATACGAGCAACTAGTCAATGCCCAAACGTATACATTGACAAGTCAATTAAAAAATACCTTAAATAGAAAGAAATTGTATGAGAAAAATTTTTAGGTCTGTTTTTGTTGTTACCTTTTTTATGCTTTCCACAAGCACATCATGGGCACAGCAAAAATCCTTCCTTTGGAAAGAGGCTTCCGAAGGAGGATATACGTACAAGTATGTCACCAATGATCCCACGCAGGCACGTTTTTATACCCTAAAAAACGGATTAACCGTTATTTTAAGCCCTAGTAAAAAAGAACCACGTATTCAAACCTACATCGCTGTTAAGGCAGGTAGCAAGACCGATCCACAGGATCATACCGGTTTAGCGCACTACTTAGAGCACATGCTGTTTAAAGGAACAGATAAATTTGGATCCTTAGATTGGGCAAAAGAGAAACCTTTGCTTGATAAAATTGACGGTTTGTATGAAGAGTACAACAAAACGAAGGACGAAAGTAAACGTCAAGAAATCTATAAGCAGATTGACCAAGTATCCGGCGAAGCCGCAAAGTTTGCTTTAGCAAATGAATACGATAAGATGATGAGCGGCATGGGTGCTGATGGAACAAATGCGTTCACATCTTTCGAGCAAACCGTTTATGTAGAAGATATTCCAAACAATGTAATCGATAAATTCTTAGCGGTACAAAGTGAACGCTTCAGAAATCCTATTTTACGTTTATTCCATACCGAGCTAGAAGCGGTATATGAAGAGAAGAATATAGGACTAGATAACGATGGACGTAAGGCTGTTGAATCTATGTTTGAAGCACTTTTTCCGAATAACAATTATGGTAAGCAAACTGTTATCGGTACTGTTGAACACCTGAAAAACCCTTCATTGAATGCCATCCGTGCGTATTTTAACACGTACTATGTGCCAAACAATATGGGCGTTATCATGTCGGGCGATTTTGACCCAGCACAGGTTATCAAGAAGATTGATGAGTCATTTGCCTATATGAAGGCTAAAGAGATTCCACCTTATCTTTTTGATGCAGAACCAGAAATTAAAAAACCTATAGTTCGCGAGGTGAAAGGGCCAAATGCTGCTTTCATGTTCCTAGGCTTCCGTTTCCCTGGTGCTGCAAGTAAAGATGCACAAATCTTAAACTTGATGGCCAACATGTTGACCAACGGGTCTGCCGGATTAATCGATTTGAATCTTGTGAAATCCCAAAAATTATTGGGTGCAGGAGCCTTCCCTTATGTTTTGAAGGATTATTCTATGTTGATTCTTCAAGGAAATCCATCACAAGGGCAGAGCTTAGAGCAGGTAAAAGACTTACTCTTAGGTGAGCTTCGTAAATTGCGTAAGGGAGAGTTCTCTGACGATTTAATTACGTCGATTGTGAATAACGAACGTAAAGCACAAATCGCGCGTAACGAGAGTTATAAAGAGCGTGCTGAAGAATTGATGTCTAACTTTACGTCTGATTTAGATTGGGCAAATGAATTGGGCTATACAGAGCGTTTGACGACGATTACAAAGCAAGATATCATAGATTTCGCAAACAAATATTTGAATGATGAAAACTATGTCGTTGTTTATAAAGAACAAGGCGTCGACAACAGCGTGGTGAAAGTGGCAAAACCAACGATTACCCCAGTTTCAGTAAACCGTACGGATCAGTCGCCTTTCTTGGTGAAAGTAAACGATATGCCTGAAGAAGCCATCCAACCGGTATGGTTAGATTACGATAAAGATTTACAAAAAGGTAAGTTTGGGGATATTGAGGTATTAGCCGTTAAGAACAAAGATAACGTGTTGTTTAGCTTAAATTATAAATTTAAGACAGGCAAATGGGATAACAAAGTATTAGGCTTAGCGGCGAATTACTTGGAGTTCTTAGGTACTAAAAATAAAACAAGTGAAGACTTCAGTAAAGCTTTTTACAAGTTAGCTTCTGATTTTAATGTATCATCAGGAAATGAAGAAACTAATGTTTCTATTTCTGGTTTGAACGATAATTTCGAGCAGACAGTAACATTAATTCAAGACCTATTGCGTAATTGTGTGGTAGATGAGGCTGCTTTTAAAGCCTATATCGAACGCGTTAAGAAAAGCCGTTTGAATGCTAAGGAAAACAAAAGTGCTATTATGGAAGGTTTACGTGCCTACGCGAAGTATGGTGCTAAAAATCCATTTAACTACACCTTTACTGACGAGGAGCTAGATCAATTAAAAGCGTCCGACTTAGTTAAGGCTTTGCATGATTTAGCGAACATGAAGCATACTATTTTGTATTTCGGTCCACGCACCGTACAAGAGCTTGGTGCTTCATTGCCTGCATTAAAAGCTACGAAAGGTGCTTTTGTAGTGGCTAAAGCGGGTGAGCAATTTAAAGAATTGCCAACAACGAAAAATGAAGTATTGGTAGCCAACTATTCCATGAAGCAAGCAGAGGTTTTCTGGTTTAGAAATAGCGACCTGTACAATGTTAAAAATACACCTGTAAACTCCTTGTTCAACAACTATTTTGGTGGTGGCATGGGAAGTATCGTCTTCCAGACGATTCGTGAGTCTAAAGCATTAGCATATTCTACCTATGCATTTTTAGGTACACCAGCTAAGAAAGAGAATCATTACAGCGTTGGTGCTTACGTAGGTACACAGGCGGATAAGTTTAACGAAGCCGTAGTAGGTATGAATGAGTTGCTTAACGTATTGCCAGAGTCTGAGCAGGCATTGGCGATTGCAAAAGGAAGCTTAATCAAGTCTATCGCTAGTGAGCGTATCACAAATGCGGCAATTTTGAATAGCTATGTTGCAGCACAGCGTTTGGGCAATACAACCGATATACGTAAATCAGTGTATGAGCAAGCACCAAAGCTTAAATTCCAAGATTTAAATGCTTTACACCAAAAGGAAATGAGCCAGAAACCATATGTTTACTGTATCGTTGCCGAAGATGGTAATATTAAGCAAGAAGATCTAAAGAAACTAGGTGAAGTGAAGAAATTAGACTTGAAGACTATTTTTGGTTATTAAGTGCTAAATAACACCATAAAATGAAAAAGGCGAGTTTTTAAACTCGCCTTTTTTATGTTTATCGATTTATCGTATAACCAACGGTCCATTCAATAAAGTCGGCTTTTCCTTTGTGAGCCTTGATAGACACGCCCGCATTAAGGTTTTTATAAACGTAGTAGCGTGCCCCAGCGCGCAAGAAGATACGCTGTATTTCGCCATTGAACTCTTGCTTGTGTAAGTAATAGCCCACGTTTCCGTTCAACACCAAATCTTTATTCAGGATATGTGCTAAGTAAAAAGAAGGCCCTCCAGATAGCTTAGAGCTAAGTTTTCCACTCTTATCGCCTGCGATATCGTCGTTATTGCCTGAAGCAGAATAAAACATATCAAAACCACCTCCCACGCGCCATTTATGCGATACATACTTACTTGCGTAAGCGCTTACTGTCGATTTGAAGAAACGACGGTGGCTGTCGCGCTCCACTTGCTTCCAACCGACTCCATAGTTGAAGTGGTAGTATATATTGTCAGGATGGGGTTCTATATGGCTTTTGTCGGGCAATATAGAGCCGCCTTGTGGTTGATACGTGATGGATGCCGTAAATGGTATTAAATTTACCCCTTTGTTTGGTAAACGCATGGCACCATTGGAGAAGTGGTGAAACGCAAAACCAGCCCCCGCACGCAAGCGTGGACTTATTTTGTATTGCGCACGAATTCCTAAATCTAGGTAGACATTGTTCTTAGCCCCAATAACTACGTTTAAAGGGTTTGTCTCTTCATTATAAGGGTTGAAGTTGCCTGAAATACCCAAGCCGATTCTATAGTCGAACTCCCATTTCGGGTTCTCTATGTTCCCAAAAGGAGTCTGGACGAAACCATAAACAGCATAGGGACTGCCGATAATATCTGTATTGAATGTACTTGAGTAAAAACCAATACCGTAAACGGGGTTGTTGTATAATTTGAAATATTGATCGCTGGAATTTTGTATTTTCCAACCTACGCGAACGTTAACACCGTTGTAGTAGGCACTTTCAAAGGTTGTATTTTTAATTTCTTTCGTAGCTAGAATTCCGCCGTTTTCAATTTCTACCTCAATGATGAAAGGATTTTTTATTTTAGTAGCCTTTACTAGGCTATCTGTTTGTGCGAAGAGGGCATGCGAAATGCCAAGGGATAGTAGTGTCGTAAAAAGTAATTTTCTCAATGTTCTGCTGTCGTAATTTATAAATGTGACTCCAAAAGTACCAAAATTTGACAATATAACCTTTTTGGTCAATAGTTAAGCTGTGCTTGGAGTTTTTAAAAACGTAATAACAATAAGAATACCAATATGTTGAATTTCCTTTTAATTCTGTTTTGTATTGGAGCAGGCTTTTTTCTGCGTCGCTCAAAGATATTACCGGTGGATGGGTATAAGTCTTTGAATATCTGGGTTATTTATATAGGATTGCCGGCTATAGCCTTTAAGTATTTGCCGCATTTAATTTGGACGTCAACCTTATGGGTAGCTATAGCTGTCCCTATTTTATTGTTCGTAGGATCAGCTATTTTTTTTAAGATACTTGCTTATTTTTTCGCTTGGTCTAGACGAACAACACACAGTTTAATCTTGATTGCAGGGCTGAGTAACACATCTTTCATTGGTTTTCCTTTAGTTGCCAGCTATTTTGGTGATTCACAGTTGAAATGGGCAATCATTAGTGATCAAACGACATTCTTTTTGCTAGCAACGGTAGGCGTATGGGTAGCTTTAAATGGAACAGGAAGACAAGCTATGCCGGCAACGTTTTTCGTAAAGCGCATCTTGACCTTTCCGCCACTACTAGGCTTCTTGGCCGCATTGATACTACCGCGCTTTATGGATTTAAGCCCTATGGAGCCCTTTTTTCATAGCCTAGCAGCCACCGTTTCCCCTATAGCGCTATTCTCTGTAGGCATGCAGCTATCGTTCAATTTTTACAAAGCAGAACGTTTAGCTATTTTCACGGCATTAAGCTACAAGTTGATTTTAGGACCTACAACCTTAATTTTGCTATTCCATTTCCTAGACCTCGATTCGGAAATTGTGCGGATAGCAACGTTTGAGATGGCTATGCCCTGTTTAGTGTCTACAAGTCTTATTCTGCAGGAGTTTAAACTGAATAGTAAGCTCGGCAATGCGATTATAGGCCTCAGTATTTTTGTAGGCCTGTTAACCACCTACGGCGCCTATTGGCTCATCAACGTCTTATTGTAACTTGTTTATGCTTTCCTAAGCGCTTAATAGGTTCTTCGCATTGAAATGCATATATTTAAGGACAATATAAAAGCCAAATTGATGATTTTAAAGGGAATGAAGCGGTCAGCATTGCTGTTCGCTTGTTTGTCTATAAGTTGGTCTACACAAGGACAACAAAAACACGCACGTTACACACAACAGATCAAAGATCTTAATCTTGAGTTTTCCATGGAAGCGATTCCTGGTGGTGCCTATACCATGGGCAGTGCCAGCAGTGATAAAGCCGATGAGAAACCCATACACCAAGTGAAAATCGATCCTTTTTGGATGAGTACCTACGAAGTAACCTGGGACCTATATGAGCCTTTTGTGTATAAGGATGTCGAAGAAAGTAAAGCCAAGGATGGTCGCGTAGCGGCAGAAGTAGATGCCGTAACAAGGCCTACAAAGCCTTATCTTGATATGACTTTTGGTATGGGGAAGGAGGGCCATCCAGCCATCGGAATGACCCACTATAATGCCCTTCAATTTTGTAAATGGCTATACACACATACCGGCATTTTCTACCGCTTGCCAACCGAGGCCGAATGGGAATATGCCTGCCGTGCGGGAACGACAACAACCTACTATTTTGGGGATGATGAAGGAGCCTTAGTTGACTATGCATGGTATGCAAAAAATAGCGATGAGCAGACGGCCAAAGTGGGAGTGAAGAAGCCCAATGCTTGGGGTCTTTATGATATGCTCGGCAATGTTGCGGAGTGGACTTATGACCAATATTATGCCGACTTCTACCAGCAGTTTGCCAAGGTGAAAGTAGCCGATAATCCGGTAGCCGTTCCTACAAAGTTATACCCTCATGTGGTGCGTGGTGGTGCTTATCGCGATGATGCATCCGCGCTACGTTCGGCAGCACGAATGCCGTCGGACCCCGAGTGGAAACAACTGGATCCACAGATTCCAAAATCTAACTGGTGGTTCCCCGATGCGCCCTTCGTCGGCCTTCGTTTAGTGCGCCCTGTTAAGCAACCTTCGGCAGCAGAAATTAAGCTTTATTACGATCAAGAACCGATTAAAGACTTTTAAGGATGACCGTGAAAACTGTTCCAATCGTGTACGGTAGATTAGATTTTGACCTATAGCGTTTGTTTTGTTTGGGGGTTTATGTTTTTCATTTTTAAAGTTTTATAGTTTTTATTGAAGGTTTTTTAGGAAGCTTGAACTGCGAATCAAGGGCTGTTAAACCGAGTTGCTGCTATCATAAAAGCCTTTTTTGAGGCTGTGGAGGGGATAAAAGGCGCTTAGTAGTCACAAAAGTATTGTAAATTAATTGTTAAGCATTGTTACGTTGTATATGTTTCTGGGTTCTCTTTTTTGTCTGTGGTAGTACCTATGGGCAGCTGAAACGCTATGTTTTGGAGGGAAGAGCACAGGGAACGACCTATAGAATCGTCTATTACCAAGAAGCGGAGGTGTTGACCAGGGTTGATGTTGATAGTTTTTTAAATATCATTGACTTATCTATGTCTACATACAGGAAAGAGTCATTGATTTCTGCCTTCAATAATGCGGAAACAAGCGAATTAAAGCTCGATAAATGGATGTTAGCCGTTATGAAAAGGTCGTTTGAGATTTATGAAAAATCTAAAGGGGCTTTCGACGTGACGGTGGAACCCTTGGTTTCGTTGTGGGGTTTTGGGCCCAAACATCCACGGCAGCCACCAACGGAAGCACAAATTCAAACCGTGATGAGCCGTGTTGGGATGGATAAGTTAGCGCTAGAAGACGGTGTTCTTTATAAAAAAGTACCCGGAGTTCGGATAGATTTAAATGGCATCGCGCAGGGATATACCGTCGATGTGTTAGCCGATTTTGTAACCAGTAAGCATATCGATAGCTATATGGTCGAGCTCGGCGGAGAGCTAAAAACGAAGGGGCTCAAACCGGGGCAAGAGCGCTACACCGTAGCCATCGAAAGACCCGAAGGAGCGGCCGCAGGGAACTTTGTTTTAGCCGTGCAGGATTGCGCTGTGACTACCTCCGGGAACTATAGAAAAACCTTTGATTTGGATGGCAAAAAGATACACCACCATATCAATCCTTTTGACGGTTATCCGGTACAAAATAATATCGCCAGCGTGACCGTTATTGCGAAAACAGCCATGGACGCCGATGGCTATGATAATGTATTTATGGCGCTCCCGCTAGCCGAGGGATTACGCCTCGTAGAGGCGATAAATGACCTTGAGATTTATGTCGTCTATCTAGAAGATGGCAACTATAAAGAAGCTTTTTCAAAAGGATTTAATACGTATATTCAATCCATAAAATAAACCAAACTATGAAAAGATCCGATTTCATAAAAAGTGGAGCAGCCCTGTTGGGTGGTTCTGTACTCCTTCAACAGGACGCTACGCTTTATGCGCAGCCAGCCGCAAAAGGAGGATTACCTTTTAACTTGGATTATGCACCTCACCAAGGGATGTTTTCGGCGACAGCCGGAAAAAACTTTATCGAGGAGATCAAGTATATGCACAGCTTAGGCTTCCGCAGCATCGAAGATAATGGGCTGCCGGAGCGCCCCGTAGCCGAACAGGGGGCAATTGGGGAGACTTTAGCGAAGCTGGGCATGCGTATGGGCGTTTTTGTCGTCCGTAAAGGAGGAAATGGAGCCAATACCCTTGCTGCGGGAAAGCAGGAGTATGTAGATATATTTTTGAATGGCTGTAAAGAAGCTATTGAATCGGCCAAGCGCGTCAACGCTAAATGGGTAACTGTGGTGCCTGGTGATTACCAGCGCAGCCTACCTATAGGGGTGCAAACGGCCAACGTTGTGGAGGCACTCAAGCGAGGGGCAGCTTTGTTTGAACCCCATGGGATAAGCATGGTGCTAGAGCCGCTGAGCGATACGCCAGATTTGTTTTTGCGCTATACTGATCAAGCTTATTCCATCTGCAAGGCCGTTGATAGTCCATCCTGCAAAATCCTGTATGATGCCTACCACCAGCAAAAAAATGAAGGAAACTTAATTTCTAATATGGAAACCTGTTGGTCTGAGATAGCTTATGTACAAGTTGGTGATAACCCCGGAAGAAAGGAACCTACAACAGGCGAAATAAACTATAGAAATATTTTTAAATGGTTGAAAGCTAAAGGATATGACGGGGTTGTAGGTATGGAGCATGGCATGTCTAAATCAGGGATACAAGGGGAGCAAGCCCTAGTGGCTGCTTATCGTGACGTTGATAACTTTTAGTAACGAAATGCACGCAGTTGTGTTTTTATTTGTATTTTAATAATATATTTATGACCGAATAAACCTATACATCAAATGTCAGTATCTATAAGATTCAAACTATCGTTTATGATGTTTCTCGAATTTTTTATTTGGGGAGCATGGTTCGTTACACTGGGAACGTTCCTGATTCAAAATTTAAAAGCCTCTCAATTTGAGATCGCGAATGTGTTTTCAACCCAATCTTTAGGTGCGATTATCGCTCCTTTCATCATTGGTATGATTGCCGATCGCTACTTTAATGCCGAGCGTATTTTAGGTATTTTACACATCGCAGGAGCGATTTTAATGTTCCAGATGTACAACACAACGGATATCGCTGTATTTTATCCTTACGTGTTGGCCTACATGGTTTTGTTTATGCCTACACTTTCCTTAGTAAACTCGGTTTCTTTCCGCCAGTTGACAAATCCTGAAAAACAGTTCTCTAGCATTCGTGTTTTCGGAACAATAGGCTGGATTATCGCAGGCTTAACCATCAGTTGGTTGGGTTGGGATTCCGCAGAAGGAGCAACAGTAGGTGCCTTGAAAAACACCTTCTTGATGGCTGCAGGAGCCTCTTTACTATTAGGCTTATTTTCTTTTATCTTACCTAAGACCCCTCCGGTTAAAGCAGATAAAGATGAAAAACAGTCTTTCTCTTCGATTATCGGCTTGGATGCAATCAAGCTTTTGAAAGATAGAAACTACTTAGTTTTCTTTATTTCATCTATCTTAATCTGTATTCCTTTAGCTTTCTATTACCAAAATGCAAACATGTTCCTTGTTGAAGTAGGGGTAACCAACGCAACAGGTAAGATGGCGATAGGTCAAGTATCAGAAGCATTCTTCTTATTGTTGCTTCCGGTTCTTTTTATACGTTTTGGATTTAAAAAGACCATCATCATTGGTATGTTGGCGTGGGTAGCACGTTACATCTTGTTTGCTTATGGAAACGCAGGCGACCTTTCCTTCATGTTGATTTTAGGTATCGCACTTCACGGTATTTGTTATGACTTCTTCTTCGTATCGGGACAGATTTATACAGATACAAAGGCAGGAGCGAAATATAAAAGTGCCGCACAAGGTTTGATTACCTTAGCGACGTATGGTGTAGGACAGCTTATCGGCTTCTGGGTAGCCGGTTTTATCGGAGAAAAATACCAAGATATGAAAGCAACTGATTTGGCTGGATTCTGGCAACATACTTGGATCGTACCAGCAGGAATTGCCTTCGTGGTATTCTTGATCTTCTTGGTGTTATTTAAAAATGAAAAAGTAGAAACCAAAACAGAAAATATATAAATCAATTTTAAACTGGAGAGATATGGCAGATAATGTTTATGATGCAATTGTTATTGGATCAGGAATAAGCGGGGGATGGGCAGCAAAAGAGCTGACCGAGAAGGGATTGAAAACAATTATGTTGGAGCGCGGTCGTAACGTTGAACACGTGAAAGACTACCACGCCAACAAAAATACGTGGGAATACGAACACCGCGGTGGACGTACCAAAGAAATGGAAAAAGAACATCCCGTTTTAAAGCGTGATTATCCATTGAACGAGAAAAACTTAGACTTCTGGGTAAACGAGCAAGAAAGCCCGTATACAGAGGTTAAACGTTTTGACTGGTTTCGCGGATACCATGTGGGTGGTCGTTCATTGATGTGGGGACGTCAAAGTTACCGTTTCTCTGACCTTGACTTCGAGGCTAACGCTAAAGATGGTCACGGAACAGATTGGCCTATTCGCTATGCTGATATCGCTCCGTGGTATGGCTATGCAGAAAGATGGGCAGGTATCTCTGGAAACCGCGATGGATTAGCCGTTCTTCCTGATGGCGATTTCATGCCAGCAATGGATTTCAACGTTGTAGAGAAAGATCTTGCAGCACGTCTTAAAAAAGAATACGGTGGCCAACGTCACTTTATCATGGGACGTACAGCAAATATCACTAAACCACATACCGGACGTATCAACTGTCAGTACCAAAACCAATGTTGGTTAGGCTGTAACTTCGGTGGTTATTTCAGTACCCAGTCTTCTACCTTACCTCCTGCCGTAGCAACAGGCAACCTAACACTCCGTCCATTCTCCATTGTAACTAAAATTATTTACGATAAGGACACGCAAAAAGCTAAAGGAGTAGAAATAATCGATGCAGAAACAAACCAAACGTATGAGTTCTTCGCGAAAGTAATCTTCGTGTGTGCATCAGCATTCAACTCTACATGGGTATTGATGAACTCTGCTACCGATGTATGGGAAGGTGGTTTAGGAAGTAGCTCTGGTCAGTTAGGACATAACGCAATGGATCACCACTTCCGTTTAGGTGCTGGTGGACGTGTAGAAGGCTATGAAGATAAATATATCTTCGGACGTCGTCCAACAGGATTATACGTTCCTCGTTTTGTGAACGTAGAGGGTGACACAAAGAAACGTGACTATGTACGTGGATTTGGTTACCAAGGAGCTGCAAACCGTGGTAGCTGGCGTGGTGAAGTAGCCGAGATGAGCGTAGGTGGCGACTGGAAAGACGCAATGCTTGAAGCAGGCGACTGGTCGGTAGGCTTTACGGCTTTCGGTGAGATCTTGCCATACCACGAGAATAGAATCTTCTTAGATAAAAATGTAAAAGATAAATGGGGATTACCTGTATTATCTATGGACATGGAAATCAAAGAAAATGAGTGGAAAATGCGCCATGACATGAAAGAGGAGATGAAGGAAATGTTGGAGAAAATTGGCGTTAAAGATGTGTATACCTACGATAGTGAGTATGGCTTCGGACAAGGTATCCATGAGATGGGAACAGCGCGTATGGGTACGGATCCATCAAATTCTGTGTTGAACAAAAATAACCAAGTTTGGGATGCTAAGAATGTTTTCGTAACCGACGGTGCCGCTATGACATCAGGATCATGTGTTAACCCATCACTTACTTACATGGCTTTGACAGCACGTGCTGTTGATTACGCTGTATCTGAATTGAAAAAAGGAAATCTCTAATATAAAACCCAAATTATGAAAGAACCAGAAAATAATTCGAGGAGAAGTTTTATAAAGCACGCAGCCTTAGCTGCTGCTGGATTTATGATCGTTCCACGCCATGTACTTGGTGGAAAAGGATTTATTGCGCCTAGTGATAAGCTTGTTATTGCCGGAATCGGGGTCGGTGGTAAAGGACAAAGTGATATCGCCTCTTTCCACAGCAGTGGAAAAGCGGAAATCGGCTTCCTATGTGATGTCGACGACCGTAGAGCAGCATCTTCTGTAAAAGCATTTCCAAAAGCTAAATATTACAGAGACTATCGCGAGATGTTAGAAAAAGAACACAAGCACATCGATGCCGTTTCTATTTCATCTCCTGACCATAACCACGCTATTCAATCGTTAGCAGCAATGCAGTTGGGTAAGCACGTGTATGTTCAGAAACCATTGACGCATGATGTTTGGGAAGCACGTGTGCTAACCAAAGCAGCAGAAAGATACAAAGTGGTCACTCAAATGGGTAACCAAGGTGCATCAAACGATGGTCCGCGTGAAGTTAAAGAGTGGTACGAAGCAGGTTTAATCGGCGATGTACACACGGTATACTGTTGGACTGACCGTCCGGTATGGCCTTCAGGTATTCCATGGCCGAAAACAACGGCTCCAGTGCCTAAAGAATTAGATTGGGATTTATGGTTAGGTACAGCGCCTAGAAAAGACTATATCGAGAAATTGGTGCCTTTCAACTGGCGCGGATGGTGGGATTACGGAACAGGGGCACTAGGCGATATGGGATGTCATATGCTAGAAGTACCTTTCAGTACGTTAGGATTACGTTATTTGCAAGATGTACAAGCTACGGTAGGTACCATCTATGCGGATGAGTTTAAGCGTGCTTACTATCCAGAAAGCTGCCCGCCATCGAGTCACGTAACCATGACGTTCCCTAAAACACCAAAAACGAATGGTCCTGTTACTTTACACTGGATGGATGGTGGTATTCAACCAGCACGTCCAGATGAGTTAGGTCCTAACGAAATCTTTGGTGATGGCGGAAACGGTATCCTATTAGTAGGAACAAAAGGAAAGATCCTTGCCGATACATACGGAGACAATGCGCGCTTGTTGCCAACAAGCCGTAAAGAAAACGTTCCATTGAAATACAAACGTGTACC
Source organism: Sphingobacterium sp. MYb382 (assembly GCF_037572665.1). Lineage (NCBI taxonomy): Bacteria > Pseudomonadati > Bacteroidota > Sphingobacteriia > Sphingobacteriales > Sphingobacteriaceae > Sphingobacterium > Sphingobacterium sp. MYb382. The sequence goes on from NZ_JBBGZT010000020.1 coordinate 32,043, forward strand.
AGGAAAATCTAACGGACACTACGGACAGTGGGTCGAAGCTTGTCTTGCTGGTTACGGTAAAATGGAGGTGAGTGCACCTTTCGAAATCTCTGGTCCTTTGACAGAAGCATTATTGATGGCTAACTTAGCTATCCGTGGTGCCGATTTACGCATCGACGGTCGTTATCCTGGACGTAACTTGAAGTTATTATGGGATAATAATCAAATGAAAGTAACCAACTTCGATGTGGTGAACCAGTTTGTAAAACGCCAGTACCCTCAGGGCTGGGAAGTTAATTATACGCTTTAATAATAACATACCATGAATAGAAGAGAAGCAATTCAACGGGTCGCTATGATTCTGGGAGGTTCAGTGATCGGCGCCAACTTATTCTTAGAAGGTTGTACGCGTCCTGCTTCAAAAGACGTTGCCGCTTTGTTCGAAAAGGAGAGTACCACTTTCTTAGGCGATTTAGCGGAGGCTATTTTACCGAAGACTTCAACACCAGGTGCTAAGGAAGCTGGCGTAGGCGAATTCATTCCTGTAATGATTCGCGATTGCTACGATCCAGTAGATCAAAAAGCATTCGTTGAAGGGTTGGCAAACGTCAATGAAAGATCGAAGAAAGAGTTTAATAAGCCTTTCCAAGAATTAACGAAAGAAGAGCAGTTGAAATTTGTGAACAGCTACGATAAAGAAGCGCAAGCGTTTCAAAAAGAACGTGGCGAAAAGCAAAATGCATTAAACGAGGAAGCTAAAAAGGCAGGCAAGAAACCTGAAGAGACAGAGCAATTGCCGAACCATTTCTTCCATCTTTTGAAGCAATTAACCATGACGGGTTTCTTTACATCCGAAGTGGGCATGACACAAGCTATGCGCTATGTGAAAATCCCTGGAAGATACGACGGAAGTTTTCCGTACAAAAAAGGAGATCGTGCATTCGCTTTCTAAGCAATAAAATTAAAAGAGGTACCCCACAAGGTACCTCTTCTTCGTTATTAAATTCTTAACTAGTCAGTTACAATTAGACTTTTGTCAAAGAATTCTAAGCTTTATAAAAATTGTGTAAATTATTCGTTGCGGTTTATGAAAAGTCTATAAGTAAATATATATTTACTTATCGCAAGACGATGAAATAAATGATTGTTGAATTTTAAAATTGGCGTTATGATCGGGCAAATTATTGAGAAAGAGCAAATACAAGACTATAAAATTATATCTGCAGCGGTAGACAAATCCGACGTACTACACGATACGCTGTTTGCTGCACAAAGACTCGGGAATGAATTTAAATCTAAGACAACAATTGTCTTTCAAACTGAGGATGGCCCAAAAAGAGTGGAAACAACGGTATGGTCATTAACGGAAAAGTATATCCAGATTAAAAGTGGCGTATTGATCCCCTTGAAATCAATCTTAGAAGTAGAATTATAGTAGCTACAGAAGCTGAAAAGCTCGATGAAGGTTACAGGGAGTCCCCTTGTAACCTTTTTTTTATGCATTGCTTTTTGGGCGCTCCGCGAGCTTGTTTTTAAGAACAAGCTCGTGGCGGGCTTTCCGCACTCGCTTTTTGCCTCCTGCTGCGCGCAGGCAAAAGAGCTCAGACAATTGCTCCAATCCCTAGCGCGTTTATATCGATTTTTTTTGTTATATTTAATTGATTACTAAAAACTTATCAATTATGAAGGCCTATTTTAAGATTTTTATTCCGTTAATGTTAGTTTTTGGCTTCATTTCATCTTCTAGCGTATATGCCCAAAAAAAGAAGGAGACTTTAGCCATCTTGGAGAATAAAGAACAAACAAGGATATTTCTAAACCATCAAGCTGCACAAAAGAAGGATGATAATAAGGTGCTCGTTATATACAATAATAAGTTCTATAGCCTTTCGGACTTTAACCTAGTGGATACCTTGTCGAAGCACAAGCTATCGATGCAAATTGTCAACAATCCAGATTATAAAAGTAGTTTCTTCGCTAAACATATCAAGTCGGCCATCGTAATAGAAAAACAAGAGACAGACAAGTAGGGGCTAGACAAAGAACTAGCGCTTATCAAGGTGGAGGCTACTGGCGCCTAGGCCTTCTTCTCTTTGGGGAACATCACGCTAAAGGTCGAGCCTATGCCTTCTTCAGACGCTAAGCTCAACGCCGCTTTGTGTACATGTAAGATTTGCTGCACGATGTTTAGTCCGATACCATTACCGCTGTTGTAAGCCTTGTTATGCCCACGATAGAACAAATTAAATATCTTGCTTTGATCGGCTAGGGGAATACCAATCCCCGTATCACTAAATTGAATAAGCAATTGACCTTTCTCAGCGCTCAAATTGATTGTACATGTTCTATTGGCAGAATACTTACAAGCATTCTCTATGAGGTTTATAAAAGCCACCATAAGCAGATATGGGTTGCCTTCAAACTCTAGCACTGCAGAACCCTCCTCCAAGGAGAGCTCTTTATAGTGAATAGGCACCGTATAGTCCTCATGTTTGCTTAATACGTTAAGTTTTGCTTCCACCAAAATCTCATCCACGCGCAGCGTAGTAAAAGTAATCTGTGATACATCAAAGTTGGCCTTTGCCAAGTCAAGTAGAGCCGAAGATAGGTCTGTTGCCCGCTGGGCCTCCGATAGCGCATGGTCTATCGATTGCTTGTAGTCATCTACCGTTACGTTAAGCTCATTGGCCAGCTGTAGCTCGGCAATCAACGAGGTGAGGGGTGTTCTAAACTCATGCGATAAGGTGGTCACAAAGCTCTTATGGTTGCTAAAAGACTGCTCCAACCTATTGAAGGTCGTGTTGAAGGTCTCCGTCAATTCGTAGAGTTCATCTTTAGCCTTCGGGATATGCAGACGTCGATCCAGATGTTGCTCTGAAATATCCCTGATATGGGCGATGATTTGCTTAATCGGCCGTAAGCTGTAGTAGGAAAACCAAAAACCAACACCCGAAATAATGACCAAAGCCAAGATATAGACCAAGATGATACTATTTCGGAGTCGATTCATATAGAAAGCACCCGTCTGATCTTTAGCCTTACCAAATATATAGTAGGTCTTATCTTTATGGCTGTAAGATTCCGCCATCAGCTGGTAGTCGTCTGCCTCCCATTGTACTTTGGGTTGTTTAGCTAGCTTTTCCCATACCCATTTTGGACCCAATGGCTCCTCCATATCGGAGAAGATAAGTTTTTTGTCGGCATCGTAAATGCTAATATCCGCTTCGTTAAGTAGTGTTTTGTTGCGCTCATGGAGCAGTCGGAATAAGTCTTCTTCAATAGCGGCATCGAAAAAAAATTCAGCACGCCAGGTAAGTTTGTAGCCCAAGCGGTCGAAAAATTCCTCCCGCTGGTTCTTTAGCGAAACCAACAAGATGATATAGGCAAACAGTAAGAGGATGCCCGCCGTCAAGGCACTATACATTAATGCGGTGCGCGTGGCTATTTTCATAATTGATTGCTTAAGATAAAACCAACGCCTGCTTTTGTATGGATAAGTTTCTTCGTAAAATTCTTATCTATTTTTTTGCGTAGATAGACAATGTAGACATCAATATAGTTCGTGCCTGTATCAAAGAAATGTCCCCATACATTTTTCGCTATTTCATCGCGGGTGAGTACTTTCTCTGGATTTTTAGCTAGGAACTTTAAAAGCTTAAACTCTTTTGGCGTAAGCTCTATTTTTATAGCATCACGAAATACCTCGTTTTTATCCACATCAATCGTCAAATTATCATATTGTATAATCTTTTCTGGCGGAGCAACAGTCTTTCCTTGCAAGCGCGCTTTGACACGTGCATAAACCTCCCGTAGGTCAAAAGGCTTCGTCATGTAGTCGTCGGCTCCCGCGTCAAAGCCATTTATCTTCTCGTCCATGGTGCCCAAAGCGGTCAACATTAAGATGGGGATATCGGGGTAAAGCTCCTTAATTCTTTTGCTAAGGTGGATGCCATCCATATGCGGTAGCATGATATCGGTGATTATTAAATCACAGTTGTCGGGATGGATACTTCCTAATGCCGATTCACCATCGGTATAAACCGAAACAGTGTATCCTTGATTTTCTAATCCTCGTTTTAAGAGTAAGGCTACTCGATCGTGATCTTCTATGACGGCTATTTGCATGACCTAATGATGTTGTTATGATGGCGACAGGCTCATTGCTCTATAGCGTTTAATAAGAGCCTACGCTTTCTACCCGACAAATATAAGCAACTATTAAACCAGCTTTTTCGTTCATTTCTCATTTTCGTTGTTTTTATCGTCAGATTTTTAATCCTTAAGAAGCTATTTAGGATTCTAATAGTTTTCTAAGAGTAGGGCCTTATTTTCCACTGTAGTTTTGTCCTGTTGAATAATTATTAAGAACAGAGAACAACATGAAAATCAAAAACACAACATTAAGCTTTTTTGCATTGGCAGGATTGTTATGTGTAAATGAGCTTCAGGCGCAAACGAAAAATGATTTTAAAAATCCGCCTTTAACGTATTTTTTTAACGACAACCATTCCCGTTATATTTCGTTAAGTGGTTATGCGGAGTTATGGACACGCTATGCACAACTGAACCCAGGAAGTACCATTAATGGTCAAGAGAAAAATAATGCCTCAGACATCTCTTTACGAAGAGTACGTGTGAAGATGACCTACAAGCCAACGGAGAATTTATTGTTGGTATTGCAAGGGGGAACAACAAATGTGAACTCTACAACAAAAGGAAATACAAACCTTGAACTGTTAGATGCTTACGCGGAGTATACCTTCAGTCCTAAGTTTGCTCTTGGGGGAGGACGTTCAACATGGAAAGGTTTATCCCGTTTCACAACTGGTCCGTTGAATACTTTGTTGTATGATTTACCGGCTTACGCAACAGCAAACTCCGGGATGACCGATGTAACGGTGCGTGATTTAAATATCTACGCTAAAGGACAACTCGGAAAGTTCGACTACCGTTTGGTATTAGCAAATCCATATAGCAATGGTTCTGTAGCGCCGAAAGTAGATGTGTCGACCTTTAGTAACAACGCGCTGGGCAAAGATTTCTCTGGATATTTTAGATACGCCTTCTTTGATACCGAGAGTAATGCTACACCGTTCAACTCTGGTACATATGTTGGTAAGAAAAAGGTATTGAGCCTTGGTGCTGGTTTTGATTATGTACACAATGCGATGTGGCACAAAACTACAGCAGGCGACGTACAGAATGATGATATGCGCAACTACGCCGTCGATTTGTTCTACGATACACCACTGAATAAAGAGAAAGGAACCTCTTTTAGTGCTTATGCTATGGCGATGAACAACAATTATGGTAAAGACTTTGTTCGTTATGTAGGGACTAACAATCCGGCGACAGGAGTGCAGCCTAATCAAGGTAGTTTGAATGGCGCAGGTAATGCTCTGCCGGTTATTGGAACAGGTAATACATACTACTTACAAGTAGGGGGGACGTTGCCTTACTTTAATAAAGCGAAAAGCGATATGCAATTGCAGCCTGCTGCATCCGTTCAATATTCTAAATTGGATGCTTTCAGTGATGCTGCTGTTACTTACGATGCTGGTGTATCCTTATTATTTAATAAGATGTCATCACGCCTAACATTTGATGCGCAGAATAGACCGATATTCAATAATGACGCGATGCAAAATGCGGTGCAAACAGATCGTAAATGGCAGTTCGTCTTAAAATATAGAATAGATTTTAACTAAATATAAAGATCATGTTTACAAAGTCAACAATCAAAAGATGTCTTCAAGTAGCGGCATTGCTACTTGTGACCACGAGTGTTTTTGCACAAAAAAGTACGCACAAAGTAAAACAGAAAGAACCCGTATATGTACACAACCTGTTCTTCTGGTTACCGCCAACTTTAGATGCAAAAGAGGTAGCGGAGTTTACCAACTTCTTCGAAGGTCTTCGTAAGCTTCCATATCAAAAGAATTTGCAATATGGGGTGCCTGCAGCCTCTACAGCACGACCTGTACTGGATCAGTCTTATACCTATGCGGTCTCTATGGAGTTTAAAACCCTAGCAGAGCTTGAAGCTTACGGTAAGCTACCTGAGCACTTAGCCTTAGTGGCTAAATACAAACCTTTCATTGCTAAAATGTTGGTTTACGATACTATTTACACGAAATAAAAAACGATTAATTACAATAAAAATGAAAAATATCACAAAAGGCATGATGTGTGCTCTAGTATTGGCTGCATCACTACAAGTTAATGCAAGAACTATTGATCCTGTAAAAACTAAAATGGAAGAAACGAAACATGAGCCTGAAGCAGAGGCGCGTATTCCAGCCGTTCGATTAATCAGCAACCCAGACGGGACATCAAGTTTTCAAGAAGGATGGGTGCCTACTTTAAAGCATATGAATACCACCACATTTTGGATAAATAATAGCGTTGAAGATTGGGAAAAAGATGTGCACAAAGCACCGAGAAAACAATATGTAGTAACTTTAAAAGGACGTATTAAATTTAAAGTTAGTAACGGCTCTACATTTATCTTAAGACCAGGAGTAATTTTATTAGCGGAAGATACCACAGGAGTTGGACATAGCTGGGAAATGGAAGATGCTGATGACAACACATGGGTACGTCTATACATTCCTATAACGAATGACGCTGACGATTTCTTCGTGAAAAATACAAAATAGTCTATATAGACACTTGGGGAAAAGGCATCAATTACAAGGGCTGCGCAATTTATTGCGTGGCTTTTGTCTTTTATATGAAATGCAATATTTGCTTGGAGAAGGGTGTTTGCGCTACGTTTTAGAGAGTGGTTCTGGTAGCTAGAGCTGTTTTAGGATGACGAAAAGCCGTTTGGAATATGACCTAAAAATCCAAGCCACTGTTTGTAACATGTAGCCAGGGGGTAAAAAAGATTCTGCTAACTATAGCTTCTAAGGATAGAAGCTATCTTTCTGTTAAGTTTAGAAAAGATTATTTTGCTTTTCTAAACTTTGTGAAGAAAGACTTCAGATAGTGCCATGCTAAACCAAAGATACTCTCGCTCGTGATATCACTTGCTAGAGACGGTGGTAAAAGATCATAAACACTAACACCGAAATAATCTGCTATCTTATAGACTTGATCGACTTTTACTTTAGTCTCATTGCGTTCGATCTTTGAATATGCTGCTTGGGACATATCAAGAACAAAGGCTACTGCCTCTTGAGAGATACGCAGGCTTTCTCTCTTTTGCCTAATAAAATTACCAATTTCTGCTTGTGCCATCTTTTGAAAAAATAACTTACTCCTATATGTACAAATCTAGCAATATTACCTGAGGTTATAAAATATCTACGCAATAATACTTAAGGTTTTAAGGTATAACTTTCAGTTGTACCCAGATTTACGTAATATCTCTTTTTTTGTTAAAACAAATTTAAAAGATAAACATCATGAAAAATACATTAGAAAACGTAACATTAGCAGAGTTAACAACAGAAGAGCAAATCGAAATCAACGCAGGTGGTGTTGTACGTGAAGACGAAAAACAAAAAAGATTATTTGACTTCGTTTGGAATCTTCTTACAGGTTTCTAGAATATACTAATTATTTCTTTGACTGCTTCAGGTCTTACGAGCAGAGCGAGTAGACCACCGATTAAAAAAGCATAAAGATGGAGGTATACATTGGTGCCGCTTGATCGTTTTATACGCGTTAATACGTATAGAATGATTAATAGGACTAACCAATTGTAGAAGGAATTACCAATAAAAATAAACATAAATTTATTGGTGCTATCTGTCGGTAGAAGCATGCCTGTGAAGCCAAATAAGCCAAAAGATAAACCAGATGAGCCCATTGAGGTAAACATAAAGTCATCTTTTTTATGAATACTTTGAGCTAGATTGGGAAGAGTAATTAGTAGAAAGCAAATTAATCCGCTTAAAAGGAACGGATATCCATTGGGATATATTTGCTTCAACGTACCGTACAAATCATAGGATAGTACGTAAATAAAAAATAAGTTAGATGATAAATGCAACCAATTACGATGCAAAAATGCAGAGGTAAGCAGTGTATGCCAACGCTTACCTCTGAATAATTCGTAAGGATGGATTAACAATGCATGAAAGTACCGTTTGTTGTAGAAGCCGATTATGCTGCTAACAAGTATAATTGGGACGATTATATACGTCAAAGGCGCCTCATAAAAGGTCGGTAATAGATCAAAAATACTCATAGGTAACTTACACTTGTTTTTCGGATTGAAAGATAAGCTTATTTTTGTATAAAACAACCGTTAAAGCCTTGTATGGGCTTTTTTTTGATTTATTTATACCATGTTATAACTATAGATTAACTGCTTTTGTTTGGCTCGAAAGTTCAGCTTTTTACTTTTTGTTGCCTAAGCTTCTTTATTCTATTGTTTACCGATAAAAAACCAAATAAAATATGGTGTTGGATGGTTATATTTGTTACTTTTATTGGGAGTCCAAAAACTAAATTAACCACCATACGATGAAGGCTTCGGCTATTTATATTTCTGTTCTTTTATTTGTTTTTGCAGTTTTTGCATCACTTCCATTTATAAAAGTACCGATTACCGCTTCGGCAAGAGGAACAATGCGTTCTGCTGATGAGAATATCAGCCTTGTTTCTTTAGTTTCTGGGCGTGTTGTCAAGAACAACCTTACGCGCAATAATCAAATTATACAGCAAGGCGATACCCTCCTTGTGATAACAACAGCTGGATTACAAGCTAAAAAATCAAACCAAAATTTATTGGCTCTAGAGCATAAAGAGCAACTTGCCGATTTGAGCAACTTACTTGCCCATCGTTTTGATCAATTGAAAACAGGGCAGTACCGACAAGAGTTGTTCGCCATGCAAGGAAAGGTAGCTGAGGTAGAAGCGCAGCTCAATTTAGCAGCACGCGATCTCGAACGCAATAAGCAGCTGTATGAGCGTCGCGTAATATCGCAGGCTGAATTTGACAAAAGTCAATATGCATACGAACAGCTGCGTGGGCAAAAACGCACTATTGCGGAGCAGCAGATGGCCGTTTGGCAAGGTAAGAAACGAGAGCTAGAGCAACGTCTTTTAACACTACAAGGTGAGCAAGAAGTGCTCGATGTGGAGCAAGATAATTATGTTATCAAAGCAGCTACCTCAGGTCGATTGACGAATTTCAAAGGTATAACCGAAGGGGCCTACCTGGTGCAGGGGCAGCAATTGGGCGAAATCGCTCCAGAGCAGGATTTAATTGCTGAATGTTTAGTAGCACCTAAAGATATTGGTTTTATTCATCTCAAGCAGGACGTGCGTCTACAGATTGATAGCTACAATTATAATCAGTGGGGCATGGTAAACGCTGTTGTCACCGATATCGATCAAAATGTAATTGTAGATGCTAAAACGGGTCTTTCCTTTTTTAAAGTACGCTGTACGTTAAAACAGACCTACCTTACGTTGAATAATGGCTATAAAGCTGAAATCGGTAAAGGGAGCAGTTTTAGTGCACGCTTTCATCTGTTGGAGCGTAGCTTATGGCAATTGATCTTTGATCGCGCAGATGATTGGTTTAACCCTGCATTAGGAACGAATAGATAATTTATAAAAATGGCTAAAGGAAGTTTTACAAAAGTTAAGCAGCATGATATGCGCGACTGTGGAGCAGCATGTTTATCCTCGGTTGCCTCTTATTATGGATTGGATATTCCTATTGCGAAGATTCGCCAATTGAGTCATACAGACACCAAGGGTACCAATGTGCTCGGCATGATACAGGGCTTGACGGCTATGGGCTTTAATGCGAAAGGTGTAAAAGGAAATATTGATGCCCTGATGAGTATTCCGCTTCCAGCTATTGCCCATGTACAGCTTGAAAACCAATTGCATCATTATGTCGTTATCTATAAGGTTGATAAAAAACAGGTAACGGTGATGGATCCCGCTTATGGGCGTCTAGAGAAATACACACGTGCCGACTTTGATAAGATATTCTCAGGTGTACTTATTTTGATGGAAACAAATGTGTATTTCCATCAACGAAACGAGAAAGTAAGTAACTATCAACGGTTTTGGAACCTGATAAAACCGCATAAATCTATTGCCGTCCAGGCTATAATAGGTTCTATTGTATATACCGTTCTGGGGCTTTCTACCTCTATTTACATTGAAAAAGTAACGGATTACGTTTTAGTAGATGGCAATCGACGCCTCCTAAATCTATTATCCATCATTATGGTGCTGATTTTGTTCTTTCAGATCTTTATTAGTAGCATGAAAAGCTTGATGGTCCTACAGACGGGGCAGAAGATTGATAAACATTTAATATTAGGGTACTACAAACATTTGCTAAGCCTCCCGCAGCGTTTCTTTGATACGATGAAGGTCGGTGAGATTATCTCTCGAGTGAATGATGCCGTTAAAATTAGAACGTTCATTAATGATGCTGCACTACAGATTGTCGTCAACATTTTTATTGTGCTCTTTTCTTTTGCCTTGATGTTTACCTACTCCTGGAAGTTGGGGCTTATTGTGGCATTGGTCATCCCGTTTTATCTCTTTGTTTATTGGGTTAGTAATAGGTTGAACAAAAAGGTCGAACGACGCCTCATGGAAGAAGGGGCCGAACTTGAAGCGCATCTCGTGGAATCTTTGAACGCCGTGCGTACTATCAAACAATTTGGTGTTGAAGATTTTGCGAATAACAAAACGGATAATAAGTTTTCAACCTTATTGCGCACCATTTACCGTTCGGTATTGAATGGGCTCTTTGCAAGCAATTCTACCGATTTCTTAGCACGTATCTTTACCATCGTCTTAATTTGGGTAGGAGCGGGCTATGTGATAGATCGGGCCATAACACCTGGAGAGCTACTGTCTTTCTATGCCTTAATAGGTTATTTTACGGGCCCTGTATCGCAACTGATCAGCATGAATAAGCTTGTTCAAAATGCACTAATTGCAGCCGATCGTTTGTTTGAGATTATGGATCTTGAGCGTGAAGCAAGTACCGATAAAATGGATCTTAAAGCGGAGTCTATAGGTAATATTGAATTTAAAGATGTTTCTTTCAGTTATGGATCACGCACCAAGGTATTCGAGCAGTTTTCATGCGTCTTTCAAAAAGGAAAAACAACCGCAATTGTTGGGGAAAGTGGATCCGGTAAAACAACGATAGCCTCACTTTTGCAGAACCTATATCCTTTAAAAGATGGAAAAATTCTGATTGGCGATTATGATATCAATTATCTATCGGTAGATTCCTTACGTCAGTTGGTGTCGGTGGTACCTCAGCATATTGACCTTTTCTCGGGCAATGTGATAGAAAATATTGCGCTGGGCGAAGAATATCCCGATATGCAACGTATTATTGATATAGCGAAGTCCTTGGGTATTCTTCCGTTTATTGAGAAGTTGCCAAATGGATTTCAAACATACTTAGGCGAAAATGGTGCTTTATTATCCGGAGGACAGAAACAACGTATCGCTATAGCACGTGCTTTGTATAAAAGTCCGGAGATTCTTATTCTCGATGAAGCAACCTCTTCATTGGACACTTCTTCGGAGATTCTTATTCAAGAGACCCTTCAAACGTTGCGTTCAGCAGGAAAAACAATGATTATTATCGCTCATAGACTGAGTACGGTAGCGATGGCAGACCATATAATGGTGCTTCACGAAGGGAAAGTTGAGGAAGAAGGCACACATACTGAACTTTTATCAAAAAAAGACTCTTTGTATAAAAGCATGTGGGATAAGCAGTTATTGCATTTAAATGGTTAAAAATGTAGTTTTTTTAGGAGGAAAATGAAAATATAACCTGTAGTTGTGGTGGGGGAAGCTTGCAGTTTGCATCTTTGTAGTGGTTAGTAAAGCGTGTTACAAGAACGTAAGCGTATTAAAGTTTGTTTAACTACTATCTTTCACGGGGATAGCATTCAACTTGGATACTTTTACTTCTTAGTAAAACAGTGTGATTTATTTTTATGGGTAAAAATATCTTACTTTAAAGGAGGTGTCCGTTCAACACCTCCTTTTCCTTTTTATATAACTTCCGGAACGATTTCCGATATATCGTATATGGACTATTTTAGAATCGCTTCAGCGGTTATGCTGTAAGATTTTAATTTCTTCTCTAAATCAAAGATTGAGCTCGTTGTCATCAACTCATCAACTTTGAATTCCTCCGCAAAGGCAAGCAATTCTGCTCGTATCGTTTCTTTGTCGCCAATAAAGGTGCAAGCTGTCATTCCGTTTACGGCATTTTCAATTTCTGGGATACCGTCGTAAACTACTTTTTCTGTTGGTGGAGATAGCGGTTTTCTGCTGTTGGTGATAATGCCGGCAAACATATTGAATAAACTTGTCGATAAGAACTGTGCTTCTTCATTACTTTCTGCCGCAACAATGTTTACGCAAGCAATAAAATAAGGCTCTTGCAGATAGGTTGATGGCTTGAAATTCTTTCTATAGATTTCTGACGCTTGGCCTAACATTGCGGGAGCGAAATGTGCTGCGAAAGCATAAGGTAGGCCAAGCTCGGCCGCCAAATATGCGGAGTCTGTACTTGATCCCAATATGTATAACGGTACTTGCTGTCCTTCACCCGGAAAAGCTCTTACCTTTTCCATAGGGTTTTCATTTTCGAAATAGTTTAATAAAGCCTGCACATCGTCCTTAAAATAGAATGACGTATTTAAGTTATTGCGACGCAAAGCCATGGCTGTAAGCTGGTCGGTACCCGGCGCTCGTCCGAGACCCAAGTCAATACGGTTAGGATACATAGCTTCCAAGGTTCCAAACTGTTCGGCAACCGTCAGCGGAGCATGGTTAGGTAGCATGATGCCTCCCGATCCTACACGTAAAGTCTTCGTTTGTCCTGCGATATGTCCAATGAGTACCGCTGTTGCAGAGCTGGCGATATAAGGCATATTATGGTGCTCGGCGAACCATAAACGTGTGTATCCTAAAGATTCTATATGTTGGGCTGCATGCACAGAACGCTCAATGGCGTCCTTTGTATTTGAGCCTTTGGTGATGTGCACTAAATCTAGTGCTGATAATTTCAGTGAATTCATAATCTAAAATTACGAGCTTCTACATAAAGGCGTGTAAAGCTATTGTCAATATGCTGTTTGAAGCTTAAAGTATGACCAGAATAAGACGATTGGCCTCCTTTTGTATGGGTACTGTTACAAAATAATGGCTTCGAATAGATCGATTTGGTTACTTTTGTAAAAAAAGGTTCATGCAGATTCTTGTAATTGAAGATGATAGCCGTATCAGCACCTTTTTAGTTAAAGGTCTAGAGGAGTGCGGTTATTTAACAACGCTATGTAAAAGTGCTGAGGAGGTGATGGAAAACCAATACCTACAGATGGATTGGGATCTTATCATTCTTGATGTGATGCTTCCAGGGATGGACGGTGTCCAATTTGTGCAAACATTGCGTTATAAGAAGAATTATACCCCCGTGCTGATGTTGAGCGCCCTAAATGCGGTACAAGATAAAGTAGCCGCCTTAGATTATGGTGCCGACGACTACCTAACGAAGCCTTTTCATTTTGATGAGCTCCTTTCACGTATCAAAGCATTGACACGACGCCAGCAATATCAGCAGCAGGAAGCGCCAAAGCCCGGCTTTTGGTTTGGTGATCTGCAAGTCGATTTGGAACAATATCAGGTTACCCTAAAGGGTGAAGTGGTCGATTTGTCGCCCCGTGAGTTTAAACTATTGATTTACCTCATGGAAAATAAAAATAAAACCGTTAGTCGTATTCAGATTTTAAATGCGGTGTGGGGAATTACCTTTGAAAACCATACCAACGTGGTTGATGTATATATATCTTATCTACGTAATAAAATAGAAATAGGTAAGGATAAATATATTTTTACGGTCAAAGGTGTAGGATACATGTTTAAAGCTTAACCAATGAAACTCAAGCATCGATTAGCCCTTTATGCTTTATTACTTTTCAGTGTGGTTACACTGATGATTTCTGTTATTATTTATCTTTCTTATTATGCGCAAATGCGTCATAAAGAGTATAAATCTTTGCAGAGCAAGTCATTGTTGGCTGCTATTTATTACTTAGAGCAAGATGAGCTTCCGATGCTGGAGCATGATAATATTCGAAGTCAACTGAACAAAACAATCTCCCGGAAGAATATTGTTGTTTTGGATAGTTTAGACCGGCAGTTTAGCGGAGGGATGATTCTTGATGGAGAGATTAGCAAAGGTTTTATCAAGGAGGTACGTATGCAGAAAGACGCCGTTTTTGAAAGCCAGGATTTCTTCTACAATGGTATTTTCTATGCCGATAATCAAGGAGATTTTGTGGTGATTACGCGAGAACCTAAGTTAGAGTTTAAATCGCAAATGTTTTCCTTGCTAAAAATTCTATGCGTTGCTTTTCTAGTAGGATTAGTTATTATCTACTTGTTTTCCTTGTATTTGGCGGATATCGCTTATCGCCCAATTTTGAATATGGTGAAGCAGCTTAAAGCGCGCGATACGAAGAACTTTAATGAACCTATTCATCTCGAAAAATCCTATTCTGAAATTCAAGATTTAGTCGTTACGTACAACCATTTGGTGGATCGCATTGCGCAAACTTTTACCATTCAAAAAAACTTTATCGATTATGTATCTCATGAATTGCGTACGCCGATAACGGCTTTGCTGGGTACTGTCGAAGTAACGCACACCAAACGAAGGTCGGTTGAGGAGTATGAAAATACAATGGTAGAGCTGAAGCAATATACCTACGACCTACAGGAAACATTGGACCAGATGATGCTTCTTTCGGGAGCGAAAACCAGCTTTGAATTTAAGGAAGTACGGGTTGATGAGATTGTGTGGCAAGTAATTGAGAACATGATTCTCTACCATAACGCACAGATAGAAGTCGATTTGCAAGTGAAGGATAACAGTTTACTACATATGCAGGCCAATGATAAGCTGCTGGAGCTTGCCATCAGTAATATTGTGGAAAATGGCGTTAAGTATTCAAATAATAAATCCATAAAAATATCACTCCGTGAAGAGCATAAACAGCTTGTAGTTTGCTTTGAAGACCAAGGTATAGGTATACCGGCCGAAGATTTGCTCCACATTAAGGAGAATTTCTATCGTGCAAAAAATGCACAAGGCTTTCAAGGCAAGGGGATAGGGTTGTCAATGGCTAATATTATTTTTGTACTTCATGGTATTCAGCTAGATATATCCTCTGATAATCGGGGAACACAGGTAAAGCTTACATTCTAATCAAATTCTAATCTATCTTAGAAACCGCCTTAATCTTATACCGATAGTTTTGTGGTAAAAGATAAATTAAGGTGAAAAAAATCTATTTAACAGTTTTCAGTCTAGTTGCAG
The DNA here is from genome assembly GCF_037572665.1 of Sphingobacterium sp. MYb382. Lineage (NCBI taxonomy): Bacteria > Pseudomonadati > Bacteroidota > Sphingobacteriia > Sphingobacteriales > Sphingobacteriaceae > Sphingobacterium > Sphingobacterium sp. MYb382. The sequence goes on from NZ_JBBGZT010000020.1 coordinate 47,365, forward strand.
CTTGTGTGGTGCAGGCGCAAAGCTATTCACTGGCAGATTTAGAATCTGCCTTTTTGACGAATAATTATGCGCTTATAGCACAGAAGTTTAATATTCAGCGCGCTGATGCAGAAATCATTCAAGAGAAAGTATGGAGCAATCCTACGTTCAGCATCAATGAGGTTAATATCTGGAACAATAAGACCGCAGAGACACTTCCCAATCTTTTTGGCAACTACGGAAAGCATCAGCAGCTAGCGCTTGAGTTGGAACAGCTTATTGAGACAGCAGGCAAGCGTAAACATCGCGTGGCACTACGTAAGTTGGAGAAAAATGGAGAGCTCCTAGACTATGAGGAGCTAATCCGTGAGTTGAAAAAAGAGCTGCGCCAAACCTTCAATAGCTTAGGTCAGCAAGAGCAGGTATCACAGCAGTTACATGCCATTTCTGAAAATTTCCAGTTGCTTCATGAACAATATAAACGTCAAGCAAAAGCCAACAACGTAGCTTTAGCCGATGTGTATCGGGTACAGGCCGAGCTTATTGCTTTGCAAAAAGAGGTGATCGCCAACGATGCCGAAAAGAGAGCATCGCTACAGCAGCTGATGGCCTTAACACAGATTCACGATCTTAAAGTTGAACAGCTAACTTTTCCGCCAATTGCCAAAGAACTATCTAAAAAAGTGCCTTTAACATTGTTGACAACAGGATTGGAAGGTAACCTCGGTATTCAGAAGCAAGCCAACGAATTAGCGATGGCTAATCAAGAATTGCTATTGGAGAAAAGTAACCGTAAGCCCGATTTAACCTTCTCGTTAAACTACGATCGTGGTGGTAATATTATGCAAGATTTTGTCGGTGCTGGGGTAAGCTTTGATATCCCGGTTTTCAACCGGAATAAGGGAAAAATAAAAGCTGTAGGCTTTCAAATTGAGCAGGAAAGCTATAAGCTGAAGTCTACGCAGTTTGATGTGGAGCAGAATGTGAAGCGCTTACAGCAACAGCTACAGGCATATGAGGGCTCTTTGGCTCAATGGGATAGCTATCGCTTTGATGAGTATGCGGCTATCGCCGAAAATTACCGTAAGAACTTACAAGAAAAACGTGTTTCACTGATTGAGTTTGTCGACTTTATCAAAGCTTTCCGTGAGTCGCAACAAATGTATGTAGAACTTGTCGCTGATTACCTAAATACCTATGAAGAATTACAATATGTCGTTGGAAAAGATTTCTAAAAAGATGATGAACACAAAATACCCAGGTATACTTTTGGCTTTAGCTCTGATGAGCTCTTGTGGTTCCTCGACGGAGCAAGCAAAAGATGTAGCAGAAACGGATAAACCTGCTTTCTGTCTCAATGAAACCTTAAAGAAGACCACTCAAATTCAAGAGGTGGACGAAGAAGCTATCAAGGAACAATTAACCTTGTCGGGGAAGGTTGAATACAATGAGAATGACCTCGTTGCTTTCCGGAGTTTACTCGATGGTGTCGTAGAACAGGTTCGTTTTGAGCTTGGTGATTATGTCACAAAAGGACAGGTCTTGGCGACTATTAAATCATTGGATATCCAAGATTTATATAGACAGCAGCAGTTCCAGCGCAATCAAATCAGTCTTTTAGAGAAGCAAAAAAGTGCTAAAGAAGCGCTATTGGGCGATGGTTTAATTTCAGGACCGGAGCTTGTAGAAATCACACATGAGCTTGAGGGTGCAAAAATTGAGCTGCAGCGTATAGAAGAGTCTTTGCAGTTGTTTAAAGCTGCAGGTAATGGGTCTTTCCATATTGTAGCGCCTAAGAATGGATATATCGTGCAGAAAGCCGTTAGCTCTGGACAAACAATTATGAAGGAAGGTGATCCTTTATTTTCCATTTCGAATTTGAAAGAAGTATGGGTGATGGTTAATATTTATGCGAGCAATTTGCGCTATGTACATACCGGTGATGCGGTTCAGGTACGTACGATTGCTTACCCTGATCAGGTTTATAAAGGACGTATTGATAAGGTATATAATGTGTTTGACGATGATGAACACGTATTAAAAGCGCGTGTTGTTCTTGAGAATCAAAAGCTAAGCTTGATGCCTGGTTTGAGCGCGGATATTATCATCGACAAAAAGAATGATTTAGGAAGAGGTATTCCTATTCCACAAAAAGCAATTGTCTTCAGCAATAATAAGCAATATGTGCTTCAATATACAGACGATTGCCATATTGTTCCTAAACTTATTGAGCCTGTAGCGAGCAACGGAGAGGTAGTTTATGTCAATAAAGGAATTAGTGCAAAAGACAAAATTATTACTTCGAATGCGCTGCTCATCTTTGAACACTTAAATCAGTAAGCAATCATGAAGAAATTTGTGCAAAATATCGTGACGTTCTCGTTGCGAAATACAACTTTGGTTTTATTTCTGGTCATGTTGCTTCTTTTTTCTGGGGTTTATGCATTGTTTCATACCCCTATTGAGGCTTTTCCAGATGTAACCAATACCCGTGCGCGGATTATCACGCAATGGCCAGGAAGAAGTGCGGAGGAGATGGAGAAATTGGTGACTTTGCCTATTTCTAAGGAAATGAACAGTATTCCTCGCAAAGCTAATATTCGTTCTATTTCACTGTTTGGCTTGTCTGTCGTTACCGTTCAGTTTGAGGATGGTGTCGACGACTTTTATGCGCAGCAGTATGTGTCGAATAAGTTGGGCGGAGTAGACTTGCCAGAAGGGGCAGATGCTGATATTGAGCCACCTTCGGGTGCAACGGGCGAAATTTTTCGCTACGTCATAAAAAGTGATTTACCACTAAAAGAGGTTACCGCATTGCAAGATTGGGTCATTGAGCGGGAGCTTTTATCTGTCCCTGGCGTTGCCGATGTTGTGAGCTTTGGTGGTGAGCAAAAGATATATGAGATACGCATCAACCCAACAGAGCTGAAAAATTTTAACCTGTCGCCACTTGATGTTTATGAAGCAGTGTCTAAGTCTAATATCAATGTCGGTGGTGACATGATAGAGCAAGGTGACCAAGCGTACGTTGTGCGCGGGGTAGGTCTCTTGGATAATATTGAAGACATTGGCAACATCACCATTAAGCTGAATGGATCGACTCCGGTGCTTATTAAAAATGTAGCGGAAGTTAAAGTATCTAATAAGCCCCGTTTAGGTCAGGTAAGTTTTAACCAGATGGATGATGTGGTGGAAGGCATCGTGATTATGTTGCGTGGTGAAAACCCTTCGGCAGTTATAAAAAGCTTAAAGGCGAAAGTTGAAGAACTAAATACGCGCGTATTACCTGAACATACCCATATTGAAACCGTAATTGATCGTACCCACTTGGTGAATAATACGGTATTTACGGTATCTAAAAACTTGATAGAGGGTATTCTTTTGGTTTCGTTAATCGTTTTTGTATTTCTCTACAACTGGAAATCGACCTTTATCGTTGCCTCCGTTATCCCTTTAGCCTTCTTGTTTGCCATTATTATGTTGCGCATCCAAGGGTTACCGGCCAATTTGATCTCTATGGGGTCGTTGGATTTCGGTCTACTATTGGAGGGGACGCTCGTCATTGTCGAGACGGTATTTGTCGCCTTAGCGACGATGTCGCATCGTGTAGGACCAGAGCGCTTTGCGAAGATGTCTAAGATGGGCGCTATTAAGAAAAGTGCGGGAAGCGTAGCTTCGTATATTTTCTTTGCGTTGTTAATATTGATCGTTGCCTTGCTACCGATTTTCTCTTTCCAAAAAGTAGAAGGTAAAATGTTTACTCCCTTAGCCTTTACGTTGGGTTATGCTTTACTAGGCTCACTGATCTTAAGTTTAACGTACGTTCCGGCAATGTGTAAGCTTTTGTTTACCAAAAATATTGAAGAGAAAGAGAACTTTGTTACGCGCTTTTTTCAGCGTGGTATCTACGGGTTATATAGATTAGCATTCCGCTTTAAGAAAACATCTATTGCCGTCTTTGTAGCCTTGTTGGCTATTTGTGGCGTACATTTCGCACATTATGGCTCGGAGTTTTTACCGAAGCTCAATGAGGGTGCTATCTATATTAGGGCAACTTTACCAAATAGTGTAAGCTTGAAAGAGTCGACACGTTTGGCGAAGGAGATGAAAGGATTGATGGTGAAAGATATGCCGGAGATTGATTTTGTGCTTACCCAAACGGGTAGACCAAATGATGGTACTGACCCGACAGGTTTCTTTAATATCGAATTCAACTTGCAGCTGAAGGATGAGAAAGATTGGACGCGTAAAATTAGTAAGGAAGAAATTATCCAAGAAATGCGTCAACGTCTCAACCATTATCCTGGAATTGTTTTCGGCTTTAGCCAACCGATCCAAGATAATGTGGAGGAGTATGTAGCAGGTGTGAAGAGCTCTTTAGTGATCAAAATTTTTGGTGACGACCTCTTTGACTTGGAGAAATATGCTAATCAGGTAGCTGCGAGTATCACGAAAGTGAAAGGTGTTGCCGATGTTAATGTTTATAAGAATATTGGTCTTCCAGAGCTTCGCATTCAGCTTCATGATAGCAATATGGCGAAATACGGAGTGAACACTGCGGATGTGCAAGCTGTCATCGCGATGACTATCGGCGGGCAGGCGGCGACCAAGTTTTATGAAGGAGACCGTCAGTTTGATATTGTCTTACGCTTTGAAGAGCAGTATCGCGACACTCCTGAAAAGATTGGTAATATCTTAATCACGACAGAGAATGGACAGCGTATTCCGTTGCAAGAAATAGCAACAATCAGCTACCATACAGGTCCTGCATTTATCTATAGAGAGGCAAACAGCCGCTATATTGGTGTCGGTTTCAGTATCGATGGGCGTGACTTAGGAAGTACTATCCATGAGGCGAAAGCCTTAGTGGCGAAAGAGGTGAAACTCCCAAGAGCTAACCATATGGAATGGGCTGGAGAGTTTGAAAGCAAGGAGCGTGCTACGCAGCAATTGGCGCTTGTCGTTCCGATTTCGTTGGTGCTTATCCTGTTGTTGTTGTACTTCAACTTTGGCAATATAAAAGATACCGCGATTTCCTCGCTAACGCTAGCTTTTGCATTTATCGGTGGCTTTATTTCCCTTTGGGCCACGGGTACCATCTTTGGTATCTCGGCAGGTATTGGTTTTATCATCCTCTTTGGGGTAGCCACGATTGATGGTATTGTCCTCATCGGGGTGATTCGAGAGAACCTTGCCCATCGGATGCTGCTGAAAGACGCTATCGATTTAGGTGTTAAAAGCCGTATTCGTCCGGTGGTGATGATTGCTTTGATGGGGTCGATGGGATTACTGCCAGCTGCCTTATCTACAGGTATGGGCTCGGAAATTCAGAAGCCCTTAGCGATTATGATTGTGGGTGGATTGATTGTATGTTTAATCCTATCTTTCACCATTGTGCCTGTTGTATTTTACTTGGCCAACCGTAAAAGTCATCCTTAATAGCAATAAAGTTTTGCCATAGAAATGTAAAGGTAGGTATCGCTTGGCGATACCTACCTTTTTTATGCTCCTTACTTGGATGCTTCGCATGGCAAAGCAATAGGCCATTAAAGAATAATCATTATCTTTGCGACCATGAAGAAAAAAGAAACGAAAGCTGCAAAGCAACCTACTTTTGAAAGACCAGTAGAAGGTTATTTTCACCAGTTGTCACAAACTTTTACAGAAGGAAGCCAGGCTGGTTATGCCCTTTTTCTTATTCTTTTGTTTTTCGGCGTCATGGGATTGATATGGATGATTCCATTTCCACAGTTTGATTTCTTAGTACGCCTGAATATGCATACCTTCTTAAACTGGGGGTCCTTTTTCATTGCTGTCGTTATCTATTTGTACTTGCGCTTAGCACCTACTTTATCGTATGCTATACTTTTCTCGATAGGAGTGATGAGCTTCTTTATCGTTCAGATGGAATATTGGGAGCGTGCTGGTGGTCCTGCCGTTTGGTTAATCAGCTTGATCGTTGCTTTAATCGGTATTGGCGGATTAATAGGTCTTTCACGTACAGAGAAAAAGACAATTTACGGTCGAGATTTATGGTTCTTAATCCGTATTGGACCAATCTGGTTATGGTCGAAGGTATTCGATAAATTGAAAATAAAATATTAACAAATAACGGGAGTGTAAATCCTGTAAAGCTTAAAAATATCCGTTAGACCAAAGGGTGTAACGGATATTTTTTTGTACAGCTAACACGGTGATTTGCAGATATCGTTAATGAAATAGCAATTTGCGTAAATAGCAATCGAGCGCTAATTTTCTGCTCTTATTTCGATTATCAATAAGTTATGACTTTTTCGGGTAATTTAGGTTAAGAGTTGGTGAGTTATGGTTTATTGGTAGCTGCGCTCAGTATTTATTTTTGTGATAGCCGAATTATGATAACAAGTTGGCTATTACTTGTAAGGCCTATGAATCCTTATTTTTTATGGTTATCGCATGTTCTTTAAGCTGTAATTACTAGTCATGACTACCGCTTTCTAACCTCAATTCTATGATGAACAAAAAACTACTATTTCTAACAGCAGGTTTTGTGTTTTCTGGACAGCTACTATTTGCACAGAAAAACATGACCGGCAAAATTGTGGATCAAGCAACCAACCAACCAATTGTTGGCGCTACCATCCGAAATGTGACAACCAATAAGGTGACCACCTCTGACGCAAATGGAGAGTTCTCTATTTTGGTTAATCCTGGTGATCGTATTCAATCTATGTTTATTGGCTACAGCCAAAATCAAGTGGTTTGGGATGGTGTCTCCGCTTTGCGTTTATCCCTTTCCGATGTAAGTCAATCGATTGATGAAGTCGTGGTGACGGGTTACGGAAATACCACGAAGAAATCATTTACAGGTTCTGCGGCCGTGATTACCAAAGAGCAGTTTAAAAATATTCAAGCAACCAGCATTGGCGATGTCCTGCAAGGTAATGCGAGTGGTGTAATGGCGATTAGTAGCTCTGGACAGCCAGGTGAAGAGCCTGCTATTCGTGTGCGTGGTATCGGTTCTATCAATGCGAGCAGCTCACCATTGATCATCTTGGATGGTTCTCCGTTTGATGGTAGCATAAATAGTATTAATCCGAGTGATATCGAGTCATTGACGGTCTTGAAAGATGCGTCAGCAACCTCCATTTATGGCTCGCGTGCGGCAAACGGTATTATCCAAATTGTAACGCGCCAAGGTAGAGGAGAGCCTAAAATCGATTTTAGTCTGTTGACAGGAGCATCATCGCGTGCGGTTAGCGAGTATAAAACGGTAGATGCGAAGCAGTACTACGAATTGACATGGGAGGCTTTGCGCAATGATGCGCGTATTGACAACAGTTTGTTGGCTACGAATAATGTGAAAACGGTAGAAGAGTATGCTTCTAAATTAACGCTACAACGTTTGGTGTATAATCCGTTTGATAAGGCGCAGCCTTTCAGTGCTGATGGAAAAATTATCGCTGGTGATAAATTGCGTTGGGATAGTAACTGGATGGATGAAATGTTGCGTACAGGTCTTCGTCAGGATATGAATGTGAACATTTCCGGAGGCGATAAGGAGCAGCGTACGACTTACTTTATTGGTGGTGGTTACTTGAAAGATCAAGGGATTATCAAATCGTCGGATTTTATACGTTACTCCGGAAGAGTAAGCGTTAACTCTAAAATTAAGGATTGGTTACGCGTTGGTGTTTCTTCAAACATAAGTAAATCAGATCAGAACTTCCCATACCAAGGTACCGCCTATGGATCTAATATTTTAGCTTTCGCGCGCGGTATAGCACCGATTTATCCTGTCCACTTAGTGAATTTTGAAACAGGAGAGTATGAATTGGATAGTCAAAAAAATCGTATCTACGATTTTGGAAATAACTTACCAAATTCGACAGGCAGTCGTCCAACGATTTATAGAAGACCGTATGTCGAAGGACAAAATGTGGCGGCAACCAATTCGTTAAATCCAGTAACTAATGGACGCTTGACAGTCGTAGGACAGGCCTTTGCGGAGGTTTCTTTACACCGTACCTTGTCGTTCAAAACAAATTATTCCATCACACACAATTCAATTCAAAATGATGTGTTTTGGAATCCTTTCTTTGGAGATGGAACGACGACAAAAGGTTTCGCCTCGCGTGGCGTAAGTTCTTTGTATTCGCAAAACTTTGTGAATACCTTGACCTACAACAACACGTTTGCAGATGTACATCAATTAAATTTGGTTATTGGTTCAGAGTCTTATAAAAATAAAGCACAATATACCTATGCTTCACGCACAGGATTTACGTTCTCCGATCCCAAAGAGGTTTCTTATGGTACCATTGCTGCGGCAGACGGGACAACAAATGAAAACCGCTTAGAGAGTTATTTCGCACGTCTTGGTTATAGCTTCTCGAGCAAATATAACTTAAGTGCTTCCCTTCGTCGTGATGGTTCTACACGTTTTCATAAAGATAACCGTTGGGGTACCTTCTACGCTGTTGGTGGATCGTGGAATCTAGAACAAGAGGATTTCTTGAAAGACAATACGGTTGTATCTACGTTAAAGCTTAAAGGAAGTTATGGTACCTCCGGAAATGAAGGTTTACCAACAAGTTTTCCATACCTCGGTACCTACGATTCGGGCGCTAGTATAGGGACAGACCCTGGTTCGGTTATCAAGACTGTACCAAACCCAAAACTTACTTGGGAAAAGTCTAATCAGTTGGATGTGGGTACGGAGTTTGGCTTCTTAAAAAATAGATTTATAGGATCTTTAGTATACTTCAATCGTAATTCAGATAACTTATTGTACTATCGTCCGCTACCGAACTCTAGCGGTATTGAGCAGATTGCTGATAATGCCGGAGGTATGAAGAACACAGGTTTAGAGTTCGACTTTACGAGTAAAAATATTATCAAAACTGATTTCAGCTGGTCTACGAGCTTTAATATCACCAAGCTAAAGAACAAAATTACGAAGGCTGCACCTGGATCTACGCAAGTAGAAGGAGAAAGCTATTATACGTTCCGATTAAAAGAGTATGCTGGTGTTGACGCAGCCGATGGTAAAGCGATGTGGTATATGGATGGTAAAGATGGTAATAAGGTAACGACTAAGAATTATCAAGATGCACCATGGTATAACCTTGGTGATGCTATTCAGGATTATACAGGAGGTTTGAAAAATGATTTCCGTTATAAATCATTTGATCTATCGATTTTAGCATCCTTTGGTATTGGAGGTGAATTTTACGATAGCAACTACCTTGGCTTAATGAGTGGTATTTCTGGCTCCGGACAGAATGCATCAAGCGATGTCGCAAAAAGATGGCAAAGCCCAGAGCAACCTGGTAACGGTGATATCCCGATGTTGCAAACTATTGATAAAACGCAAAACTCAGCATCTACACGATTCTTGTATGATCATACATTCGTTCGTGTGCGTAACATTACGCTAGGTTACAACTTACCTAATGAGCTATTGAGTCGCGCACAAATCAGAAATGCACGTGTTTATTTCAGCGTACAAAATCCGTTCACTTATTTCCCGAATGCACCGAAAGGAGCAGATCCAGATTCTGGCATCACGGCACGTGCAACGAATAGCAATACAACTCCGAACAAATTTGTGTCCTTTGGTTTGAATATTAGCCTTTAACATTGAACAACATGAAAAAAATACCTTATATACTTTCTTTTGTTATGGTCTTAGGACTAGCAACATCTTGTAAGAAAGATTTTTTAAATGACCCTAAGCCGGGTGATGGCTCCTTGACGGATAATATTATTTTCTCTACAAAAACGGGAGCTGTGAATGCGCTGACAGGATTGTACTGGATTTTCCGCTCCGAAAACTATAACGGTTATGGTGGCGAAGCGACAGGAGCGGGCTATTTGACAAACCGAGGTTTGCAAACGACGATGTTCCATTTCGAAATGAAAGGTAATGATATATTAGATATCTATGCCGGTACATACTATTGGGGTAATGAGGGTACTTGGGTAGAAGGATATTACAATAGAAATGCAGATGGACCTCGTACGCGTCAGATCTGGGATATGTTTTATAAAGCTATCAATAATGCGAATGCCATTATCTTGAATGTACCTAATGTGACAGATGCCTCGGAAGACGAGAAAAAGCAACTTATTGCAGAAGCAAAGGTAATTCGTGCTTACAGTTACTTCTGGTTAGCCCGTGTATATCAAAAGAGCTACGCTATAAATCCTGATGCACCAGCAGTACCGATTTATACAACGCCTGCCAACAGTGAGACAGTAGGAAACAAGCGTTCTTCTTTAAAAGAGGTATACAGCTTGGTTGTTGCTGATATTGAAGACGGATTGAAGAATTTGACGGAAGCTCGTCCTTCAAAATACCGTATCAACTTAAATGTGGCGGAAGGTATTGCAGCGATGATTTATCAAGAGCTAGCGATGGCCGATGCGACTTTATGGGATAAGGTGATTAAAAATGCTAAAGGAGCGGTAGAAGGATACCCTTTGATGTCTAATGCACAGTATAAAGAAGGTTTCAATAACTTGGCAAATCCAGAGTGGATCTGGGGATTCCCAGTACCTTCGGATCAATCGTTAAGTTTCCATTCATTGTTTTCATATATTGACCAAGAGAATGGTTATTATAAAAACCTATACGCGAATGTGGCATTATACAATTCATATTCTGCAACCGATGGACGTAGAAGTTTGTTGATTTCTAGGGGGTATGACCCCGTTACTTATCCTTTATATCAGCGCTATACGGATAAATTCCGTTCGCGAACAAAAGGAGTGATGGAAGGTGATATTTTGGTGATGCGTTCGGCTCAATTGTTGTTGATTGAAGCAGAAGCTTATGCACAAAAAGGAAATATTCAAGCGGGTATTGATAAGCTGTATGAATTGCAGGTATTGCGTGACCCAAGTGCAACGAAATTGGCTGTAAGTAGTAAAGATGCACTTGTTGATGCTATTTTAGTTGAACGCAGCAAAGAGCTATATGGCGAAAATGGACAGTTATATTTCGACTATAAACGTTTACAGAAGAAGTTCGTTCGTACGGGTAATCATCCAAATAAAGTGTCGATTGAACCTACCGATGTACGTTGGGTATTTAGAATACCACAAAAAGAAATGGATGCCAACAGATCACTTGTGGTAGCCGATCAAAATCCTTAATTTAAATTGATGTTTTTACCTAGCGCAGACCGATGAGGTTTGCGTTAGGTGTTTTTACGAAATGAATATGATGCTAAACACAAAGTTTAAAAATGTTTTAATGTCTTTGTTCTTGATGGGAACATGTAGTACGGTGGTGCAAGCGCAGAAATACCCGATAGATACACTACAGTTTCAAGGAACAGATAAGAAAGTAGTAAATTTGGTGATTCTTGCCGACGGCTATACCAAAGAAGAGATGGGCAATTTTCATGAAGACGCTAAGCGCTTCACCGATTATTTCTTTAAGACGGAGCCTTTCCGTCAATATGCGAATTTCTTTAATGTATATGCCATCAATACCCCTTCGCAAGAGTCGGGTGCAGCACATAGTGGCACAGCTTCCGATTGTCCGAAAGTTGAACATGGACACAACCATTTGCCTGACCGATTTAATGAATTTCCAAAACGTATAGCGGTACCAGAAGGTAATCCAAATACTATTTTCGGCAGTAGCTTTGATAATTATGGTTTGCACCGCTTGGTCATTCCACAAAAAGTAGATGTCATAGAAAAGGTATTGGCCGACCATATTCCTAATCCTACGCAAGTGGTTATCTTGGTGAACTCACCTTTTTATGGCGGTTCAGGCGGTAAGTATGCAACAACAACGGTCAATGCATCGAGTAATGATATCGCAGTACATGAAATTGGTCACTCTTTCGGTATTCTAGCCGATGAATATTGGGCAGGCAATCAATATGCTATCGAAGGACCTAACCGTACACAACATGCGGACCCAGCGATGGTGCCGTGGAAACACTGGTTGGGCACCAACGGTGTTGGTATTTACGCCTACGGCGGAAACAACTCGCCCGCAAAATGGTTTAGACCGCATGAGTTTTGTAAGATGCAATATCTTGTAGCTCCTTTCTGTAATGTATGTCAAGAGGTCTTTGTTGATGTTATCCACCAGAAAACAGACCCTATCGTGGGAACACGACCAGCAGCCGATCAGCCTGTTGATGCTGCAACCGCGCGTCTATTTTCGTTGAAATTATTGAAGCCTTCACCAAACACTTTGCAGGTAAAATGGTTTTTAAATGAAGACCTTATTGCGCGTAATTTGGATTCCGTTTATCTGAATAAAGGAATGCTGTTTGCTGGCAATAATGTATTACGTGTAGAAGTGCGTGACACGACAGATTTGGTGCGTACGCCAGAGAAACAACAGTTTTTGTATGAGACAAAATGGATTGTCAACAATAGCCAAGTCGTTGATCTTGCAGCACCGCAGTTTACGTGGGGAGATACGCTGGAAACCTGTTTTGATGGTTATCAAGCATTGAGTATTAAGCAGCCAGAAGCAGGCGTTGTTTACAATTGGTACACATCAGAGGCAGCAAGCCAGCCATTTGCGACAGGTTCAAACTTGATTACGCCAAGTATGAAAGCAACGACTACGTACTATGTAGAGGCTGTTTACTTAGGTAAGAAATCAAAACGGTCGGCTGTGTTGGTAAAAGTATTGCCAGAAATTGAAGCACCAAAGAAGTTTAAAGTAGAAAAGGAAAAAGGAGGGAAGACCATTCGTATCACACTTTTAGAGAAAGAAGACAAACGATACAGCTTCTTATGGAAAAAAGAAGATGGTACAATTTTGTATGAATGGGATGAGTTTAGTGGCGAATACATGCGTACGGATAAATTTAATAATGTGATGCGCATTCCTGCCACAGCAGGCACAACAAAGGTGTATGTGCAGAAGGTTAATAATGAAATGACTTGCGTGAGCACGCCTTTGACAATTGAGATTAAGTAATAAAGAAACGTATTTTTCGTTATTTTTGTAATCTGTATTGTTTTGTTAGCAAAATAGGTATACTGTTAACTAGTATCGGTTAATGCTTATTGCAAGACATTGCCGAACTTTAAATAAAAAAAATTAAGCTATGTTGAAAGGATTTTTTAATGTTCCTGCTCCTGTAAATGAGCCTGTGTATTCTTACGCACCCGGAACAAAAGAAAGAGAATTATTGCAAGCTGCTATTGTTGAGGCAAGAGCACAAGAGGTAGATATTCCAATGTATATTGGTGGCAAAGAAATTCGTACCGATAAGTTGGGTCGATTAACGCCTCCACATGATCATAAACATCTTTTAGGTCAATATCACCAAGGTGATAAAAGCCATGTCACAGATGCTATAAATGCGGCTTTAGCGGCAAAAGCAGATTGGGAAAATTTACCTTGGGAACAACGCGCAGGTATTTTCTTGAAAGCTGCTGAGTTAGCGGCAGGTAAATACCGTTATAAATTGAACGCAGCGACCATGTTGGGTCAGTCTAAAAACCCATACCAAGCAGAGATTGACTCCGCTTGTGAGTTTACAGACTTTTTACGTTTCAACGTGGCGTACATGACTGATATCTATGCGCAGCAGCCACCAGCGAACAGCAAAGGTGTGTGGAACAGAGTAGAGCAACGTCCTTTAGAAGGTTTTGTTTTCGCTTTGACGCCATTCAACTTCACGGCTATCGCCGGAAACTTGCCTTCTTGTGTGGCAATGATGGGTAATGTGGTTGTTTGGAAACCTTCCAACACACAAATTTACTCCGCTAATGTGTTGATGGAGATTTTCAGAGAAGCTGGTTTACCTGATGGTGTTATCAACTTAATCTACGTTTCTGGTCCTGACGCTGGTGATGTAATTTTCAAACACCCTGATTTCGCTGGTATCCACTTTACAGGTTCTACAGGTGTTTTCCAAGATATCTGGAAAACAATCGGAGAGAACATCCACCGTTACAAAACATACCCACGTATCGTAGGCGAAACTGGTGGTAAAGATTTTATCGTTGCGCACCCTTCAGCAGATTTGAAAGTGTTAAACACAGCGTTAGTGCGTGGTGCTTTTGAATACCAAGGACAAAAATGTTCTGCTGCATCTAGAGCTTACGTTCCACAATCATTATGGGGCGACCTTAAAGGCTTGATGGAGCAAGATATTAAATCGTTCAAAATTGGTGGAACGGAAGATTTCAGCAACTTTATCAATGCGGTTATCGATGAGAAAGCATTTGATAAAATCACAAGTTACATCGACCGTGCTAAAGCATCTAATGATGCGGAAGTTGTTATCGGTGGTACATATGATAAATCTGAAGGTTACTTCATTCATCCAACGGTTATTTTGGCTAAAACGCCAGATTACGAAACGTTATCAGAAGAGCTTTTTGGCCCTGTGTTAACGATTTACGTTTATGAAGATAGTAAATGGGAAGAAACATTATCGTTGGTGGATAAAACATCGATCTACGCTTTAACAGGCGCGATTATTTCGCAAGATCGTTACGCTATCCAGCAAGCTACGCATGCATTACGCAATGCTGCGGGTAACTTCTACATTAATGATAAATGTACAGGTGCTGTCGTAGGTCAACAGCCTTTCGGTGGTGCTCGTGGTTCGGGTACAAACGATAAAGCTGGATCAATGATTAACTTGTTGCGTTGGGTTTCTCCACGTACAATCAAGGAAACCTTCCAGCCGGATACAGACTACCGTTACCCGTTTTTAGGTTAATTTTATAGGGAAGAGGTTACCCCAGTCTGCGGTAACCTCTTCCTTTTTATAGTACATTCGCCAATACCTTCCGCATAGGCAATATTATAGCAACACTATGAAGAATCAAGAACATCGGAAGCCTATCGAGTTTACGGTACCCGCCCATGGTGAAGGGGCTTTTTATATTATGGTGGATATTGGTGCTGATTTCTACGGATACTACCACCGCCATCGTGAATTTCAAATCTCTTATGTCGTAAAAGGGAAAGGGTCTCTCATGCTGGGCAACCTTATTCGTCCCTGTGATAAGGACGAAATATTTTTGGTGAAACCCAATGAGCCCCATCTTTTTTTTAAAGATGAAAGTCTACCCGATAACGATCAGATTCATATCATCCATCTTTTCTTCTCCTTAGATAAGTTAAAACCTTTCTTCGAGATGACGGAGCTGCAAGCGGTGAAGAATTTTTTCTACAACTTGGATACGAGTAAGTCATTGCCGGCAACATATGCCGCGGCGTTGAAAAATCTATTTATTAGTTTAGATGCTGAAGAGGGCGTTTCAAAACTGTTGAAAGTTATCGATGTATTTCGCTTTCTACTCAATCAAGAGCAGCATTTAATATCTATCTATTCGGGTTTAAACAAAGTAGATTTTCACGATTCTGACGGTTTACGTATAAACTCCGTTATCAAATATGCTTTAGATAACTATCGCAAAAATGTAACGGTAGACGAGGTTTCTACTTTAATTCATATGACACCAACGGCTTTTTGTAAGTTTTTTAAGAAACATACAAAGAAAACCTTCGTTGCTTTTCTAAATGAAATTCGAATCGAGAAGGCTTGTCAGCTGCTGGTTAATAAGCGTGCTGAAAATATATCAGAGGCCGCATATCAATGTGGATTCAATACAGCGGTGCATTTTAACCGTGTGTTTCGTAGTATCATGCATATCTCCCCAACACAATTTATTGCAGCACACACCGTAAAGTAGGCGTTTGCTGTCGTCTTTGTAGTTCGTAGAATAATAGCTAGGTTCAAATTCAAGCTATAGCCCTTTCACGTGCTGTGCTAGCTGATTTTCTTATGCATAGGGAATGGGAAATGTATACCTGTAAGTTTCGTGTAGAATTTGCTCACCCTTAAGGTAGCGATACCGCATAAAAAAGGCTTGACAATATTGTCAAGCCTTTTTTATGTTTATTGAAATTACTTTTTGTCGGATCCGGAGCGCTTAAGAATCATAATCGCTTCGTACTGGCTACCATCAAAATGAGGTGCATCAATGGATAGCTTGGTCGGGTAGGGTTTACTTTTATCAAAGAAGTAAACTTTCGTGAGGCTACCATAGTCATTCGTCGGAAATAAATCAGCACAAGCTTCATAATTAGCATGCTCAATATCGCCGACCGCGACAGCATAGACACGTAAAATTCCACCTTTATTTTGTTCATTACGTACAAAGGCTACTTCCTCAAACTTGCCTGGAATATCTCCTATAGAAGGCTGACTGAAGGAGTCCCAAATACCATAGCTCAAAATCAATACCAGTGGAATTAAAATCCACCACATTCTTTTTCTCTTTTGCATTAAGCGTTTATTGTTATTCCTAATAATGTATAAAACTCTTTTAACAGCGCTTGGTGTCCAGGCCATGCTGGCGAAGTCACTAAGTTGCCATCAACCACCGCTTGGTCTGCAGGTATATTTTTCCAGGTGCCACCGGCAAGCTCAATGTCAGGGCCTACGGCAATGTAGGCCGTTAGGGTGCGTCCTTGTAATACACGAGCTGTCGTTAATACCTGAATACCATGACAGATTGCTGCAACGGGTTTATTTTCTGTGAAGAAATGCTGCGTAAATTCTATTACTTTCTTGTTTAAGCGGATATATTCGGCAGAACGTCCTCCGGCGATGTATAAACCATCGTAATCCGCTGGGTTTACGCTATCAAAATCCTTGTTTATAGCGAAATTATGCCCACGTAGCTCTTTATAGGTTTGGTCGCCTGTAAAGTCGTGTACCGCCGTCGGTACAAAATCCCCCTTTTTACGGTCTGGAGCGATAGCGTGAACCTCAATACCAATCGATCCCATTGCTTGAAAGGGTACCATAGCCTCGTAATCTTCTACGAAGTCACCTACAATTAATAATACTTTCTTAGCCATATTCTTCAATTTTTGAGTTAATGAATTTATGCGTTTTTTGCTGCAAGTAGTCTTTTTGTCTTCCGTACTTTAGCTTCCAATTGGCTACGTAACAGCATATTGATTAATCCTTTTCCTTCTTCAAAGTTTTGGTCAAATTCAGGAACACTGAATGTCTCTAATAATTCAGCGCCATCGAATGGTAAACGTACACTCGCAATATCAAGCACCGATTGACCACCTCTTTTTCCTGGGCTTGTTGCTAAAGCAAATACCGGTTTACCGCCATATATCTTCCGATTTGGAATACGAGATACCCAATCGCTCAAATTTTTGTAGGCAGCATTGAAATTTCCGTTGTTTTCAGCAAAAGAAACCAAAATAAAGTCTGCTTCATCAATTTTAAGTGCAAAGGCATGCGCTAAAGCAGGAATTCCGCTTTCTTTTTCACGCTCCTTGGAGTAAATAGGCATCTCGTAGTCGTTAAGGTCGAGAATTTCGATGATGTCATCTGCCTCTTTATAATATTTACTTACACTCGTTATCAACTTCTTGTTGATGGAATTTGCGCTGTTGCTACCTGCAAATGCTATTATTTTCATGATTTAAATGTAGACAAAATTTTTATCTTGCATCGTCAAAATAAACTCAGATTATGAACCTTCAGAAAAATATTTTATGCTTTTACTTTTTGCTTGTTAGCTTCAGTGTAGTTGCGCAGCAGAATGAAAATTGGCGATGGATACAGCCTAGTGATATCCACGGACAGCTTACTGATGACGGAATTAGCCGTTATGGACGCTTGCCTGATGACCTTCGTGAGGTCGTAAGGGCTCCTGTTTGGAATTTAGGTACGAATAGTGCTGGTTTGTACATTGATTTTACGAGCGACACCGACTCTATACAGGTTCGCTACAAGGTGAAGGGTCCTTTAAATATGCCTCACATGCCTACTGTAGGCGTAAGTGGCCTAGATCTTTATATATTGGATCCTGCAGAAAAGGAGTGGGCATGGACCGCCGGAAAGTACGCTTTTAAAGATACGATAAGCTATACTTTCACCCATATGGGGAGTAGTCTCCATAGAACCTATCGTTTGTATTTACCGTTGTATAATACGGTTGAATGGCTCGAAATCGGGGTACCAGCACGTGCTGTCCTCGAAACGAAGGCTGTTGATAATACAAAAAAGCCCATTATTGTCTATGGTACCTCGATTGCCCAAGGCGCTTGTGCCTCTCGTCCAGGCTTAGCATGGACCAATATGCTGAATAGAGACGTTGGCAGACCTATTATTAATTTGGCTTTTTCGGGAAATGGAAGGTTAGAGCAGCCCATTCTTGAGTTGATAGCGAAGGAAGAGGCTTCCACGATTATTTTAGATTGTTTGCCTAATTTAGGCGTTGGGACGCAACGAACGGCCGAGCAAGTTGATTCGTTGATTTATCATGCCGTTACATTTTTGCGTAAAGCACAGCCGCATACACCAATTATATTGACGGAGCATAGTGCTGGTTTCGATTCTTTTGTGTTACAAGAGGAGGTTAATCGTGCTGCTGAGCAATCGACAAAAATAGCACGAGCGACTTTTAAACGATTAGAAAAAGAGGGGGTTAAAGGTATTTATCTATTAACTAATCGTGCTATAGAAATGGATCTTAACTCGACCGTAGATTACGTTCATCCTAACGATATTGGCATGATGAAGATTGCTAAAGCCTATGCAGCGTTGCTGAAACGTATACTATAGTTGATAAGTAAATAGCCTATAAAAAAATGGAGCGCTCCAAGACTGGAGCACTCCGATATAATAGGTGGTTAGTAATTTACGATTAACGTAAGAACAACAATTCACGTAATTTTGGAAGAGGCCATTTGGCATCATCAACGATTTTTTCCAATTTGTTTACGTGGTAACGAATTTCGTCGAAGTATGGTTTTACAACCTCATCGTAGCTGATAGAACGCTCGCGTACATCTTCTTGGTTATTCGCTTTTTTACGTGCCTGTCTCATCTCTTCAGATTTCTCTAGGATAAGATTCGTGTGCTTAGAGATACGCTCTACTAAGTTCAATTGCGAGCTGTATGCTTCTTTTGATAAACCTAAATCTTTTAATCCTTTTACGTTATCGATCAATTGGTTTTGGTAAACAAAACATGCAGGAGCAAAGATACTTGTTACGACCTCTTCAATCACGCGGGCTTCAATTTGTAGCTTCTTGTAGAAGTTCTCTAACAAAATCTCATGACGAGCTTCTGATTCACGTTTTGTGTAGATGCCTAAACGCTCAAATAGAGCGATAGTGTCTTCTTTTACGTAAATGTCAAGTGCTTTAGGCGTCGATTTGATGTTAGACAAACCACGTGTTTCCGCTTCTTGTGCCCACTCGTCGCTATAACCGTTTCCTTCGAAACGAATAGCTTTTGATTCTTTGATATATTTACGGACAACATTTAACAAAGCAAGGTCTTTTTTGATACCTTTTTTGATTTGTTTGTCTACTTCCGCTTTAAATTCGATAAGCTGTGCAGCAACGATAGAGTTTAAAATCGTCATTGCTTGTGCTGAGTTAGCTGAAGAACCTACTGCGCGGAATTCAAATTTGTTACCTGTGAAGGCAAAAGGTGATGTACGGTTACGGTCTGTAGTATCCAATTTCAACTCAGGAATTTTTGGAATACCATGCCATAAGTTAGCATCGTTTTTAACTTTCTTAGCTACACGTGCCGATTCTACTTCTTCTAAGATTTCATCCAATTGAGAACCTAAGAAGATAGAGATAATTGCTGGCGGAGCTTCGTTAGCACCTAAACGGTGGTCATTGCTGCTACTCGCAATAGAAGCACGCAATAAGTCAGCATGCTGGTATACCGCACGGATTGTATTCACGAAGAACGTTAAGAACATCAAGTTGTTCTTAGGTGTTTTTCCTGGCGACAACAAGTTGATGCCTGTGTTCGTGATTAACGACCAGTTGTTGTGTTTACCGGATCCATTAACACCACTATATGGTTTTTCGTGTAATAACACTTTGAAATGATGACGGATAGCTATTTGCTCCATCAAGTTCATCAACAATTGGTTGTGGTCAATGGCTAAGTTCATTTCCTCAAACATCGGTGCACACTCAAATTGAGAAGGAGCAACCTCGTTGTGGCGTGTTTTTAATGGAATACCTAATTTGATAGCCTCATTTTCTAAATCAACCATGTATGCTAATACACGCTCAGGGATAGCACCAAAATAGTGATCTTCCAATTGTTGACCTTTAGCAGAAATATGGCCAAATAAAGTACGACCTGTTAATTGTAAGTCAGGACGTGCATTGTATAAAGAAAGGTCTACCAAGAAATACTCTTGTTCGATACCTAAAGATACATTTACTTTTGTAACAGCACGATCAAAATATTGAACGACGTCTGTCGCTGCTTTATCGATTGCTGCAGTAGCTTTCAATAAAGGAGCTTTATAATCTAACGATTCACCCGTGTAGGATACAAAAACGGTAGGAATACATAAAGTCTTTCCAGCAACAGTTTCGAAGATGAACGCTGGAGATGAAGGATCCCAAGCTGTATATCCACGTGCTTCGAATGTGTTACGGATACCACCGTTCGGGAACGATGAGGCATCCGGCTCTTGCTGCACTAAAGAGTCTCCAGAGAATTTATTAATAGCATCTCCATTTTCATCAGGCTCGAAGAAAGAGTCGTGCTTTTCTGCTGTTGTACCTGTTAATGGTTGGAACCAGTGGGTGTAGTGCGTAACATCATTCTCTAGCGACCATATTTTCATAGCCTGTGCAATGTGCTCAGCAAGATCTCTTGTGATTTGAGAACCTGATTCAATTACTTGTAATAATTCTTTATGCGTACTTTTTGAAAGATAGTCTTTCATCTTAGCGATTGTAAATACGTTTTTAGCGTAGATACTCGATGCTTTCAATGATTCAACTTTTTTTGCTTCTTCAAGAGGTCTTGATACAGCAGATTCGGTGGCTTTAAATCTTAGGTTTGACATTTTTGGAAGAACTAAGTTTTTTATTTTGTGGTTTTCGTTTGTTTGATGTTGTAAATGTACATTTTTTTTTAAAAAATGGTAAAAAAAATAGAAAAATATTAATTTTTTTATTCGCAAAAACAAAAACGGCCTGTTATTGTTGATAACAGGCCGTTTTTTTAAAATGTTTTATGATTAATTTGTTTCGAATCCCCAGTCAATTCCTTTTTCAATTGCTGGTACACCAGAAGTAATCCATTTTGGTGCTGGTTTTCCTTTTAGGAAGTGGTCGAAAAACTGCGCTTGGCGAATTTGGATGTCTTTTCTGTTTTGACGTTTCATCAAATTGTGATCATCATTATTGTAGTTAAGCATCCAAACAGGCTTTTGTAGTCTTCTTAGGGCTGTAAACATTTCAATACCTTGGTACCATGGCACAGCACCATCATTATCATTACTCATAATAACGACAGGTGTCGTCACACGGTCCATAAAGAACAACGGAGAGTTCTCTACGTAAAGATCGCGATCTTCCCATAAGGTCTTTCCAATTCTAGATTGTGTGTGTTCATACTGGAACTGGCGTGATAATCCTGTTTGCCAACGAATACCACCATAAGCGGAAGTCATGTTTACAACAGGTGCTCCTGTCCATGCTGCGGCATACATATTTGTACGTGTGATCAAGTGAGCCACTTGGTAACCACCCCAGCTTTGTCCTTGGATAGCCATTTTACTAGCATCAACCCATTCATTTTTACTTAAAAACTCCATGCCCGAGTTAATATATTCTTCTGCTGATTTACCTGGATGACCAATTTCATAGTTGATATCTGGAGCAAATACTAAATATTCGTTACTTACAAAGTAAGGTATGTTTAAACGCGATGGGGTAGGCGCAGGTGCCTGGTATGTATATAAACCGTCGGTTAGTTTTTCATAGAAGTAAGCAATAATAGGGTACTTCTTATTCGGGTCGAAATTCTCCGGTTTGTACAAGATACCTTCAGCGGCATGTCCTGCCGGTGTTGTCCAATGTACCAACTCTGCTGTTCCCCAGTTGTAGTCTGCTTGTTGTGGATTGACATCTGTAAGGCGTGATTCCTTTTTGAAACTGTCTGTTACATACAAATCTGGTGATGCTGTGTAGTTTTCTTTAGTGAAAATTACGGTTTTTTGATCTGCGCTAGCTGAAAAAGCTTTAAAAGTGAACGGTTCAGACGTTACTTCAGCCGGTTTTCTGCTTTTTCCAGCACTTGTTACGAAAATACCATTGTATTTTGTCTCTTGGTTGAAAGAAGTTAAGTAGAAATTACCTTTTGTAGGTATGATAGTCGTTCTGTAACGTGGATTATCATTCTTTGTTAAGTTAAGATAACGGTAGGTTGTCTTTGAAGCACGTCCATCACCATTGGTAAGGAGTTTTTTATCCTTTCCATTTAAATCGAATGACCAAATATCGTAACGGTCATAGATGAATACTTGCTTGCCATCTTCCGACCATCCCATGATACCGTAAGGGCTAGCATAGTTCGGGCTATCATTTTCTTCATCCACAAAGCTTACCGGAAGACCGTCATTCAGACTAGCCGTGCTTTGATTCGCAATCGCATAACTATACCAGTTTGATTTGTCGCTATCCATGTAGATAACATAGTCGCCTTTCGGTGACATGGCAACAGAGCCTGTAAAGTCCTTTTTAACAAGGCGTTTTTCACCCGTAAGGGTAGATATAATATAGATATCAGAGATACCGCTACCTGTCCATTGCGTTTGTGTACGATTGCCAAAGTCACTCGTCGCTAATATCCATTCGTTATTTGCCGCATCGGTATAGCTTATTCTATTGAATTTTTCGTCAACTAAGGACAATACCGTATTGCTGTTGTTCGGATAAATAATAGCTGGGAAGCTGCGACTTTGATCACGTTTCAAATTTACAAGCTGTTGTGGCTGTAGGTAGTCTTCCTTCCAATGCCAAATATCAACTTGAGCATGTTCAAAATCAACCAAAGTAGTGTCCTTAACAGCTGGAATAGGCGCTAGTCCGAAGAATAGTTTCTGCCCATCTGCACTGAAGTTAATACGTCCGTCTCCACTGACATACCATTTCTGAGGAACACCCGTGCTTTTTTGGTCTACCAATACTGTCGCCGTATCTAAATGTGGCTTGTAGTAATAAAGCTTATAGTCTTTAAGTAATGATTTTTCTGGTGTTTTATCCGCCAAGAAAGAGAACTGCTGACCTTGGTCGTCAAATGTAAACTCTTTATAGGTACCTTTACCTTCACTAATTTTCTTGAGCTGCTTGCTTTGTAGGTTGTATAAATACAACCCATCGTCTTTCGATAAGCTGTCTTTAGCCTCATTCTTCTTACTAAAGACAAGAGCATCTTCCGTAGGGCTCCACGCATATTGGTCTACCTTCGTAAAGTTAAGGGTATCACCAGTTGCTAAATTACGGAGTACCAAAACGTCGATATTTTTCGGCTTAGCTGCTTTTTTTGTAGTATCGCTACTTTCTACTTTAGCGGCCTGCTGCGCAAGATATGCTACATAGTCGTTCTTATTTAACGCCAGTTTATAGGATTTTACGGAACCGACTTTCCATTCTTCTTTATTAAGGTTGTTTCCTATCCATAAAGAATCTTTAGGCATATCATCGGCCTTTTTCTTTTTTATTTTGGCCTGTCTAACTTGTTCGAATGTTGGCTTTATTGTGCCTAAGAAGAAGTTTTCTGTTTTGGTAAGCTGTACGTTGCTTCCTCTAGGCACGGCAAATAACGTAGCATTGTCTTTTGACTTCACTTCAAAAAGACCATCGCCTTCTTGAGGAGATACTTGATAGAAAATAAATTTGCCGCTTTTACTAATTTCGGCATTGTTTATGCTTTTCCAACCATCGTAAACCGAGTGGTCTAATGGCTTTTTTTGCGCGTAGCTACTGCTAATACTAAGAAAAGCAACCGCAACGGCCAATTTGTTAAGATACATAGAGTGAAAATTTCGAATTCGAACTAAAATATATAAAAAAAACGTAATTCAATTAGCTTTTAACTAAAAATAGGGGATATATAAGATGGAAACAAATCGTAACGTAATTGTTGCAGCTCTGGTAGGCTTATCGATTATTATTTTCGGATTGATTGTAGGGAATGCTTATAAGTTTAAGTACAAAGTCAACAATGCAATCAATGTAACGGGAAATGCGAAAAAAGACTTTGAAGCTGATATTGTGAAGTGGTCTGCTTCGTACAGCAAAAAGTCGATGGATTTAAGTGACGCTTCGGAAGAATTGAAGCAAAATCGTGAGCTTGTGAAGCGTTTTTTGGAGCAGCAAGGAATCAATCCTAAGGAAATACTTTTTAATGCAGTGAGCATTAATAGAGAGTTTGCTTATCATACCGATGCTGGTGGTAATAGCTCGAGTACATTTACGGGGTATAACTTATCGCAGTCTGTGAGTATTGAATCTAAAGAGTTAGACAAAGTCGACAATGCATCACGTGAGATTTCTACCTTGATTTCGCAAGGGGTAGAGTTGAGTTCTGATGCGCCAAGCTATTATTATTCGAAGCTGGAAGATTTAAAATTGGAGCTTATCTCACAAGCTTCTTCTAATGCGAAACAGCGCGCCGGCAATATTGCTAAAGATGCGGGCTCATCATTAGGTTCCTTATTGAAAGCTGATTTGGGCGTTTTCCAAATTACAGGGCAGAATGATAATGAAGAATATTCTTACGGAGGTGCTTTCAATACCACTTCTCGTCATAAAACAGCGAATATCACCGTGAAGACTAGCTATTTGGCTGATTAAGATTTAAGACTATGCAGGATCATCCCCAGGATGACGACAGCTATTCCGATAAGTGAAAGACTACTCGGGATAGCTGCATGCAAAAATAAGATCTCGGCAGCTAAGGCAAAGAGCACTTCAGTAGACTGCGTAGCCTCCACGGCAGCAAGTCCTTTGGGATCATGACGCACCAGCTCGGTAGCTTTGAAAAATAACCACGTGGCAATTACACCTGAAAATAAAGCTACAGTAAATGTTTGAAGAAGTAGGCTCCCTTGTGGGGCTGGATGTTCCAAGAAACCATATACACTGAGTATAATCCAAAAAGGAAGACTGGCTATCGTCATCCCAAACAAGCGTTGTAGCGTGCTTAGCTCCCCCTTTGTTAACAGCATCATTTTTCTATTCCCTAAAGGATATGCGAAAGCGGCGATAAGCAGCGGAATCGTAGCGCTTAATAAAACCGCTAAGGAAAGAGCCTTGGCTTCTGGAATTTGAAGGAGCACTATACCTAGCAGAATAATAGCAGAGAATAGCCACGTTTTTCTAGGAATAGGAGCTGCTTTTTTCTCTAGTAAAGGAGCAATGGCAATACCGGCAATCAGCGTAAGCTGCCAAGTGCCTGCCACGAGCCATGCTGGAGCAAAGGATCCGGCATAGGTGATACCTGCATAAAAAAGACCAAAGCCAATTGTGCTCCACAGAACCCAATTTCCTATATTGGCGCGCATCGCCTGCCATAATCCAGGAAGCTCACCACGTACCCACACGATAGGTAAGAGTAATAGTGTCATCCAGTAATAACGGAAAGAAGCCGACCATATCCATGAGCCTCCAGCGTCGGACATAGAGCGGTTGAGGACAAAAGTAGCGGCAAAAAAGAAGGCCGATAAGACACCCAGTAAGATTGCTTTATTCTTTATTTTCATCTTTCCGTTTAGCGGGAGGGTTTATATAAAACCTTTAGATTCTTCCATTTCGTAGACGCTATCAATTTTCCAAGTAGCTTTATCTTTTGATGCTTTTACGGCTAGTTGATCACAGCGCTCATTGAGCGGATGGCCAGCATGACCTTTTACCCATACTAGTTTTACCTTGTGTAATTTGTGTAGCGCCATAAGGCGAATCCATAAGTCTTTATTTTTTTTTCCTTGAAATCCTTTCTGCATCCACCCGTGTACCCATCTTTTATCAATGGCGTCGATAACATATTTAGAGTCTGAAAATATGGTAACCTGTTGGTTGATTGTTTTTAACGCCTCAAGACCGATAATAACCGCTAGAAGCTCCATGCGGTTATTTGTTGTTCTTCGAAAACCACCAGAAAATTCTTTTTCGATTAGTTTACCCTGATAAAGCGGGTTTGTCCCTTGGTAAATCGTTCTTAATATGGTTCCATAGCCTCCAGGGCCAGGGTTTCCGCTAGAAGCGCCGTCCGTGTATAATTCAATCATTGATTCAAAAATACAGAATATCCCGAGATAAAGAAGGTTTTAAGCGTATTTGCTAGTTTGCCTATAGCAATATATAACTTTGCGTAGAAAGCCTGTTCTTATGAATTTAAAAGAGATGCTTCCTGTCTCTTTCGCATTTGTTGAGAAAAATAATGGTTAAAAAAGGTTTCTTTATTTGAAATTATCTAAAAAAATAGACATCTTAGCCTCCACACGATAAACCAATTCATTTCATCCTTTGAACTCGCTTTATGAAAGGTAAACTTGGATACCGATTGCTCTGGGAAAGGATTAGAGAAGGGGATGAAAACGCCTTTTTTGATCTTTACGCCGCCCTTTATAAGGATTTGGTGAACTTTGGTATACGTACCTGTGGTAATGTTGATGTAGCTGGTGAGGCTACCGACCAAGTATTTGTCACCATTTGGGAGAAAAGAGATAAGCTCGATCGTGTTGAAAATGTTTCTTCCTATTTAATGACCTTTCTAAAACGAAAAATATTAAGACTTTTAGATAAACAGCAAAAGATTAACGTAGCGCTGGAGCATGTGAAGGCGGAGGATGACTGGATGGAGATGCCTTATGAGGATTTTATTATTCGCGTGCAAACCAATGAGATTATACAGCTACGCCTGAAAGAAGCTTTACAAAAGCTTACCTTCCGACAGAAACAATTGATACACTTAAAGTTTTTTGAAGGGCTTAGTTATGAGCAGATTGCAGAGGTTGCACAGGTAACAGTTAAGACTGCTTATAATACGCTGTATGATGCCCTTAAGATTTTGCGGGAAGAATTAAATGAATTTTAATCATCTGTTATTCAGTATCTTGTGAAATAGTTTAAAAAATACATAGGCAATTTTGAGTTTTTACGACACTATAGAGTAAAGACCAAAATAATGAATCTAAAAGATTATAAGGATGTTGAAGATTTCCTAATCGACAATACCTTTCAAGCATATTGTGCGGAGTCCAATGAACAGTGTGTGCGCTACTGGGAGAATTATGCCATGGCTCATCCTGATCGTCAGGAAACAATGCAACGCGCGAAACGCCTATACCATATCCTAGCGGGGCATAAAAAGCCCATGCAGCAACAACTTACTTCGTTAAAAGGTCGTATTGCCGAAGAAGAACAAGTGCGTAAAGATAAACTTACCATCCGTTGGCCTCGTATTTTTCAAGTTGCCGCTGCCTGTACGCTTATTGGATTTGGCTACCTATGGTATACACAAAGACAGGGAGAGCCCGTGCAAGAAGAGCGCTTGATGTCTACCAACATAATAACCTACCAAACGAAAAAAGGCGAAAAAAAGGAATTTGAATTGCTTGATGGTACCCGTGTGGTCTTAAATTCTGATTCCCGACTAGAGGTGGAGGATGCTTTCAATGATGTAGACCGTCACGTAAACTTGGTGGGAGAGGCTTTTTTTGAGGTCGCTAAAGATAAAAGCAAGCCTTTTTTCTTGCATACCAACGATTTTGATATTCGCGTGCTTGGTACCAGCTTTAACGTGAAGTCTTACCCTGATGAGTTGTTGTCTGAGGCTTTATTGGTTGAGGGGGTTATTGAGATGAAAAGTAAAGGTGAAAATGAGAACTCTATCATTGTGAAACCTAACCAAAAGGTAACGATCTACAGACAAGCCGTTGAAGATAAGCCTAAAGTCGACCTTGGAAAAAAACAAACCGTAAAAATTGCCCTTAAAGAAATTGCTATTCAAGATGTCGCCGAGCATAAAGAGGAAGAATTAACCCCAGATATTGCATGGAAAGAGAATCGACTAGCACTAGTAGATCAAGATTTCGCCTCTTTAAAGCGTATTCTCGAGCGTTGGTATGACGTTGATATCGAGCTGGATGGGAGTAAAATTCAACACTATAGATTTACGGCAACCTTTAGTAAAGAAAGTATAGAGCAGGTATTAAATGCTTTGCAGAAAGTTCAACCCTTTAAATATGAGAGATATGGAAGAAAAATAACTATTTACGAAAAATAAAAAAGGATGGTGCTCGAACACCATCCCAAGATCAGATTTGATAAAGGCAGTATCCAACTCGCTAAACCTGGACTGCCGAATTATAAACTTAACCAAACACTAAAATATGATTAAAAATGGCTTCATGCAAGTGCATTTACTTTATCGTATGCACTTTAGATTCATTATTCGGATGAAACTAACCTTGATTATGATGGCCTTTGCACTCACCAATGTGATGGCAAACGCCTATTCGCAACAGAAAATCTCCTTGGATGTACAAAAAACCAAGTTGAGTAAGATTCTTAAATTAATTGAAGAAAAAAGTGATTTTTACTTTGTTTATAGCGCAACCAATGAAAACTTAAATAAAGAACTTAGCTTAAATGTAGAAAACGCAAAAATTGTGGATCTACTTCCTCGTTTATTTCATAAAACGGGATTACAATATTCTGTATCTAATGAAGGTCTTGTTGTTGTTTCCGAACAGCAACAGCTACAAGTGCGTGGTGTCGTTGTAGATGCTAAAGGAAATCCTTTAGCTGGCGCTACAGTTCGACTAAAAGGAACACAAGTAGCGAAGGCAACAGATATCAATGGTCGTTTTGCAATAGATGCTGTTTCAGGTAATATCCTGGTTGCTTCTTTTGCGGGTTATATTATGCAAGAAGTTGAAGCAACGAGTAAAGGGGAGATGCGTATTGCTTTGACGGAAGATTTGCATATGCTAAATGAGGTCGTTGTTACCGCTTTAGGCGTTGCCAAAGAAAAACGTTCTTTAGGATATTCTGTTACACAAGTACAAGGAGAGACGCTGACACAGGCACGCGAAAATAACGTGATGAACTCTCTTGTTGGTAAAGTTGCAGGTTTAGATATTACAGGCACTTCAGGTGGAGCGGGGTCTGCTACAAATGTTATGATTCGTGGTGTATCTAGTTTAAGTCAGACGAATCAACCCTTGTATGTTATCAATGGTGTTCCTATTGAGAGTAAGCCTGTAGGTCAAGGTAATTTAAACTCCAGAGGTAATTCAGGTAGTCAGTGGGATAATGCGCCCGATTTAGGTGATGCTATAAGTAACATCAATCCGGATGATATTGAGAGTGTTTCCGTTTTGAAAGGTGCTGCAGCATCGGCTCTTTACGGATCACGCGCAAAAGCGGGTGTTATCTTGATTACGACAAAATCGGGAAAAGGTAACTCCATTGATTTCAGTAGCAATTTTGTTGGTGAGCGTATTATCGATCAAACGGATTGGCAAACGACTTATGGACAAGGGGCGAATGGTGAAAAACCATTAACAGCGCTTGCCGCAGCTCAGGTTGGAGGTTCTAGTTGGGGAGCTAAGCTTGATGGTTCTGATGTTGTACAGTTTGATGGTGTAGCACGTCCTTATTCCGCGCAAAAGGGGAATCTTGGTCGTTTCTATCGTTCTGGAAATACATGGACAAATAGCATCGCCTTGAATAAAACGTTTGATGGGGGCTCTATTCGTTTATCGGCAACCGATGTAAATAATAAGTCGGTAGTCCCAAATTCAGGCTTGAAGCGCCAATCATTTGCTTTGGTAGGTACGTTCGAACCTTTTAAAGGACTGAAAATTGATGGACGCATGAACCAAATATTAGAGTCTGTGAAAAATAGACCTATGGTTTCTGATGGGGCAGGTAACTCCAATTATAACGTGATGTTTCTGCCAACTTCGCTTAATGTAAACACCTTGAATCCGTGGAAAGATGCTGAAGGAAACGAAATACTTTACAATAGCGGAAATGTGTTTGCTACGAACCCTTGGTTTGCAGCTTACGAGTTTCAAAATAATACCAAGCGTGATCGTAATATCTCGTCGATTACTGCACGCTATACTTTTGATAACGGCTTGTTTTTCCAAGGTAGAGCGGGAAGAGATGGGTATACAGATAATTACTTACACGTTTTACCTTCCGGAACGGGCTACTACCCTAATGGTAAAATTGCAGATCAAAATTCAAAATTTACGGATATCAATGTCGATGGTTTAGTAGGTAAAACATTCAGTTTTGGTGATTATGCTATTACGCCAAATATCGGTGCTAGTTATCGCCATTTAGAAAGTTCGGTTATTACGAATCAAGGTACTGACTTTGCTTTATTTGGAAAATACGATATCTTAAATGCCGTAAACAAATCTTTACTTATGGGTAAGGAGCGCTCAGAAACACAGTCTTTATATGGAACGGTAGAGTTTGCTTATAAAGATGTGTTGTATTTGAATGGTAGTTTGCGTTCGGACTGGTTTTCTACTTTAGCAACGCCAGGTTTTGATAATAAGTTGAATACCGTTTATCCTGCTGTGAGTACTTCATTTGTTTTCTCGGAATATGTGAAGCCTTCTTGGTTGAATTTCGGTAAGCTACGTGCTGGTTTCGCTAAAGTCGGACAAGCGACGAGTCCTTATCAAACAGCTTTAGGCTATCTGCTACGTAGTGAAAGCTTAAATGGCAAGCCATTGGGAAACATCTACAATATGGATGTACCTAATTCTGGCCTTATAGCATCATCGGCGCGAGAGTTGGAGATTGGTACGGAGTTACGTATGTTCAACGACCGATTGAACATTGATTTTACTTGGTATAGCAAAAAATCGAAAAATGAAATATCTAGTATTTTGACTCCTTCATCCACAGGTTATGCGGGTGCAATTTTAAATGCTGGAGAGATTCAAAATAGAGGTGTCGAGTTACTTATTTCTGGCGCTATTGTTAAACACGAAAACTTTAAATGGTTCTCTTCTTTTAATGCGAGTTATAATGTTAACAAGCTCTTGTCGTTGGCCAACGGTATGTCGGGAGAGCAGTTGCACGGTACTTCACGTTCGGGCGTTGGTTTCCTAATGAGTGAAGTCAACAAACCGATGTTTCAAGTAGCAGCCTTTGATTATAAGTATGATGATAAAGGTGAAATCGTTTACCTTGCTGATGGTTCTCCAGCGCGTGGCGACCTAAAAACTTACGGTTCAAGTGTCAATAAATGGTTTGCAGGATGGAATAACGAATTCAGCTATAAAAACCTAAACTTGTCATTCTTAATTGATGGTAAATTTGGTGGAAAGATGTTTACAGCAACAGATTACTACGGTTACATCTCAGGTTTGCATAAAGAAACCTTGGAAAGACGCGAAGAACTGGGACGTACAGCTGCAACGTATTATACTAACGTAGCTAATAATACATCGCATAGATTCGTTCAAAGTTCCGATTTTATAAAGCTTAGACAGGTTGTTATCGGTTACAACTTCCCTGTTAATATGTTTAATAATAAAGTGAAATCCCTAAATGTTAGTTTGGTAGGAAGAAACTTATTGGTGCTGATGAAAAAGACGCAAAATGTGGATCCTGAATCCAGCTACAATGCGACAGTGCCTGGTTTGGAGCTCGGTGGGGTACCTGCTGTGCGTACTTTCGGAGCTAACCTAAGTGTAAAATTCTAAAGATTGTAACCATGAGAAAAATAAATAAACTTACTATAACATCTTTCTGTTTGGGCGCTTTGCTAGCAACATCCGGATGCACGAAAGATTTTGTTGATATTAATACAAATCCGTTGACTTCTCCGGCGAAGGAGTTTGATCCCAATTTTGTATTTACTAGTGCGCAACTAAATTATACGGGAAGTACCGATTTTGCCTATGATACATGGCGTGGTAACTTAATTTATTCGGGAACGATGATGCAAGGTTTGTCCACCGTTATCAGCTATTGGGCAGGCGATAAGTATATCTTGAATCAAGATTATACGACGGCTTATTGGGGAACTACAGCTGTAGGAGCCTATATTGAGCAGGTACGTTTTATTGTAGATGTAGTGGAGTCAACAAAAGGACTCCCTCATTATGCGAATTTGCATAATGCTGCCCGTATTTGGAAGGCTGTTATTTTTGCGCGTTTGACCGATTTATATGGAGATGTTCCTTATTCAGAAGCTGGATTGGGCTACTATGAAAAGATATTTCGTGTTAAATATGATAAGCAACAGGATATCTACAACTCGTTGTTGAAAGAGGTAGATGAGGCATCGGCAGCATTGACTACAACAGGCGATGTTATAAAAGGCGATGTCATTTATAAAGGTGATATTGCGAAGTGGAAGATGTTTGCCAATTCTTTTATGCTGCGGTTAGCGATGCGCTTGGTGAAAGTGGATGATGCAAAAGCGAAGGAATACGCACAAAAGGCTATTGGTAAAACATTGGCATCTAATGCTGATAATGCCATAGTTAAGCATGACCGTTCTGGAGCAAGAGTAACTCAAAACCGGAATAGCCAAGTGTTGTTGGGCGATGGAGGTCAGGAAAACTACTATGTTAAATGGTCGAATACCTTTATTAATTTCTTGAAAACAACCAACGATCCACGTTTGGGTAAAGTGGCGGTAACGAAGTTATGGCTTACTGATGCTGCGAAAGATGAAAAAGGTCAAAATCCTGATTTCAATGCTACGCCTGCTGTACAGAAAGGAATGCCTAATGGTAAGGATTTAGGTACAAATCCGCTGTATGCTATTTCTAGCGACCCTTCCTACACAAGTTTTCTAGACTACTCGTCTCCACATCCAGCGATGATTACACGTGATGGTCCTACGTTTATTTTGACGTATGCGGAAACAGAGTTTTTATTAGCGGAAGCTGCTGTACGTTGGGGGATTGGTGGTTCGGCTCAAGATCACTATAACAATGCGATAAAAGGCGCATTGACCAACCTTGGTCAGTATTCCGACGCTTTAAATGTGTCTGATGCTGATGTGGCGACCTATTTGGCGGCTAATCCATTTAAACCGGCTGAGGCTTTGAAGCAAATTAATTATCAATATTGGGCACATACCATTACTTTGTTGGATTTTTACGAAACATGGTCTAATTGGAAGCGTACAGGGTATCCAACGTTGACACCTGTTGTTTATCCAGGGAATGCGACAAATGGCACTATTCCGAGACGTTTTCCGTATCCAGTTAGTGAAGCTGCTGTAAATGGTGAGTTCTATAAGCAAGCGTCAGCCGCTGTGCCGGGTGGTGATTTGCTGTCGGGACGTGTTTGGTGGGATAAATAAAAATGTATAATTTTACTTAATGAACCTGCTTGGAGGCGTATAGGCTTCTAAGCGGGTTTGTTTTTTTTCAACCTATTTAAACTCTTCTTATGATTCGTTATTTATGTGCAGCTTTCGTCTGCTTACTGTTATTTTGGTCTTGTGTAGCGACCGAAAATAAATCAACACCACAAACCTTACAAGGTACCTACCGTTTGCTTGAAAGTACCACTATAAAAGGTAATGACACTTTGTATCAAAAGCAAGATACGAGCAAAGTGGAGATGATCAAAATGTTTAACGCTACACGTTTCTCATTCTTTAATCATGACCGCACACAAGGAAAAGATAGTACAGCCTTGTTTGTCAGTGGCGCAGGACGTTACAACCTAACTGGTGACGTCTATGTAGAGCATTTAGATTTCTGTAATTTCCGTGAATGGGAGGGTAAGACTTTTCATTTTACCTTAAAGCAGCAAGGCGATACTTTGATTCAGGAAGGAGTAGAAGAATTGCCGGAGCTAGGGGTTAAGCAGTTTATCATAGAGAAGTATCTGAAAATAGATTAGTCACTAAAGCTAAATAATAAAGGCCATTCATCGAATGGCCTTTATTATTTATTTAGACTGTTTTCTTTTCTGAACAATCAAATAGCTGATGTAAAGAATGACTAACCAAATAGGGATAAGTTCAACGGATATTTTCAATCCTGTAAACCACATCATCACCAACACACCGAAGAGAAACAGCAAACTGATGTAGTTGCTCCACGGGAAGAAAATGGATGGAAATATAGATTTTTCACCTTTCTCTTGTGTCTTTTTCTTGAAGAACAAATGGGTGAAGCATATCATAATCCAGTTGATAACTAAAGAAGAAACAACCAAGCTCATTAATATTTCTAATGCTTTCTCGGGTATGATTTTATTAATTAAAATACAGATAGCAACTAAGGCTGCGGATACCAAAATAGCATTAACAGGCGAATAGTTTTTGTTTAGCCTCGTTAAGAATTTAGGAGCATTGCCCTGTTCAGCCAATCCATAAAGCATACGCGAATTGCTATACACACAGCTGTTGTATACCGATAGTGCAGCTGTCAAAACGATAACGTTAAGAACGTTAGCAATGATATTGGTAAAGAAATAGGTTTGACCAAAGGCTTCAAATTGTAAACCTTTAAGACTCGCGAAAACTTCCACAAAAGGGCTTGTATCCTGCGTAATATGACGCCAAGGCATCAATGAGAATAAAATTACCAAAGAGCCAATATAGAAAATCAAAATGCGCCACAACACCTGGTTAGTTGCTTTAGGGATATTTTTCTCTGGGTTTTCTGCTTCCGCAGCCGTGATACCAACGAGTTCTAATCCGCCGAAGGAGAACATAATCATCACTAAGGCTGCTAGCAATCCTTGGTAGGATCCATCTTCCGCAAAATTGAGCCATCCTTTCGGAAAGAAGCCCCCATCGTTTACTAAGTTTTGTACGGTCGCTTGTTCACCAGCACTACCGCTTATAAGGAGGTAGCCACCAAAGATAATCATGGCGATAATGGCCACGACTTTAATAATGGAAAACCAAAATTCGGTTTCACCGTATACTTTTACAGAAGCTAGGTTGAGTGCATTAATAATAACAAAGAAAAATAAACTCGATACCCATAGCGGGATTTCTGGCCACCAAAAGTGAACATAATGACCTATAGCCGTAAGCTCCGCCATACTCACCAAGAGGTATAAAACCCAGTAGTTCCATCCCGAAGCATAACCCGCAAAAGGACCCCAATATTTATTGGAGAAGAAGCTGAAGCTTCCAGATACGGGTTCATGGACGACCATTTCTCCTAGCTGACGCATGATGAAAAAGGCGATGATTCCCGCGATGGCATAGCCCAAGATAACAGATGGACCAGCGAGTACAGCCGCCTTTCCAATGCCCAAAAATAAACCGGTACCAATGGCACCGCCCAATGCAATTAATTGAATATGTCTATTGCTCAAACCACGTTTAAGCTTTTTGTTTTCTGAAGAATTTTCCAAGGTGATATTTAGTTATGCTTATTATGTATGCTTGTTTCTGAGAATCCGACAAGTTCATCCCAATAGGTGCCCATACGGCGGTTATAGATTAGTATTTGATAGTCATTTCCTGTTTGGAAATGGCTGCCCGAGAAACGGTCGGTTTGTACTTTACCATTCGTGTCTTCTAGGACGTAGTCGTAGTCGTAGAGTCCTTGCTTAAGCTTAAGCTTCACTTGCCACAAACCGAGGTCGGTATTGTAGCTTAGCTGATTTTCGGGGCTACGCGCATAATCGTTGAAGCCTCCAACGATATAGATTTTTCCATTTATTGTAGGTTCCGTCTTTAGCGAGAAGGTTACTTCCGCATAGTCGCCCATATTTTGTTGCTCTTCATGGTCGCGATTACGGATATAGAAACGGCCATTTTCATCAAACGTACCGCCATAGGTCTGTCCTGTTTTATCCTCGTCTATTTGTGCTGTAATATGTGCGATAGAATCAATCGTAACACTGCTTACCCCATCAGAGGCAAAACGGAAGCTACGGATATCGATATAGCGAAATTCGTTATTACCTTTAAAGTCTAGCGTTTCGGGGTTGTTATAGCGGAACTCATTGGCCGCTACAAAGCTAGGTGTTTGCAGCTGCATTTGGTAGTCAGGACGCTGGTTCTGCTTCACGACAACATTCAGGTCGCGCTGCGGATTGTTGATCGTTAGCCCTGTTTTTAGGGTCACATTCATCTTTTGATTCTGCATCCGCAAAGCCACTTGTGTTGACTGTTGAATGGTGCTACTGACGTTCACCAAATTGTTCATTACATAGAAACGCTGCGTCAGTACTAATCGATCTTTATCGGCATCTTCATACACTTTTAACAGGTAGTTGCCGGCCAATTTTGGCTTTATATTTTCCGTAGGGAAGGATATGGTATAGTTTGTATAGGTTTGCAAGGTCCCCATTGGTGCCGTAAACTTGTCGATACGGTCTTCATTAAAACCTTGCACGTAGTCCAAAACAGAGGTACGACTAGGTGTCCAGTCCATATTGCAGTGCTCAATACTGATGTAGTAGTTGCGCACATCAGCACGTAGGTCATCGAATGATAGTAATAGCTGGTCGGCACTGCCCAGCGCATAAACAGGAAGTCTGCTTTCTTTGCCCGAAGGGTAGAATTGAACGGTTTTAATGGCAGGTAGGTAGCTCTTGTTTGCATAAACCAACTCCTGACGTGGAGAGCGCTCGAAGGTCTTTTTCTCCTTCTTTTTCTTCTGTCCAAAGGCAATTGTCACCATACACATAAGCGCAAGGAAACAAGCCGGCTTCAGCAAGTGGTACATCTTCATAAATGTAAAAATAATAAAACCCCTTAATCAATTGTCTTTTTGTGGTGATTATTTTGTTTTATGCCCTGTAGGGTAAGCTTGGCGATGAATTTAAGTGCTGAAGGTATACTTTAGGAAATGATTGCTTATTTTGGCCTACGCTTAATAAATAAATTAAGAATTTGAATAATAGTCTATGGTGTTTGATACGGAATATAAGAATGCAATAGCTCTTTTGCCTGCAAAAGAGAAGGATAAACTGCTATTAAGGCTGTTGAGAAAAGACATGATTCTAGCTAAGCGTTTGTATTTTGAATTGGTGAGTGAAGATACGGTAGAGGAGCGAAGAGAGGAGATGGAAGACTACCTAGAAGCACAAGTGGCTACCTGTAGTCATAGTCGTAGCACGGCCAAGCAGATTTTGTTAGCGCTGCGCACGATGAGTAAAAGCATTACAGAGCATGTAAAAGTCACGAAGGATAAATTTGGTGAGGCTAGTCTTAATTTGTTGATGCTGAATATCACCTTGCGAGAGTGCAGGGCGCAAATACTTAATGCAAATGCAAACCTCGCTTATCGTTTGGACATGTATATCGTTGTGCGTACGTTCAAGATATTGATGCTCATCAACACTTTGCATGAAGATTTTGCTATTGAATTTGAAGATGGACTAAATGAGCTGCGGAATCATTATGATGAGCACCCTCGCTTGCGTGCCTTGGCAATCAACAATAGAATAGCTATGTCATGGCTAGCCTACGATCAGATTCCAGAAGATATCGCCCAGCTTAACAAAGAGGCGCGAGCGGCGGGATTGTTGCGTTAATACGTTGTTTCTTTTCTATTAAATAAGAAAAAAAGCCTCCAAAGTTTATCATTCTTTGGAGGCTTTTTTTGAAAAATTGCTATTTAATAAACGTTAACCTGTTTATCCTTTGGATACTTCAAGGTATATCCAAATTTCAGCTTTTGTGTAGATCCTGCAGGTACTTTTACTTTCCATGTTAAGATACCCGTTTCTTTGTCGATGGAGGCGCCAGATGTTTCATCTAGATTAACCTCTAAAGATTTATCCGTACTCAATGGATATTGCTCTTTAACAGTTATTTCAACGGCTGTTTTCTTATTGTTCTTAATGCTTATTTCGTAAGCTAATGTTTGTCTTTTGCTACTTCCCAATGTTTTCGTTTGTGAAAGATCATTTAACTTTTCACGCTTCACGGCTATCATTTTATCGCGGCCTAGGCTTAGCTTTAAAGTGTCTGTAGCTTCATTTGGATTGATGTAAGTCTTTCCAACCAGCATATTCTCTAGAAATACATTTGCCTGTCCTGGGATAAGATTTAGCGACTCATAGTCCGTTAACTCCGCCACTAAGAATACATCTTGATCTTGACGTGGTGCTACAAAATATTCATAGTTTGCCGCTTGGCTAAACTCTTTCAGGCTAACGCTGTGAGCTCTACCATTAGAAGCTACGCTATAGGGAATATCAATATCAAAAGTAGCACTCAGCTGATTTTCATTTTGCTGTACAAAATTGTTTAAAGCTGCTCTTTTAACAGTAGGGCTAGCGGCCATATCTTTGTTGGTTGAGATGCCTCGTACCATCACTACTTCATTTAACTCGCCATATCCAGCACTTGTATTCGGCTGGTAATAATAAAGATGCCACGGCTGCACCGTTGGCGCTATACCTGCCGCAGAAGGGTTGCTTGTCGAAAGTCTAAGTTTCACTTTTTCCCAGTCTACCCCCGTCGATTGGTTGACATTCGCTTTATAGACAATCTGTAGTGGGCTTTTGGTATCTTGAGCACGCAAGTCGTAGGCTGCAGTCCAGCCCGCGTTGGCCGTTGTATAGCTAATTTGGAAATCTTGATTTCCCGCTTGGTTGGCAAGCACCTGCACCAAAAGCTGTCCGCCAGCAGCAGAGTTCTGTCCTTTTACCTCATTAAATTGTACCTGTGCTTTGTTCACCTGTGCTTGTTGGTCAGAAATTTTTTCATCCAAACTGGTGATGGTATTTTTTGTAGCTAAGTATTTTGGTTTGTAATACTCGGTCATCTTAATCAATTCAGCTACCGTACTGCCTGAATTTTCACGCGCTACGCGTTGATTTTCTTCGAGCAATTTCAGCATGCTCTCTTCTGTAGCTTTTTCATTTTCTAAAGCCTTAAGGTCAGCTTGTGCCTTTTTATAAACACGCTCCGCTTGTAAGTACTCGGTCGTTTTGCTATCTGTCTCCAGATAGTTGGTTGCTGGGCGTACGGAAAGAACGGTAACGTTTGGCCCTGCACCAATCTGAATGCTATTCTGATCGAGGTTGTTAGCTACATGGGTAAAAACGATTTCGCTCGTTCCCGATGGCAACGTCACCTTAGCGCGATGGTTTAATTCTGCTGCTCTAGAAAAGACTGTTACTTCTTGCAGGTCAGCTTTTGCGACAATGGATTTCTGCGCATAAAGCAGGTTGGACAATAAGATTCCGCTGGATAATACTAAGATGTTTTTTATCATAAAGCCTTGCTTAAATTTAC
This sequence comes from Sphingobacterium sp. MYb382, assembly GCF_037572665.1. NCBI lineage: Bacteria > Pseudomonadati > Bacteroidota > Sphingobacteriia > Sphingobacteriales > Sphingobacteriaceae > Sphingobacterium > Sphingobacterium sp. MYb382. The sequence continues at coordinate 86,358 of NZ_JBBGZT010000020.1, forward strand.
TGTTATACATACACCTTCCTTTTTAGCGTATAACGCATTCAAAGGGTGTGTATAGGGTAATAGACGTCTTTTTTGCGTAAAAGATTAATTGCTTTCTTTTTAATCGAAAAAAATAAAGTAATTCACTAACTTGTTGTACCCTTATAAAGTTAATTGTTTCCTTAACTAAAAGGTTTATACATAATAAAATATGACGACAATGAAGCGTATTTGCTATCTGCTTTTATTTACCTGTTTTTATGGATTAAGTAGTTCATTTTTGCTTGCACAGGAATTACAGCCAGGCTTTGACACCAAAGAATATACGGAGTTGCTAAAGCTTATCACCGCCTCTTCTGAATCCGCCGCCAAGGCGAAAACCATTCCCGCACCAGAGTCTAAACTTCAATATCGTAGTAAAGAGATGGGCCTAGCCAACCTATGGGAGCTGTGGATGAAAGATCAGCATACTGCGGTGCTCTGTACCCGTGGTACAACAGGGGAGTCTAAAAGCTGGTTTGCCAACCTATATGCCGCTATGGTGCCTGCACAAGGCGAATTGCATATCGCTAACGATTTTACTTTTAGTTACCAGCTTACTAGCGACCCTAAAGCTGCGGTGCATGTTGGCTACCTGATTAGTACGGCCTTTCTGTCGCGCGATATGCTACCTAAGATAGACTCTTGCTACAAAGCCGGTATTCGCGATATAATCATCACCGGCCATAGCCAAGGTGGTGGTATCAGTTACCTCCTTACAGCTTATTTCCACAGCCTGCAAAAAGAAGGACGCCTGCCTAAAGATATTCGTTTTAAAACCTATTGTAGCGCACCGCCAAAACCCGGTAATTTAGAATTCGCTTACGCGTATGAGAAAATGACGCAAGGAGGATGGGCTTTTCATGTGTCCAATACGGAAGACTGGGTGCCTCAGGTTCCTTTTTCGGTGCAGACTGTAGGTGATTTTCCTGCTGTAAGTCCGGTGCCGCTGGTTGAAGGGATTATTGCTAAGCAAAGTTTCTTTAAGCGTTTCTTTGGTAAGATTATGATTAAAAAAGCGAAGAAGCCGTCCGAAAAAACAGTCGCTACCTATCAAAAGTATTTAGGGAAAGGCATGGTAAAAGAAGTGAAGAAATACTTGCCCGAATTTGTGGAGCCTAAATATGCGCCTTCTAACAACTATGTGCGTACTGGGATTCCTATTGTGCTTTATCCAGATGCTAACTATTACGAGAAGTTTAAAGCGGGCGAAAAGCTAGATATGATGCTGCATCATTCGATTCCTCCTTATTATTACTTGATAAATCATTATTTGGATAAGTAGAAAGAAAACAAGAGGAGGGAAGAGATTGTTACAGATTTTAAAGAAAAGCACATCCGCATAGACTACAAGGTAAAGATATGACGATTTCAGCCCTGTTTAAAAAGATGCTTCCTTTCACGAAGCCTTATAAAAATTTAATTGTATATACGTTATTGCTCACCTTGGTGGGTTCTTTTGCGGCGCAGATAAATGCGTTTATATTGAAGTATACCGTCGACACCATAAGCACCTTGCTGGTGGACAAGAAGCCCTTATCGGAAGGTTTCTACCTGCTCGGGGTTATCGCTGCGGTCTTGATGGGGAAAGAGGTGGTGTATACTGCGGTTCAATTTGGGCAGAAATTTTATGGAGAGAAGCTACGGATTATGATGGCGCGCGACTTTTCGCAGATGGTTGTAGAGCGCATCCTTACCTATCGGATGGCCTTTTTCACTTCTGTGCGCAATGAATCTGGAAAATTGCAGACACGGATTGATGCTGGTATCAGCAGCTTGACACGGTTAGTGCAGAATTTCTTTATCGATATGATGCCCCTTTTTGCGAATGCTTTGGTGGCGCTAGTCTGTATGTTTATTGCGAATGTATATGTAGGCTTGGTGGGCTTATTGATTATTCCTATCTATTTCTATATCGCACAAATGCAGGCACAGCGTCTCTCTGGTTTTCGCCGCAGTATGCGAAGCTATCGTGAAAATAAAAGCAATCAACTTATCAATTTAATAGATTCTATAACGGTCATTAAATCTTTTGTACGTGAAGACCTAGAAGCCGAGCGTCATCAGCAGATTCAGTATGATATGACCGAAAACCAGATGGCGACACGTAAGACGAGTTTCCTGTTTGATAGTATCAAAAGCTTTATTGAGCAGATAGGTATTGTCATCGTGATTATCCTGACGGCTTATTTTGTGCTGAAGGGACAAATGTCATTGGGCGCTATTATGTTTCATATCATGTTGTTCAATAATGTGTCGGCACCTATACGGCAGCTACATCGCATCTATGATGAGGTGAACGATGCTTTAATCTACTCAGAAAGCTTCTTTGAGGTGCTAGAGGATGACGGTCAGCGTGAGCAAACAGGTGGCTATAAACCGGAGAAGATAACGGGTCTTTTTGAAATTGAAGGATTGAGCTTTAACTATCCCAATGGGCATAAAGCATTGAAGTCTGTCAATATGCGTATTCAACCCAATCAGCATACCGCTTTGGTGGGGCTTTCAGGCGCAGGGAAGAGTACCGTCATCAACTTGCTGGATAAATTTTATGAACCGACACTAGGGCAGATACGACTGGATGGTATTGACCTGCGAGATTACGATACCGAATTTCTACGTATGAATATTGGTTTAGTGCTACAGCGCAATCATATTTTTAAAGGAAGCATTGCCGATAATATTCGTTATGGAAAGGTAGAGGCTTCCATTGATGAGGTTGTTGAGGCGGCCAAGAAGGCTTCTATTCATGAGCAAATAATGGATTTGGAGCAGGGCTATGATGCCGAGGCGCACCTCCTATCGGGAGGACAGCAGCAGCGTATCGCTATTGCGCGTATGTTTCTCAAGAACCCACCGATTATCTTTTTAGATGAGCCTACGGCCAATCTGGATGCTATAGCTACAGAACAAATTAAGCAAAGTTTGGATGCCATCAAGGTGGGACGTACGGTAATCACGGTATCGCACAGCATATCGCAGATTATCGATTCAGAGCATATTATCGTGATGGAAAAAGGGACTGTTGTGGAAGATGGTACACATGAAGAACTTTATGATAGGCAGGGTACCTACCATAAAATCTTCAGTGCGATGGCTAATAGCCTAAATATTCATAAGATCACCGAATCGATGAAAGATAATTAAAGCTTTTTAAAGCGATTTTGTTGTCGTAGGGTGGTTGTCGACTAGAATGTCCAGTCGTCTTCGTCATCTTCATTGACTTCAATCTCCATAATAATCTCATGGGAGGCAGCATCGGCAGAAACGCCATAACCATTTACGAATACACCCTTCGTTCCATCGCGGTGGTTGTGCATAGCGTAGAGAATAGCTTCATCACCGACATCATTTTGTTCCGAAAAGCGATAGGTCTTATCGATACATAGGTCGCTAATGAGGAGCGAGTCGTTCTCTGCTGGATTAGCCTCTCTTCTGATTTTTAATAAATTAAAATCTTCCGTATAACCTCTTTTACGAAGTGTTTCTAATACTTCTACTAATGTTTTTTCTGTTCTTATCATAATGTGTGTCCTCTCTATATAAATAACAAAGAGTAGGGCTATTGGTTTTGAAAAAATAAACAAGGCTGACTTTTGAACAGCCCGTTTTACTTGTTTTTGACATAATGTGCTCCTTCCTTAGCTCCTAACTGTCATGTTGTCTTAAAAAGTAAAATTGGAATATTCCTTGTGTATACCTATCTATTAAACAAGAAAAAAATAAATTTATATATGCAAGAAAAAGGTAGCATCTCGATCCACACCGAGAATATTTTTCCGGTTATTAAGAAGTTTTTATACTCCGATAATGAGATTTTCTTACGTGAGTTAGTGTCCAATGCGGTTGATGCGTCACAAAAAATCAAAAGATTATCTTCTTTAGGTCAGTTTCAAGGTGAGCTTGGCGACTTAGTTGTTGATGTTAAGTTTGATGCAGAAGCAAAGACTATCACTATTTCCGACCGTGGTATTGGTATGACGGCTGAGGAGATTAAAAAATATATCAATCAGATTGCTTTCTCTGGCGCAACAGAGTTTATGGAGAAATTTAAAGAGGCTAATGATGCTAATGAAATCATCGGTCGCTTTGGTTTAGGTTTCTACTCTGCTTTTATGGTGGCAGACCGCGTAGAAATTGATTCATTATCTTTCCAAGATGGTGCCGTAGCTGCACACTGGACTTGTGACGGTAGCACGTCATACGAAATTTCTGAAGGTACACGTACTACGCGCGGCACAGATGTTATTTTGCACGTTAACGAGGAGTCTTTAGAGTTTTTAGCGGAAGCTCGTTTAGGAGAAATCTTAAATAAATATGCACGTTTCCTTCCTATTCCAGTACGTTTTGGTACGAAAACAACTACAGAGCCAGATGGCGAAGATGAAGAAGGTAAACCTAAATCCAAATCTGTAGAGGTTGATAATTTTATCAATAACACCAATCCAGCATGGACGAAGGCACCGAGCGAGTTGAAAGATGAAGACTACTTGGCTTTCTACCGTGAGCTATATCCATATTCTATGGACGAGCCTTTATTTTGGATCCACCTAAATGTTGACTATCCATTTAACTTAACGGGGATCCTTTACTTCCCGAAAGTGAAAACAGAGATGGAAATTCAACGTAATAAAATTCAGTTGTACTCCCGTCAGGTATTTATCACCGAGGAGGTGAAAGATATCGTGCCTGAGTTCTTAATGTTATTGCAAGGGGTTATTGACTCACCAGATATTCCATTGAACGTATCACGCTCATTCTTACAGGCAGATAGCAATGTGAAGAAAATTAACAACTACATCACGAAGAAAGTCGCTGATAAGTTGAATGAGATTTTTAAAGCAGACCGTAAGAGCTTCGAAGCGAAATGGGATGATATCAGCTTGTTTATCAAGTATGGTATGTTGAGCGATGAGAAATTTGCAGAGAAAGCTAATGACTTCTGTTTGTTGAAAAATGCAAAAGGAGAGAGCTATACATTCAAAGAATACTACGAGAAAGTTAAAGATCTTCAGGTCGATAAAGATGGCAACATCGTTTACTTATATACCAATGATTTAGCACAGCAAGATGGCTTTATATCGGCTGTGACGGCCAAAGGATATGATATCTTGGTGTTGGATGGTCAATTGGATACGCACTTTGCTGCTTATGTAGAGCAAAAAGGAGGCGAGAAGATCCAAGCGAAGCGTGTAGATGCTGATGTGGTTGATAAATTAATTCCAAAGGATGAGAAGACGGAATTGCAGCTTTCTGAAGAAGAGGTAACGAAGACTTCAGGTATCTTTGATAAAGCAATAGCGCGTGCCGATATGAAAGTGGAAGTGGAGGCTTTAGATGCTGATGCATTACCAGTTTCTGTTACTATTGACGAGTTTATGCGTCGTATGAAAGATATGGCGAAAACAGGTGGCGGTATGGGCTTCTACGGTACGATTCCTGATCAATATAAAGTGACGGTAAATGGTAACCACCCATTGGTGAAACGTATCCTTGAAAGTGGCGAAGAAGAAGGTTCTCAGTTGGCAAAACAAGCCTTCGATTTAGCTCTTTTATCCCGTGGATTGCTAACAGGGGCCGATTTAACGGCTTTCGTTAAGCGTAGCGTTGAATTGATCTAAGTATTTAAAAAAATAAATAGCTAACCCTCATTAGGATACAAACTAATGAGGGTTTTTTGTTTTAAAATATTTGGAGGATATTCCTAATTCTGCTACTTTTGTGACATCAAAATCCTGGTAGGTGTAGCTCAGTTGGTTAGAGCACTAGATTGTGGTTCTAGGGGTCGTGGGTTCGAGCCCCATTACTTACCCAGATTATAAAGCCTCTCTTTTTGAGAGGCTTTTTTTATACCCTAAAAAGGGGATATAATTGTTAAATAAACCGGAAAGTACAAATCTAAACAGCTCATGAAAAAGTTTAACAACAAAAACATAGTGACATTAATCTTGGCGTTCATCTTGATTGTAGCCATTTATTATTTGGGCTATAATGTTGGTGGGGCACTAGGGAAAATGTTTGGTAAATAGAAAGTCGAGATTTTGGCTTTTTCAAACTAGGTAAACTTCCTCCGTTTACAGTTCTGTGCTCCTCTATGTTGCACTGTTTAAAGATTACCTGCACTTCCCCTCTCTTTTACCTGTTTTTATTCTAAAACTAATCGTTTATATTTACGTTATAGATGTATAAGCCTTTATATACCTACTGTTTAGGTTTATATATCGATTAACCAACCAATACATACTTAGAATGAGAAAAAATGTAATTTTTATGGCTGTGCTGTGCTTCTTTTTTCAGACAGTCTATGCGCAAGACAAACAAGGTTTTGATATTACCTACACGATTAAGTTTCTTAAAGATACGGCCTCTACGGAATTTCTGGAAGAGCGAGCGCGTCTTTTAATTCATGGAGAGCGTTCTCTTTTTATTACCCAAAAGAAGGAAATGATAGATTCTATTCGTTATTTCAATCTCGATGGCTCTCGATTTTTTGGTGTTTCCCAGCATGGCTTTATTATTCTTAAAGATTTTAAGAAACAAGATATCGTGCATTATGAGCAATTTTTGCTCAATACGGGCATATATACCGTAACAGAAAGAATGGACGCCTTAGATTGGCAGATTTTGCCCGATACGGCAACTATAGCAGGCTATCCATGCCAAAAGGCGGAGGTTTCCTTTGGCAATCGTATATGGTATGCGTGGTTTACGCAGCGTGTTCCTATTTCTGATGGACCCTATAAGTTTTGTGGTTTGCCTGGACTTATCGTCAATATGAACGATGCTACAAATACCTGGTTCTTTACACTCCTTAGCCTAAAACAGGAGAAGACGCGGCCTATAGACCTTAGTTACCTGCCTTCGCCTACACAATTGGCTAAGGTAGATTTTTTTAAGACGCGAAGACAGCATAAGAAGAATGTCGTTCAGATAAATGAAAGTACGCCTTCGGGTGTGAAATTTGGTATGGTCGGTGATACTGGAAATGCCAAACTAATGAAAAAAGCGGAAGAAGGTTATAAAAAAGATAATAACTGGATTGAGAAATATGACTAATCTATATCGGCTCATGTAGCTGAAGCATATGCCTATTTTAGGGGTCGATATTGAGTTATCTACCCATATTTATTTGTATCAACTATAATCGGTACCTTTCGCTAAAAAAATAAATCTGAAAATGTAATCAAAATGCCGTTGCTGAAAAGATAAATGATGTGCTAAAAAGTGATTTTTTAATCAGTATGTCTAAAAGTCAATATAAGTTAACTTGCTAATTCGGTTGTCTGTTAAAGAATAAATTATAGAATGTCATATATAGTCTTAAAATATAAAACATCGAGCATGTGGGGAATAAAAAAAACCTCAAACATTAACGATAGGTTAATGTTTGAGGTTTTTTTTTATTCGTTAAAAGAAAAAAAATAATGATTTTTGTTTTCTTTTATATATATTAGTGAATAAATTTTATTTAAGTGCTTTGTTTGGTTATGTTTATTTATGATAAATATACCTTTTTTAGCAATTAATATTATTAATTAACCATGTATTATTTTTTAATTAAAAACTAAAACTTATGAGAAAGTTAACTTTAAAAAGTGTTGAATCATCAACCGTATTGTCAAGAAGTGAGTTGAAGAATGTTATGGGAGGGAACAATGGTGAATTCCAAGATTTTCATTGTACAGGAGCTGACGGGACTTCCTATACTTGTACAGCAAGAAGTGCATCTGAATGTTTTGAAGTCGCCGCTGAACATAATATAGATTTATTTGGCTGTAGTTAGGTCGTTTTATTTTTAAAAGTATTATCCCTGATATTCTTTGAATCTCTATAAGAACCGAAGAATTTTAACCCTTAACAATAGAGTAAGTAAGCTCTATTGTTAAGGGTTTATTTATAACTTCTACATATGAGAAAAAATGTAATTTTTATGGCTGTGCTGTGCTTCTTTTTTCAGACAGTCTATGCGCAAGACAAACAAGGTTTTGATATTACCTACACGATTAAGTTTCTTAAAGATACGGCCTCTACGGAATTTCTGGAAGAGCGAGCGCGTCTTTTAATTCATGGGGAGAACTCTCTTTTTATTACCCAAAAGAAGGAAATGATAGATTCTATTCGTTATTTCAATCTCGATGGCTCTCGATTTTTTGGTGTTTCCCAGCATGGCTTTATTATTCTTAAAGATTTTAAGAAACAGGATATCGTGCATTATGAGCAATTTTTGCTCAATACGGGCATATATACCGTAACAGAAAGAATGGATGCCTTAGATTGGCAGATTTTGCCCGATACGGCAACTATAGCAGGCTATCCATGCCAAAAGGCGGAGGTTTCCTTTGGCAATCGTATATGGTATGCGTGGTTTACGCAGCGTGTTCCTATTTCTGATGGACCCTATAAGTTTTGTGGTTTGCCTGGACTTATCGTCAATATGAACGATGCTACAAATACCTGGTTCTTTACACTCGTTAGCCTAAAACAGGAGAAGACGCGGCCTATAGACCTTAGTTACCTGCCTTCGCCTACACAATTGGCCAAGGTAGATTTTTTTAAGACGCGAAGACAGCATAAGCAGAATGTCGTTCAGATAAATGAAAGTACGCCTTCGGGTGTGAAATTTGGTATGGTGGGTGATACTGGAAATGCCAAACTAATGAAAAAAGCGGAAGAAGGTTATAAAAAAGATAATAACTGGATTGAGAAATATGACTAATCTATATCGGCTCATATAGCTGAAGCATATGCCTATTTTAGGGGTCGATATTGAGTCCAGAAAGTTCTGACTGCTAAGACTGGACTCGAAAGCATGTACTGTACATTTATAATCACTACTAGGTTAGGTATTCTATAACATCTTTGCTATAAAGATTAGACTGGATAGTACCAACTTTGGCATATACTGCACCAACAATTTGATGCTGAATATTTGTTTCTTGATAGCGTCAAATAGGGGAGCATGAATAGCTTTACGATGGCAGATTCTTTGCTTTTATTGTGCTTTGAACTGCTGTATTTAAAAATTGTTGTTTTGAATTTCAGTGTCTTAAAGGTTTTAGATAGCTTTTGTGTTATTTTTTACTTTGTTATTCAAGAAAAATGATTTACCTTTGTCGCAAATCAAAGTGGTCTATTTATCATTAGATTTTAAGCATCACGGTAGGTGTAGCTCAGTTGGTTAGAGCATCGGTTTGTGGTACCGAGGGTCGTGGGTTCGAGCCCCATCACTTACCCAGATTTTAAAGCCTCTCTTTCGAGAGGCTTTTTTTTGTGCCTAAAAATTGCACTATATAGTGTTTATAGCGGATCATACGGAATTCTTGGGGGGATAAATTTAATTATTGTTAGTTTAGCGTTTTAAATAGATATACTTTGCAAGACGCTGAACGTAAACTTCTGACTTTATTGATGCCCGAAGGGCTATTAGAATATTTTGATATCATGGATGTTGTCTCAAAAGACAACGAACTTCATATTTATCTCGATGAAAAGAACATAGCCCCTTCAGGTTATGAAAATGCTAAATTAGAATCAAAAGGTTTTATGCCATCCGCTGAGATTAAGGATTTTCCTATTCGCACTCAGAAAGTTACACTTCATATTAAACGCCGACGTTGGACAGTTCTAGCTGATGGGAAAATCATTACTAGAGATTGGAACTTGGTGCGTGAAGGGGCTCGAATGACTACAGAGTTCGGGCTTTTTTTAAAGGGGATATTTGGATAATTATCCCATTAGTGCTCATCTATTAGGTCTTTTCTTCCAGTTAGATGGAAAACAGC
>NZ_JBBGZT010000021.1:0-122146 GCF_037572665.1 Sphingobacterium sp. MYb382
TAATAAAACTGCTCGCCATGGGTAGTAGCCAAACGAACCAGGTAGTTATAGTGCGTCTCCTCATACTGGCAGCTATACGTCACATGGCCAAACTCGGACGCTACTGCCACCTGATATTTCTGCGTTCCCAAGCCTTGTTTAATCACTTCTTGGGCGATAGTAGCCAGTGAGATTGTAGCGTCTCCGCCAAAGCTTTGCATGTTTGTGGCTCCATCGAGCAGTATCGTGGGGCTGTAGCCCGACAAGACAATATTGCCATGATTCTTATGCTCTCGACTTAAACCAACTTGGGTTATCACCCCAATAAAGTCTCGCTCCGGACTTTCTACAAGGTTGCGATAGCGGAAGGTCACCAAGATGCGCTTGCCCAGCAACTGCTGCGCCTGCTCCATATGATGGTCTTCAATCGCGCCCAAAGAGTCGTGGTCTAACACTAAGGTAAAATGATGGTGCCCGCCCGTGTGTTGGGACAACCGAAAATCTTTGTAACTCGTAATCAAACGGCCCTCCACAACAATGGTGAGCTTAACCAAATGGGATACCCCCATCAGTTCGTTGGCCGCAATAAGGACGGAGTTGCTGGGCCTGTTGCTGCCTGCTGTCATAAGTTCATCGTTTTAGTACTCGATAAGGATGATGACAAACGGACGCCTTCGAGGCTTCAGCTTGTCATATTTTTATAGTAATCTTTTTGCTGGGCGCGCAAAAAGAGTTTATTATCGTTTCTAGATACGTATGGTTAGCATACGTAATAAAGTAGATTGCCAGGCTATCCTTCCGGGCGAAAAGGTGGCCCCGCAATCTAAAAATTAAGCGCTAGGCCAGATGCCTTCGTAAGCACCGCCGCCATAGTTGATTTTCTCAGCGCTGATCACAAAACTGATAAGCATACTGTTTGAATCTATTGCATCAAAATCTACCGAATGTTGGATTACGTATCCGTTTTCCCAGTTTAACGTGATCAAGGTGCCTTCTTCATGTGATTTGTTGAAGGTAACTTCTCCTGCTGTAGGTTTGTACTTCCCGTTCAACAAACTCTCCAAAATGTCCGACTTATCGGTCGCCTCTACGGTAACCTTGATAATTGCATTGGAGGGATCCGATGATACGCGACCGGATACATCGACCGCACGGTCTACATTGTAGTGTAGTTTTAATACTTTCTGCGCTTCTCCGCCGTTGAACTTCAACACGGATCTTGAATTGTTTTCTGCCATGATTAACTGTTTTAAATACTTAAATATGTAACTGTTAGCAAACCTAGTAAAGCCTTTTCCGCTTTCCTAGCAATCACCCATTTATCTGAGAAAGTGTAGTAAAACTACGATTTCTTAAAAAGTAATTATTTATCGTTAGGTATGAAGTAAGGAGACCTCCGCATAACCGCTAAATAGCCCTCATGACCACTCAAACAGCATAAAGCATCCAAAAAATAGGTGCTACGAAAAAGCCTAATTTGCCAACTCACCAAAAGTGCACTTTTGGTGGCTAACACATATTTTAGCTTGAAATTGATAAACTAGGTAGCAGTAACTTCCTAAAGCTGGCAAGCAAAAGGTTCCATTTGTTACGAAATATCTTATATGTATCACGTATAAAAAATTTACGAAAGGATATAGACTGAAACCAGTTGAATACTTAGAAATGAACATCAAAATGATTTAGGTTCTAAACGTTTGGAGCAATACCTGTTTATTGTCAATAACAGCTATTCATACCCGTAAAATATTGAAAGCTTAATTAAAGGCACGATTAGCCTATGCAGCACAACAACGCATACAATGACTAGCCCACAATGCAGCCACCTAGGCATCATGAAATCACAGACTTACCGGTTAATTTTTTAACCGAGAAGAACCCCGTATTCACCGAATAAAGCCCCGGATTGGTCTAAATAGCGTTTCCAGCAGGAGTAAAGCGACCTACCTTTGAGTCATCAAACAAGAAACAAAAGAAATTTAAAAATATTAAATCATGAAAAAAGCACTTTTTACCTTAACAGCATTATTCTTTGTATTAACAAGCATGAGCTCTTTTGCAGCGAACCGCAGCAACCCTTCAAGCATCAACAACAGCAAAGCGGTAGTAAACACTTACATGGCGGCTTCGGTATTGGGAGATAGTCAATGGAACAAAAACATGTTAACAGAAGACTTCACGTTAATCAATACCGCGAACGGAACAGAGCACGATAAAAAATCGTACAGCAAATTTTTAAAAGAAAATAAAGGATTGAAATACAACTGCGCGACTAGCTACGAAATGTTGAACGAGACCGAAGATTCAGCATTAGCAAAAGCAACATTGCAGTTCGAAAACTTTACACGTGTTGATTACATCACACTTCAACCTACCAAAAACGGATGGAAGATTGCTAAAATCGTAACCACCTACCAATAAGAAATTAGTTTCAATTTAATGTGTTTAGCCTGCTGAGAAGCAGGCTTTTTTTTGTTGATATCGTCCGTTCTACATCCCGCGACAGCGGTAGAGCAGGTATGCTATATCTTAAGTAGCGCTACAGCCTCTTAGGTCATTAACAAGCCTACAATGCAGCCACCTAGGCATCATGAAATCATCGGCTTACCGGTTAATTTTTTAACCGAGAAGAACCCCGTATTCACCGAAAAAAGTCCCGGATTGGTCTAAATGGCGTTTCCAGCAGGAGCAAAGCGACCTACCTTTGAGTCATCAAACAAGAAACAAAAGAAATTTAAAAATATTAAATCATGAAAAAAGCACTTTTTACCTTAACAGCATTATTCTTTGTATTAACAAGTATGAGCTCTTTTGCAGCGAACCGCAGCAACCCTTCAAGCATCAACAACAGCAAAGCGGTAGTAAACACTTACATGGCAGCCTCAGTATTGGGAGATAGTCCATGGAACAAAAACATGTTAACAGAAGACTTCACGTTAATCAATACCGCCAACGGAACAGAGCACGATAAAAAATCGTACAGCAAATTTTTAAAAGAAAATAAAGGATTGAAATACAACTGCGCGACTAGCTACGAAATGTTGAACGAGACCGAAGATTCAGCATTAGCAAAAGCAACATTGCAGTTCGAAAACTTTACACGTGTTGATTACATCACGCTTCAACCTAGCAAAAACGGATGGAAGATTGCTAAAATCGTAACCACCTACCAATAAGAAATTAGTTTCAATTTAATGTGTTTGGCCTGCTGAGAAGCAGGCTTTTTTTTGTTGATATCGTCCGTTCTACATCCCGCGACAGCGGTAGAGCAGGTATGCTATATCTTAAGTAGCGCTACAGCCTCTTAGGTCATTAACAAGCCCACATTGCGGCCACCTAGGCATCATGAAATCACAGACTTACCGGTTAAATTTTTAACCGAGAAGAACCCCGCATTCACCGAATAAAGCCCCGGATTGGTCTAAATGGCGTTTCCAGCAGGAGCAAAGCGACCTACCTTTGAGTCATCAAACAAGAAACAAAAGAAATTTAAAAATATTAAATCATGAAAAAAGCACTTTTTACCTTAACAGCATTATTCTTTGTATTAACAAGCATGAGCTCTTTTGCAGCGAACCGCAGCAACCCTTCAAGCGCGAACAACAGCAAAGCGGTAGTAAACACCTACATGGCGGCTTCGGTATTGGGAGATAGTCAATGGAACAAAAACATGTTAACAGAAGACTTCACGTTAATCAATACCGCGAACGGAACAGAGCACGATAAAAAATCGTATAGCAAATTTTTAAAAGAAAATAAAGGATTGAAATACAACTGCGCGACTAGCTACGAAATGTTGAACGAGACCGAAGATTCAGCATTAGCAAAAGCAACATTGCAGTTCGAAAACTTTACACGTGTTGATTACATCACGCTTCAACCTAGCAAAAACGGATGGAAGATTGCTAAAATCGTAACCACCTACCAATAAGAAATTAGTTTCAATTTAATGTGTTTGGCCTGCTGAGAAGCAGGCTTTTTTTATTTCACACATACGGCATTGAAAGTTAATAGCGCGCCAGAAGGGTCAACAGTAAAGCAATAATTGCGGGAAGAGCCTGCACAAAGAAAATTTTACGCGTAGCTGTCAGCGCACCATAAACTCCCGCAACCACAACGCAGCTCAAGAAAAAGATGCGAATATTTTCTGCCCAGTAGGCATCACAAATAAAAAAAGACCATATTAAACCCGCTGCCAAGAAACCATTATAGAGTCCTTGATTGGCGGCCAATCCTTTTGTTGGTGTAAATAACGATTCCGGTAAAGATTTGAAGACTTTCTTGCCTGCTGTTTCCCAAGCAAACATTTCCATCCAAAGGATATAAATATGCTCAAGAGCAACAATAGCCGTAAAAATAAGAGCGAGGGTTTTCATAAATAATAAGCTTTAAATAATCAAGTTACAGACCGCCACTATACGTCATAACGTCAGTCTATAACAAAGCTATAGAAAATTTATCATCTACAAAATATTGATTTCTAAAGCCAAACTACATCGAATAGGCTAAGGATAGCCCGTAGGATTGGTTTTTGATACGCACGCCAGACTTATAGTCGGACCATTTTGGATGTATATTCGCTAGTCCCCGTTGCACTTCAAATAGTATGGTGTACTGCTTAAATAGGGTATAGCCTACTTTCAACTGCGCTCCATAATCCCAAGGCTTAGCATATACGAAGGTTTCCATCGTACCGTAAGAGTTATCTTTTTGAAAGGCGACATCTCCTTTGTTATCAATAACAATATCTCCAATAAATACAGGACCGGAAGTCTTCCATTTGCCACCAGCGCCGTAGCCCAAATAGGGGCCTACGCCCAAAAATAGATTCCCAGGGCCTAGCTTAGGGCTAAACACGAGGTCTACGGGCAATTCAAAATAAGAAACATTGGCCTTAAAATCATTTCCTCTAGCAATATCCGAGCGGCCATTTTGTTTAAATCCACGACGTGCAAAAACCAAGGTCGGCTGAATAGAAAAGACTTCATTCAGCTGGAAGGTAGGGCCTAGGCCCAAAGAAATACCAGAAACCGACTCTACATCATAGTTGTATGGATTATTATCGGCATCTACTCCTGGATATACCTTTCCGTAGTTCGTTCCGATTTTGGAAAAACCAACTCCGGCCTTGAAATGCCATTTTGTTTGCGCCCCCCCGATGGTCGACCAAGCCAACATCACAAATAATACGTACGGAATTTTTTTCATAACCTAAATTTATACCAATAAACGAGTGCAAACAAAGAATAGCTACAGGTTTAAATCCCTCATCAATAGAAAAAGCCGATAAAAAAGAATGATATCTTTCCTATCGGCTTTCTTGCTCCTTAGATCAGCGATGAAGTCGCTAAATAGTTTCTTAGAACTTATAGTTTAATGCTACAGCAACATTTCTAGGATCCGTTTGATTAATAAACCCACCTCTGAAGTAAGAATTCAAACCTACTTTGTTGGCTATATTATTAAAGAACACACGGCCTTCCCATTTTTTTGCTTTATAGCCCATCTGTGCGTTAATGGTTGTATAAGCAGGCATATCAAAAGGCTTAACCCCTGGGTTGTAGGTATGCCCATCATAAGCAGTGCTGTATTCATTCACGGGGCGTTTCCCTACATAATAAATACCAGCGCTTAAACTCAAGTTACGTAGGGCACCCTGGTTAACCACATATTGTATCCAGCCGTTAGCGGTATGCTCTGGTGCATTCATTGGCGCAGAACCATCCACATATGATGGTGATTTTTTATAGCGCGCATCCAAATAAGCATAACCCAACATCACCGTTAGGTTCTCCAACACACGGCCATTCAACTCAGCTTCGATACCGTCGCGCACTAAGTCGCCTGCTTTATAATAAAAACCTGTAGCCGTTGTACTTCCCTCAACATATTCTGCATTGGATAGATTAGATGTGTAAATATGGAAGTACGTTAAGTTGAAGCGTAAACGCTCATTCAACCAATCCGATTTAATTCCGCCCTCAAATTGCTGCGTTTCGGAAGCACCGATTTCACCACCGCCCACCATCGGGTTTGCGGCACTACGTAAATTTGTTGCATTGGTAAACGACCCAAACACATTGAAATGCTCCATCGGCGATACAATAACTCCCACACTAGGGTTCCAAGCAGATCTCTTTTCTCTACCGTTGCCAACAAAATCTTTCACATCAATCTCCGAATAGCGTAGGCCTAAGGCTACTTTCAAAAACGGATTAAATTCAATGACATCCTGCGCCAGGATACCAAAAGTGTTATAGTAAGACGCAACAGGCGTTCCCTCTGCGAAAGCTATCTTTTTACCGGTACGTAATACGCCATTGACATCATGGTAGGCAACCTGCGAAAGCTTCGTTGCCCAATTTCCAAGAATATCAATAGTGTCTATGACGTTGGTATTCGCCATCTTTACAGACTTCTCTAAGGGACTTAAGGTTCCTGCATAAGCAGTTGTCTTAACATCCGCTATACGGTAATCAAAGCCTACCTGAACCGTATGTTTGATACGTCCCGTATATAATTCCTCTCCAATTAAATCAAATTGGAAGGTTGTGTTTTTATCGTCACGCTTGCTTCGCGACATGCTGCGGCTAAATTTCGTAAAATCAGGATTGCCATCTCTTAAAAGAGCGGCTGTCGTCGAGAGGTTATCTACTTGATAAGAGGAGTGGGCGTAAGTACTACGAATACGCCAGTTATCCGATAGCGAGTGGCTGATACTTGCCATCACACTGCTCATCACCGTGTTTGTATTATCAGAACTCAATCCGGCTATTTTATCATTCGGTAATAAATAGAGCGCATTAATACCTTGTGAGCTATTTAAATTAACGGCCGAAGTTACTGGCGTTCTATTACTATTTAAGTAATCTCCTTCCAAAGTAAGCGTCGTCTTATCCGATACTTTCCATTTCAGCGATGGATTGAAATAAACGCTATTTGAATTTACACCTTTACGATAGCTATCGCCACGCTCATAAGCGCCATTAAAACGTACCGCCACGGTCTCTTTTTTATCTAAAACACCCTCTACATCAAATGTAGGACGAAATTGACCCCAGCTACCGGCACGTATACCTACATTACCGGCATTAACGAAATTAGGTGTTTTCGTAACCACGTTGATTACACCGCCGGCATTACCGATATCTGTAATCACTCCTTGTGTAATCGCTGCAGAACCTTTAATCATCTGAATTGATTCAACTCCCTGCATATCGACCACACCTGAAGCCGTTTGAAACTGCGAATCCATACGAACCCCATTTTTTAACACAGGCACTCCACGAAAACCACGTGTCGACATCGACTCTTTTACGCCACCATAGCTACCAAAAAGAGTCACCCCAGGCACGTTACGCAAAGCATCTGTCAAGGTCAAGGCCCCTTGATCTTCAATAACCTTGTGCGAGATAATAGAAATACTCTGTATTTGATCCGACGGTTTCAAAGGCATACGCGTAATCATTTCCAAGCCCTTTGGCTGACGCCCACGCTCACCAAATACCTCTACAGCATCAATATCATAACCATTAGACTTTAAGACAATGTCTTGAAGAAGCGTCTCACTGCCTGCCTGTTTGATATCAAACTCATTGGCTGTGAAACCAATTCCTGACAGACGAACCTTCACCTTTCCCGGTCGATCAACATAAATGCTAAACTGCCCTAATTCATCCGTTTTAGTGGCCTTATGACCTGCCAAAACGGTAATTTCTGAAATAGGTTCCTTTTTCTCATTTAAGACGCGTCCCTTGATTGTTGTCTGCGCATACAAACCAGTAGTTCCTGCTACAAGCCCCAACATCGGGAGCACGATTTTTAAGTTCATTCTCATGATTAATTAATAAAGGATAATTCACTAATTCGACAATTTATAATTAGTCTAATTAAGAAACAATTAAAGGCCTTCTTTTTTGCCTTTTATGAACCTTTTTAACCCAATTGTTAAAAAACAGCACAAGATTTGTTCTTAAAATTGGGCTAAGACAATATATATGCTATATTTGCTTTAATTTAGACTTAATATAAACAAGAATTGAGTAGCATGAAAAACCTTTTATTACCTGCGTTGCTTCTGTTTGGTTTTTACGGATCGGCGCAAAACAGCACCTTGTTAAACCAGGATTTTTGGAAAACAAATCCGAATTTAACAGCCGTTAAAGAAGAAATAAGCAAAGGAAATAGCCCTTCTAAGCCTAATGCAGGCTCTTGGGATCCCGTTTCTATTGCTATTACCAATAAAGCTCCTACGGATGTTCTTGTTTATCTAATTGAGCAAGAAGGAAATAGCGTAGACAAAAAAACACACCATAGCCGTAGTTACTTACACTGGGCAGTGGCAACTGGCAACCTAGACTTGGTAAACTACTTAATAAAAAAAGGTTCCGATGTTCGCTACCAAGATAGCCATGGCGTATCTATTGCTGGGTCTGCTGCCGCAGGAGGTAATAAAAACACAGGAATCTACGATGCTTTATTTCAAGCAGGTGTAGACCCTAAACAAAAATATGATGACGGCGCAAGCTTACTTCTACTCGCTGTAGCCAACGACGATGACTTAACCATCACTGACTATCTCGTGAAGAAAGGCTTATCTATCCAAGATAAAGACAACAATGGCGCTACCGCAGCAGATTACGCGGCACGTTTCGGAAACACAGCATTAATTGAAAAACTTATTGCTCGTGGTGTAAAACCAACCAACAATGCCTTATTTTTCGCAACAATGGGTTCTCGTTCAAAAGCTAATGGCTTAGAGACCTATACCTACTTAGTTGAAAAATTAGGCCTTAACCCAAAAGCATTTAGCAAGGATGGTGCTACGGTATTAAACGCTTTAGTACGTCGCCCGGATGCAGAAGTAATTAACTATTTCATCGGAAAAGGAGTTGATGTCGCGAAAGCGGATAACGAAGGAACGACTGCTTTAATGGTTGCTGCAGCAGGTCGTGACGCCAAATTGGTAGATTTACTTTTAGACAAGGCGAATAACATCAACGCTAAAAATGATAAAGGAGAATCTGCATTGACACGTGCTATCGCTACGGGTAGTCCAGAGGTAGCAGAAACTTTATTAAAACATGGTGCGGATGTTGCTGTTTTAGATAAAGATGGAAACAATTTAGCATACTACTGGTTCAATTCTTTCCGTGAAGGTGGCCAAAACCGTGAACAAGACGAGCAGAACTTCCGTGCGAAGCTTCTTCTTTTATCGAATAAAGGATTTTCGGTAACGAGCCCACAAACGAATGGCAACACACTTTACCATTTAGCGGTGGCAAAAGAGAATTTGAACATGATTAAGGCGGCACATGAACTAGGAGCCAACATCAATCAACAAGATAAAGATGGAATGACGGCTTTACACAAAGCAGCACTTACTGCCAAAGACGATGTCGCTTTGAAAACATTGGTTAACCTTGGCGCAGACAAGGGTTTAAAAACAGAATTCGATGAAACGGCTTATGATTTAGCAAAAGACAACGATTTCCTAAAAACCAGCAAAGTATCGCTAGACTTCTTAAAATAAAAACATGAATAAATTACATAAAATAATAACGGGTACAGTCTTCGGTCTTATGCTTAGCGTATCTTCTTTTGCACAAACAAGCAACTACAAATGCATGGTGCAAATGGAAAGCTACAAAGGAGAAGCGGCATACGTTATTATCTCTTTAATCGACCCTAAGGGCGCTTATGAAAAAACATTAGCCGTTTTAGGCCCTGATAAGCAATGGTACAATACCTTGAAGGAATGGTATAAATTTCAAACGAAAACTAAAGAGAAAATTAGTGCCGTTACGAGTGCTTCTATAGGTGGGGGAGACCGTTCTATCCGCACCATCAGTATCGATGATGCGAAACTTAATAAAGGGTATACCCTGCGTTTTGAATCGGCCGTTGAAGAACAAAAATATCATATCAAAGACGTCGAAATTCCATTAACTACACAGGCCGTTACAGAACGGGCTACGGGCTCTGGTTATATCCGTTTTGTAAAATTAAATAAAGCACAATAAAGTAAATGATTTTATCCATTTGGCGATACGCGCATCTTGCTTTAGCGCTTATCTCGTCTCTATTTTTAATCCTGTTATCTGTTACAGGAATAATATTAGCGGTAAATGCCGTATACGAAAAACTACCGGCCTACCGGGTGGATAATATACAAGAGCTAAACCTCGCGCAAGTCATTCCGACTTTGCACGAGGTTTATCCGGAAATAATAAGCCTTTCCGTAGATCACCGTGGATTTGTAAGCATTGATGCCCTCAATGAAGATGGCGAAACCGTAAAAGGCTTTATCAACCCCAACGATGGAAAGCTTCTCGGCGAACTAAAGCTCCAAAACGCATTCGTGCAATGGACAACAGCACTCCATCGCTCCTTATTTTTGAAAGAAACAGGTCGAGTTATTGTAGCACTCGTTTCTTTCTTCCTATTCCTGATTACGCTGAGTGGTATTGTCCTCATCGCGAAGAGACAACAGGGATTTCGCCATTTTTTCGCTAAAATAAATAAAGATTTTTTCGCTCAATATTTTCACGTCGTTAGTGGACGTTGGGCTTTACTTCCCATCTTAATCATCGCCCTCACAGGAACCTACCTTTTCCTTGTCCGTATGGATATGTTTAAAGGAGCAGCAACAGCGGTCGAACATACGGCGAATGCCGAAACAGAAAAACCGCTGGAGACAAAAGATTTCCCCGTATTCCAAACCACGCTATTAGCTGATGTAGAGCTAATAAACTTCCCCTTTATGCCTGACGATCCCGATGAGTTTTACGAGCTCAAACTGAAGGACGCCATGTATACCGTCAACCAAATAACGGGAGCCATTCATGAAGAAACAAAATATCCGTACAGTGCCTTTTGGGAGCGTCTAAGCCTCGATTTGCATACCGGACGGACAAACATCATATGGGCTATTATCCTAGGGTTAGCCTCCATTAATATTTTAGCATTTATCTATACAGGATTCGTTATTACCTTAAGAAGAACAAAGACTAAAATAAAGAATAAATACAAAGCCAATCAAGCGGAAATTATTATCCTCGTGGGTTCAGAAAATGGAAGTACGCTGGCCTTCGCCAATAAAATCCATACGCAGCTACTGGCCGATGGGCAGAAGTCGTGGATTACCTTCATGAACAACTACGAGGTTTATCCGCAGGCGAAACAATTTTTAGTTTTTACATCTACTTTTGGCTTGGGTGATCCACCAACTAATGCCCTGAAATTTGAGACTTTACTGACTCAATTTCCGCAAAGCCAGCAGGTACAATTCTCCGTGGTTGGCTTCGGTTCTAAAGCCTATTTAGACTACTGTGGCTATGCGCAGCATGTCGACCAAATATTAGCACAACAACCCTGGGCGACGCGCTTCTTGCCTTTACATACCATCAATGACCGCTCTGTAGATGAACTTGTATCATGGATACATCGCTGGACAGAGCACTCCCTTATCACGTTGGCTACAGCCACCTCTGTGTATAGCGAGAAGCCTGTAGGCATGAAAAAGTGGAAGGTTATCGAAAAAACAAATGTAGACCCTACAAATAGTACTTTCAAAGTTATATTAGCACCATTATCTTCTGTTTCTTACCAGTCTGGTGATTTACTAGCGATATATCCTGCTGATGACCATCGAGAACGCTTGTATTCGGTTGGAAAAAATGGAAAAAATATTCAGCTTATCGTTAAGCTCCATGAGCCGGGCCTCGGGTCTGGTTATTTACATAACCTCACGATTGACCAAGATATCAAAGCACGATTGATGCCAAATAAGGACTTTCATCTTCCTAAAAAGGCTAAAGAAGTGGCCATGATATCCAATGGAACGGGCATAGCACCTTTCCTAGGTATGATTATGGAAAATAAAAAATCAATTCCTATTTCGCTATACTGTGGATTTAGGCATGATGATGCTTGGATTGCGAACTATAAAAAATTTGCGGCCCAGCAGATCCAAAACAATCGATTAACGGACTTTCAAACGGCCTTTTCGCGCGAATTGCATATGCAGTATGTGATGGATTTGATACAAGCTGATGGGGTTAAATTTGCAAAGCTTTTAGCTGATAGTGGTATCATTATGATCTGTGGCTCGTTGGCCATGCAAAGGGATGTGGAGGAGATTTTGGATCAAATTGTTCAAAAAATTAATGGTAAACCTCTTACACACTACAAAGCTCAACAGCAAATTTTGAGTGATTGCTATTAAGTATGAAAAATCGTATCACCTCCGCTAAGCTTATTATCCTCCTGCTGATACTTTTTATCAGCTTTGATGCTGCTGCGCAAGTGCAGATTCGGAGAGCTATGACGCTAATGGGCTCTCGCTTTGAGGTTACACTAGTGGATAAAGACACGACAACAGCGAATACACATATTGACCAAGTGGTTTCAGAAATCGACCGTATCGAAAACCTCATCTCGGAGTGGCGTCCTGAAACACAACTGTCAGAAGTAAATAGACAAGCAGGTATACGACCTGTTAAGGTCGATAAAGAGCTTTTTGAGCTTACAGAAAGAGCCTTATTTTTCTCTCGAATATCTGATGGTGCTTTCGATATCAGCATCGCGGCCATGGATAAATTATGGCGTTTTGACGGTAGCATGGATAGCCTTCCTTCCCCCCATGCCGTTCACAAATCGGTAGCAAAAGTAGGCTATCAGCATATCATACTAGATCAAGAGCACTCTACGATTTTCTTAACATTAGCCGGCATGAAAATAGGATTTGGTTCTATTGGTAAAGGCTATGCTGCCGATAAAGGGAGGGAGCTGATGCAGAAAATGGGCGTACAAGGAGGCATTGTAAATGCTTCTGGCGACTTATCTACCTGGGGTAAACAAAACAACAAAAAGCCGTGGGCAATAGGTTTATTTAATCCTTTTAAACCAGGCACGATGGTTAAGGTTATAAAAGATAAAGACATCGCAATGGCCACCTCGGGCAATTACGAGAAATATGTTGACCTGGAAGGGAAGCGCTATTCCCACATTATCGATCCCAAAACAGGGTATCCAGCGACCGGCTTAGTTAGCGTAACCATTTATGGTCCTTCAGCCGAATTTGCCAATGGTTTATCGACCTCAATTATGGTGCTTGGAAAACAAGCTGGACTACGGCTTTTAAAGCAATATCCAACCTATAAAGCCGTGCTCATCACGGATAAAGGCCAGATTATTAAATAAGTAAGAAAAGAACTTGCAGATTTGGAATATGCAAGTTATCTTCGCATCCATAAAACAATTAATAAACAACAACTTATAAAAAGTCCTCTTTTTTAATTGCTATCGCAATTAAAAATCCCTTCCATTACAGTAAAATAAATCACAACTAAAAATATACATAACCAAGCTCAACAATTAATGTGCTTATGAAAAGAACTTTAAATCAATTTTTATCCCGTTTTAGTAAATTTATTTTAGACAAAAAGGTCATTTTAATAGTATACATTATTATTGCTATTATAACTGCGAACAAGCAATATTGGCGTGGAAATTATAATAACTACCGTATTTTTAAACAGGTATTTTGGCACAGCGTGGAGCAATTAAATTTATATGCACACTATCCTTTAGAATATTTTGACAGCAATTACTACGGTCCTGTTTTCGCCTTACTGATTGCGCCTTTTGCAGTACTTCCCGACGTTGTGGGGGCCATTTGCTGGAACATCATCAACGTATTGGTCCTTTGGTATGGTATTTTCCAATTGCCCATCACAGAGAAGCAACGTTCCTGGATAGGACTCATCTGTTTACACGAAACCTTAACGGCACTATTCAGTTTTCAGTTCAACATTGCTTTAACTGGACTTGTATTGCTGACTTTCTCGGCAATCGTTAAACAACAAGACATAAAAGCAGCAGCATTAATCATTTTGGGCTTCTTAGTTAAGTTGTATGGAATCGTTGGTCTTGCTTTCTTTTTCTTCTCCAAGAACAAAATAAAATTTATCCTTGCAGGGGTTATACTACTACCTATTATGGCCTTTCTGCCCGCAATAATTTCTAATCCAAGCTTCGTTATTCATAGTTATCAGGAATGGTTTCAGGCTATTGTTTCAAAAAACCAGCTCAATGCCAGCCTAACCACCATGCAAGACATCTCAATAATGGGTATGGCCCGCCGCATATCAGGCGATTCCAGTATTCCAAGCAGCCCTTTTTTACTTGGAGGGGTTATCTTGTTTGCACTACCTTATTTACGTATCAACCAATATAAAAACATAGATTTTCAACTGGCACTACTGAGTTCCGTCCTTATTTTTACGGTTATTTTCAGTAGCAGTTCGGAATCACCAACTTATATTATCGCTATGGCCGGCGTAGCTATTTGGTTTATTACACAACCAACACCTCGCTCCAAAGGTATAATTGCCTTATTTATATTTGCGATGCTCTTGACGAGCTTTTCTCCCTCTGATTTATTTCCAAAATTTATTCGGGAGCACTACATACAACCTTATTCTTTAAAAGCACTACCTTGTGTAATAATCTGGTTTACTTTGATTTACCAAATGTTAACACGAGACTACAAAAAAATCTAGTACTGTAATAGATATTTTACGAAAAGCCTTCCTTTATTTCATTTCAAGGAAGGCTTTTTTATGCAATAAGAATTATATATTTGTTAAAACAACATTTTATTAACTTGGAACCGACTGGTAACAGGGCTCCCAAATTAACCTAGCTCTTTATTATATCTATGATCAAACCTCTATCTGGTGTTATAGGCCTATTATTTTCAGGTCTCACCCTCTTTGGGCAATCTAGCCCCGCTTTTTTATCCTACCCAACCTTAAGTCCCGATGGAAGCACGTTGGTATTTTCTTACGATGGTGATTTATGGCGTGTGCCTACCGCTGGAGGTTTAGCGCTACGCCTTACGGCAATGACGGGCAATGAAATCGCTCCTCGCATATCTCCTGATGGAAAGTGGCTAGCCTTCTCGGCCGATCAAAACGGAAATATGGATGTATTCCTTATGCCACTTGAAGGTGGAGATATTCAACAGCTTACCTACCATGAGGCAGGCGATATTGTGGATAGCTGGAGCTGGGATAGCAAGTCCATTTATTTTACCTCTAGCCGCTATAATAACTTTAGCAGCTACCGTGTAAACATTGATGGCGGAACGGCAGACCGTATCTTCCCACATTACTTCAACACCATCCATAATGTTGTCGAAACGCCTAAAGGGGAATATTTGTTTAATGACTCTTGGGAATCCTACTCACAAGCGCATAGAAAGCGCTATAAGGGAGCATTCAACCCTGATATCTTATCCTACAACCCGAAGAGCAAAGACTTCAAGCAACTGACGGACTATCAAGGTAAGGACTTTTGGGCCAGCGTAGACCGCCAAGGCAATATCTACTTTGCATCCGACGAAGGAAACGATGAGTTTAACTTATACACCTTTGTCAATGGTAAAAAAACAGAACTCACTAATTTCCCTACATCCATAAAACGTCCTTTTGTGGCAGCTCAAGGAGGTAAAATAGCCTTCGAGAAAGACTATCAGATCTTTATTTATGATGTAGCGTCCAAGAAGGCAATAAAGCCTGAAATAAGCCTAGGTCGTAACGTAACTTTAGACAAAAAAAGAGAGTTTGATGTAAAAGACAATATCTCCAACTTTGACCTTTCCCCGGATGGCAAAAAACTAGCTTTTGTATCTCGTGGTGAGATCTTTGTGAGCGATGCGGAAGGAAAGTTCATCCGACAAGTTCCAAGCCAAGGAGAGCGTATTGCGGAGGTATACTGGTTAAAAGATAACCGTACGCTGCTCTACAACCAAACGGCAAATGGATATACCAACTGGTTCACGATTCTAGCTGATGGAACCGGACAGCCGAAACAACATACCTCTGACCTACGCAACAACAGAGATTTAGCCTTCAATAAAGACCGCAGCCAAGCCGTTTACCTAAGCGGTAGAGATGAGGTACGCCTTTTAGACCTTAAAGACCTAAGCAGCAAAACCATCGTGAAGGATGAAATTTGGGCTTTCCAAAACTCTACACCTTCTTTCTCTCCAGACGGGAACTATGTTTTGTTTACAGCTTACAGAAACTTCGAGCAAGATATATTTGTACACGACCTACGTAGCAATAAAACCATCAACCTGACCAACACAGGTGTTTCCGAAACACAGCCTACATGGTCGCCAGATGGAAAATACATCTACTTCGCGAGCAACCGTACGAAGCCTTCTTACCCTATGGGCATGGCTAATTCCAGCATTTTCCGCATGGCTTTAGACAACTTCGACGAAGAATACCGCAGCAACAAGTTTGATGAGCTATTCAAAGAAACGCCGAAAGCAAATCCTGACTCCGTGAAGAAAGTGGCAGCAACGGCTACGCCAGTAGACAAGACAAAACCTGTTGTTACCATCAATACACAAGGACTATTAGACCGCATCAGCCAAGTAAGCCCTGCTTTTGGAACACAGTCAAGTCCGCAACTCTTGAAAAAAGGAGATAAAGACTATGTATTCTACTTCTCAAACCATAGCGAGGGCCGTGGCGCCATCTATAGAACCGTTATTGAGCCTTTCACGGCCAATAAAACAGAAAAAGTAGCCGACGGGGGCATTTCTTCTTTTGTTGAAGCTGCAGGAAAGATCTATGCTTTGAGCCGTGGTGCTATCTATAAATACAATGTAGACGCAAACAAGCTCGATAAAATCGAAATCGGTTCTAAATTCCAACGCAACCTAGAGCAAGAGTTCAAACAGATGTTTTACGAAACATGGGCCGGCATTGAAGAGAACTTCTACGAAGGAACCTTCCATGGTGTTAACTGGCCGGGCATCAAAAAACGCTACGAAGCCTACCTTCCGGGCATCAACAACCGTGCGGACCTACGTGTCCTTTTAAACGATATGTTGGGTGAGCTCAACGCTTCCCACCTCGGGTTTAACAGTGCCGGTTTAGAAGAAAGAAAAGAGTTTAGAACGGTGAGCAACGAAATCGGATTGGAATTTGATAGCCAAAATCCATACAAAGTGGCACGCATCATCAACAATGGGCCGTCAAGCAAAGTGGGTATTGATATCCAAGTAGGGGATGAGTTGCAAGCAGTAAACGGTATTACTATCGATAAAAAACAAGACCGTGATGCTTACTTCTTACTACCTTCTTTGCAAGAAGAATTGCCTTTAGTCTTCAAACGTAAAGGACAAGATGTACGCGTTACTATTCGCCCACAGAGCTTTGCGGCACAAAAAGATCAACTTTATAACGAATGGATCAAAGGTAATCGCAAAAAAGTAGACGAAATAGGTTCCAACAGAATTGCCTATTCACACATGAAAAACATGGGTGGCGATCAGCTAAACCAATTCTTATTGGATATGGCAGAACAAGAAAACAATAAAGATGCTATTATCTTAGACTTACGCTACAATACAGGTGGTAATGTACACGATGAAGTATTACGTTTCTTATCGCAACGCCCATACCTACAGTGGCAATACCGCGATGGTAAAAGATCGCCACAGAGTAACTTTGCTCCTGCAGCAAAACCTATTGTACTTCTCATCAATGAGCAGTCGCTGAGCGACGCGGAGATGACTGCAGCCGGATTTAAAGCCTTAAAACTAGGAACGATTATCGGTACTGAAACATACCGCTGGATCATCTTTACCTCCGCAAAAGGACTGGTAGATGGCTCTTCCTACCGTGTGCCTGCTTGGGGTTGTTATACCCTCGATGGACAAGACCTCGAAAAAAGTGGTGTAGCACCAGATATCTACGTTAAAAATACGGTAGCTGATAAAGTCAATGATAAAGATCCACAACTCGAAAGAGCCGTAAAGGAGATTTTAAAACAATTGAAATAAGAATTTTAAAACGAATAAAGGGGGCTTGAAGCCCCCTTTATTCGTTTTAAAAAGGTAAATTATCTACCCATCCAACCACCATCGACAGTCAAAATAGTGCCATGCACGTAATCCGACGCCTTAGAAGCTAGGAAAACGGCTGGCCCTTTGAAATCGGCAGGCTCACCCCAGCGCGCGGCTGGTATACGCCCTAAGATAGCTGCCGTGCGTTCAGGATCGGCACGTAAAGCCTCTGTATTATCCGTCGCAATATAGCCTGGTGCAATCGCATTGACATGTACCCCTTGGCTAGCCCACTCGTTAGCAAAAGCCTTCGTTAATGAACCTATAGCACCTTTAGATGCGGCATAACCGGGTACATTGATGCCCCCTTGGAAAGTTAATAGCGAAGCGGTAAACACCACTTTGCCAGAGCCACGGCTCAACATTTCACGACCAAGTTCGCGTGTCAAAATAAAAGCCGCGCTTTGGTTAATCTCGATGATTTCGTCCCAGTATTCATCAGGATGCTCCGCTGCGGGCTTTCGCAATATATTACCAGCGTTGTTAAATAATATATCAATTACAGGGTGATCTTTCTTCACTTGTGTGATGAATGCATAAAGCGATTCTCTTTTTGAAAAATCACATTGGTAAGCCGAGAACTTACGTCCTAAAGCTTCAACCGATTTTGCTACGGCAGAATTTTCCAACTCTAACGTTGCCGACACACCGATAATATCGGCTCCTGCTTCGGCCAATGCCTCCGCAATAGCCTTTCCAATACCACGTTTACAACCTGTTACTAAGGCTGTCTTTCCACTTAAATCAAATAATGCTGTCATTATTTTATATAATTAACTTGTAAAGGTTTTTCAATACGCTCATACTCCTCAGCAAGGTGCTGATTCCATGCTGCTGCCGATTGTATACGACCTGCTTTGTTGAAAGCAGCTCCGGCATAGTATTGGAAAGCGGTTTTATTTTTCACGTTTAATTTAAAAAGGAACTGTTTTTCAGCGTCTGCAAGCTTCGTTGCAACTTTCGGCAGCACAAGCCCCGTTCCGGTGATATTATCGTCGTGTGCAGGCTCCCAATAAGCAAAAGTGCCTTTCTTAGTGTCCCATTGAAAAACAGGACTCTCTTCTTTGCGCTTCGCAATACCTACGACAACAGGAATAGTTGTCGCGCGGTCTGCGGTAACGACAACATCAATTTTATTAAACTGACTACCCGCATCTAGCGATATTGTCTTTTCGATAGCAATACGATTTCCTGCAATAACCTCGGGTTCGAAAATAAGCTTAAAGGTGGTACGTAAAGGTCCATTATCAAGCACTTCAAACTGACGGTAGTGCTTTGAATACTGCACTTTATCACCAAAATAAAAAGCTAAATCACCAACCCCTAAAGTTTGTCCTACGGAGTAGTAATCTAATCCTTTACCATGGTCCTTATGGTAATCGCCCGTTTTATACCAATCGTTGATAATCAATTCGTCGGTACGTTTTGCCCAAAAGTCGAAACCTTGTGCATCCTCGGAAGTACCTTCCAACGCTTTACCGTATGCTCGAAAAGCTGCTTTATCATTCTCCCAAGCGAAATCATCCTTACGTTCTGGCACATAACGGGCATAGGCCTTGGATGCAATGGCCGCTGGAGCACCGGCTTTTAAAGCGACATCTAGTGCCCCTTTAGCTGCCAAGTGTACTTCTATTAATACAAACTGCGCTGTTTCTTTACCCAGTTTTTCCAACTGATAATTTACCTGCTGTCCTTTTGCTTGGTCTAGCAGTGTAAAAACAGTATCCTGTGCCTTTAGGCCAAAATGATGCTGAAACTTAGCAAAAGGAATACGCACCAGCTCCTGACGACCAAAAGCCGAAGGGTTTTGAATACGCAAATGGCTTTGCTTTTGTGCGAAGGCCGTTGTCGAAAAGGCAAGACCTAAAGCAACAGCGAGGGTCATAAACTTTTTCATACCATTTATTTTAGGTCAGTGATTGCATATTTATCCATATCATCATAGTCTAGGTTTTCACCTGCCATTCCCCAAATAAAGGTATAGTTGCTCGTTCCCGCACCGGAGTGAATAGACCATTCTGGCGCAATAACAGCCTGCTCATTGTGCAACCATAAGTGGCGTGTTTCATCCTTAGGCCCCATGAAGTGAGCTACAGCCTGTCCTTCGGGTACTTCAAAGTAGAAGTAAACTTCCATGCGACGGTCATGCGTATGTGCTGGCATAGTGTTCCATACGGACCCCGGTTGTAGCTCCGTCATGCCCATTTGCAATTGACAAGTTTCCACCACCGTATTAATCAATAACTGATTAATTACACGGTGGTTGGCAGTTTCCATGGTACCCAACTCAATTTTATTAGCATCGCCTTTAGTTACCCTTTTCGTTGGGTAGCTATGGTGTGCTGGTGTAGAATTTAAATAGAATTTAGCCGGCTGCTGTGCATCTAAGCTTCTGAAAACAACTAATTCAGCCCCTTTACCGACATAAAGCGCTTCTTTATTGCCGATAGCGTATACTGTTCCGTCGACCACAACTTCGCCAGCACCGCCCACATTAATCACACCCAATTCGCGGCGTGCTAAGAAATAAGGAGCCTTCAAAATACTTTCAATGCTCTCCAATACCAATTCTTCCTGAACAGGCATGGCACCACCCACCATATAACGGTCATAGTGGCTGTGTACAAAGTGTATCTTATCGGCAGTAAATAGTTTTTCAATCAAGAAATTCTCACGCAAACCTTTGGTATCAAGGTTTTTTGTCTCATTAGGCCCAATCGCATAGCGGCTCTCAAAAATCGTTTTATCCATAATTATGACTTAAAAGGTAAGGTCAGCCTAAGATAAAGCTTAAAAGCCGCCTAGCGATAGGGAATCTACGAAAACGTTATATCTATATTTAAAAGTTGAAGACAACGCGCATCAACAGATTGCGTCCCCGTAATTCGTAGTGATTATAGTTCTGCTGATTGGCAGACAAGTTATAGGTACTAAACGTTTTAATGTTAGCGAGGTTGTTCATGCTCAGCTCGAAGTCCATCTTCGACTTAACATGGCGGTAGCGCGCAAAAGCATCTAAGAAAAAGTAGTTGATTTTCTCTTGAAAAGGCTGCTTCGTATACAAGTGACGCCCACTGATACGCAAAAATCCCGACTTAATAAGGTTTAACGGTAGGCCTACCTGCTGCGTTAAAGAAAATACACGGTTATTCAAATCAGGCTGGTCTTTCTGCTTCGCAGTAGACCAACGAAACTGCCCATTGTAGGATAGCTTGATATCCTTCCACAGCTTCGCTTCTGCCTCTGGCTGAAGGGTGAAAACAATATTCTGAAAAGGCAATAAATCACCATTAAAAACCTGATTGTAATCGATGTAAGACCAAGAAGATTTCAACTTAACGGTGCTCGCCAAGGCGAAAACAAATTTGTCAACGCCAGCACTCACTTGGAAATTGTTAATCTTGTTATCTATTGGTAGCAATACCGACTGAGAGATATCTCCAGATATCTGCTGCGAAATCATCGCATTGCGCGATGTTTGTGAATAGCTTACACCCACCTGAGCAAAAAATAGTTTTAAAGGACGCCCCAAACGATAGTTCAAGCCTAAATTGTGTGCTGAACTTTCATTGATGCCTACACTATTTTGAGAGATGGAACGGTAAGAACGAATGACCATGCCCCGATAGACGTCTTGAATATTTCCAAAATTGTTGGTAAAGCCATAGCTAAAGCTCACCTCATCGGCCTGTGCCACACGGTATTTTAAGCGGAAATTTGGATTAAAGCGTACCCGTCCTTGCACCTCATCAACGGCATAATAAGCATCCGAATAGCGTGTATCCTGGTAGGATACAGGAAGGCTAAGCTGTGTTTCTAAGCGTTTTCTATTCCACGTATATTCACCCGAAACGCTATATACTGCCCGCAACCAATCCATATGGTTCACCGTAGAATCCACCTGCGGCATCACAATACCCGTACCGTCTGCCAAAGAGATTTCCGTATTCAGTTTTTGGCTTTCTAAGCTAAATCCAACCTGATAATACTGCTTAATAATACCCTTATTAAAACGGTAACCCGTACCCAAGTTGGTAAAGAAATTTGGAACACGCACATCCTGCATCGTTGCTTGATAATCTTTCCCTTTATTGAGTAAACGAGAAAACACACCCGGTTCTAAACGCAGCGTCTGCGGCTTCTCCCCATAATTGAGGTTCCAAAAAAACTGCATGATATTTCCATTCTTTAACTCCGGCACATATTCAAATTTATTGTCTATTCCTGTTATGCGCATCGTATGTTGAGCGGCAAGCGAGCCGAGGTGGCTATTTAGGCCTGCACGCCCACGCTGGTTTTCATAAACAAAAGCAAAGGAATTGCTAATAAATTTCTTGTCGACATTCTTATTCAGATTTATCCGCACCGCGGACATAAAATCGCGCACTCGGCTGGACTGGTCTTCAAAGTAGGAGATGGTATCGTTGGGCAGGTAAAAATCTGTCGTACCACTAAAGTTTCGACTACTTTTATCATACATCGCCTGCACATTAACTTTGGCTTGCCACTTATTGGGCAAGTTGAAGAGATTATTCGCATTGATTGCCGCCGTATTATTCATTAAATAATAGGGCTCGCCGATAGGCGGATTGCCAACGGTGCCTAGTGAAAGTAAATTATTAATAGGCGTAGTACCCATCTTAGCTAAGATACTCTCTTGGTTGAAGCCAATAAGGTCATTGCGTAAGCTCTTCCCTGTATTATTGCTATTCAACACGTTAAGCATCTTGTAGCGTTTATTAAAAAGAATGGTGTTAAGCTCATTATCCTGCAAACCAGGCAGTCCAAAACCGATTTTTGCTTCCGCTGTAAGCTTCAACTTTGCATCTTCCTTAATCACCAAATTGATGGCAACCTCATCGGTATATCGTTTATTTTTTAAGACCTTTAGATGCTCATGGTTATTAAGCACTTGAATGTCTTTCACCATTTTATGCGGAATAGTGCGCGTACCAATAGCATAGCGGTCATCCAATAAGTCATCGCCATCGATATACAAGTTAGAAATCGACTTTCCTTGGTACTTTATCTGCCCCGACTCACTAACCTCCATACCCGGCATCCGCTTAATAACCTCACCAATATTCCGGTCTTCGCCTTGCGCAAAGCTAGCCACATCATAGGTCAAGGTATCACCTCGTTGCTGCGCGCGCGGTTTACTCTTCACGGCAATATCTTCCAACACAATTTTTTTCTGCGTTAGGGAAACCGTCAAGTCTTGCAATTTATCGCCCAGCGTATGCTGATATTTATCAAAACCAAGGTGGTTAATTTCTAAATAACAACCCGTAACCAACTTGTCTGTTTGTATGGTAAAATTACCGTATTGGTCAGTAGCCTTAAAAGCAATTAATTTGTTATCTGGGGATTTCAAGTTGACACTCGCAAAGGCAACGGGCTTTTTATTTCCTTGGTCTAGCACACGACCAGCGATTGTTTTCTGCTGTCCCCAAGACAGCAGAAAACAACACATAAATAGTATAAAAAGACTGCTACGCATCCCATTTATGGAGTAAGTTCGATAGGATTGTTTGTATTTCTGGATGGTTTGTAATTATCGTCTTGTCCGATATTAAACGATTTTATCTTACTCATATCCATACTTGCCGCACTCCCGCTGCCACCAGCACTAAAAGACCCGCGTACAGTGACTGTGCCGCCCGGAGCATTACCACCACCGACACTAATCGCTCCACCATCGGCATTAGCCGTCATAATCTGAGCACCAGAGCCGCTAGAGCGAGTCTGCAAAAAGGCTGTAGGGTTGGCTTTAAATGCTTCTTTTAACTTAAGTATTTCAGCTCCTGTGGTTTTTGAAGCCCCGGCGGGAGTCGCGACAAACTGGTTCTCGCTGTCAACTTTATCAAAACCTGCATACTCAAACGTAACGTCATGCGTCAAGTCTGTAGCCGATAAAATAAGCCCAGGAAGACCTTGTAATTTCCAAGGACCATAGGAGAAAGGAAGTTCTGTTGTGAACCAAGCCTCATACGTACGTCCCTTATAAGTTGTTTGTGCCTTTTGACAGCTGTAGCCACCTATCGTTTTGGTGTCGTCCAAAATCGTCCAATTTAAATCCGGATAGGTATTTTCGACATAATAGAAATCTCTACCCACTTTACTTATTTCGCGTAAAGTACGTTTTGCGCTATTAAATAGATAAGATTCGGCAATAGCCGTCGTTTTGGTTTTAAAGACAAGTTTTCCATCAAAATCTGGCGCATCCATTTGACGCTTTACTTCTTCCTGCATGCGATTGCTCGAATAGCTCGTATAGTAACTACCGCTCTTCCCGATATAGGTAATTACCTCGTCTTGCAAAAACTTATCCCGTACCGTCGTATCATTAACATGTTTAAAAATATAATGCACTTTTGCCAATGCAGTTTCAGCATCTTGCGCGCGTAAAACCAGCGCAATACCCAGCCCCAATAGGGATAGACAAATTTTTCTTTTCATGGTTTATCTGTTTAGTATGAACAATTCAAAGATATACGAAAATTTCGTAATTAAAATGAATCGATATTTATTTTAAATTTTCAAATGGGATAATAGAAACTACGAACGCTATAAAAAAAATGTAAAGACCTATTTTTCAAACCATTGCTGATTAGCACAAAAGAGGACTTTACGCTATATTTAAAAAGTAAGCAGAGTCCATCTATTAATTAAGTTCAATAGGATTATTTGTATTCTTTGATGGATTATAATTTTCCGAATTTTTGATAGACACGGACTTAATTTGATTCGGATTGACGCTTCCTCCGCCTACGGCATAAGAAACAGTGCTTAATGAAGAACTTGCCGTCGAGCTCGACGACGCAGAGGATGCAGACACGAAACTAACCGAACTTCCACCCGAAGTACCAGAAACAATACGTGAGTTCGCACGCGTCTTCATATAGGCCGAAGGATTCGCTGCAAAAGCTTCTTTCAATTTTTTAACCTCCGCAGGAGTCGACTTTACACCACCACTTGGTACGGCGACAAAAAAGTTATCCGTATCCAATTTGTCAAAGCCAGCATAGTCAAAAATAACCTCATTCTTTAGGTCATGAGCAGCAAGTATAAGTCCCGGCAAACCCTGCAATTTCCACGGACCATATGAAAAAGGAAGCTCTGTGGTAAACCAAGCCTCATAGGTACGCCCTTTATAGGTTGTCTGTGCCTTTTGACACGTGTAGCCACCAATCGTTTTAGTATCATCCAAAATTGTCCAATCCAATGTTGGATAAGCCTCCTCCGCATAAAAAGAGTCACCACCAACACTACTAAT
Source organism: Sphingobacterium sp. MYb382 (assembly GCF_037572665.1). Taxonomy (NCBI): domain Bacteria; kingdom Pseudomonadati; phylum Bacteroidota; class Sphingobacteriia; order Sphingobacteriales; family Sphingobacteriaceae; genus Sphingobacterium; species Sphingobacterium sp. MYb382. The sequence continues at coordinate 25,185 of NZ_JBBGZT010000021.1, forward strand.
TACTTTAAAAACATGTTTAGGCACGTTGAAAAAGTAAGATTCACCGATGGCGGTAGTTGTACGATTAAAAACAATTTCACCGTTAAAATCAGGTGCTTCAGTTTGACGTTTTACATCTTCCTGCATCCGAGTACTTGAATAGCTCGTGTAGAAACTTCCCGCTTTTCCGAGATAGGTGACCACCTCATCCTGCAAAGACTTACCCCGCTCGGTTGTATCGTTAATATGCTTAAAACTGTAATGAATCTTGGCTAGTGCAGTCTCTGAATCTTGCGCACGCAACAGCAACGCAAAACCAAAGCCTAAAAGGGATAGACAAATTTTTCTTTTCATGGTTCATCTGTTTATTATGATTAAATCAAAGATATACGAAAATTTCGTAATTCAAATAGAACGACATTATTTTTAACTTTTTTTTAGAAAAAAGCTAATAAAATAAAGGCTAAAACCGTGATAAAGAAAGAGTCTACTAAGGAGAAGTGGTTTTATTCTTCTCCTGAATCCATAAAGACATATACTTCAAACTATTATTGGCTTGCGTATGTAAAATTTGTCCTATAAAATTAGCTTGTCGATGGGTGTTAAGCTTCGCTTGAAGTTGTACGACAGCCTCCAGAAAACGTTCGGCATGTTCTTGTCCAGCATAATCACGATTTGCGAGTAGCAGTCCATTCTTTTGCGCTTCGTGCCATAGCTTTTCCTCAGTATACAGCCGTTTAGCTTGAGCTGAAAAATCAACGGCATCGTCTGCAATAAGTCCATTCCAAACGGCTCCATCATACATATCTTCGGCTCCCACAACAGAGGAAACGTTGGGCGTTCCGCTATACATGGCATCAACAAACTTACCTTTTATGCCCGCTCCAAATGGAATAGGGGCTAGCAAAACCCGATATTGCTCCATCGTTTGGCGTGCATCATCGGCACGTCCACAAATGTAAAAACGCTCCGTCGGCTTATGCAGTTGCAGTACCTTTTCGCTGGCATAGGCACCATAGACATGCAGCGCAGCGTCTGGAACTTGCTTCCGCAACAGCGGCCAAATTTCTGTTTTTAAAACTTGAACCGTACGCCAGTTGGGCTCATGCAAAAAATTACCGATAAACATAAAATCTTTGCGCTCCGCATAGCTGCGCTTATTTGCCAAAATATCCGCGTCCAAAGGTGCCTCCATAAACGGCAAATAATAGAGTAAAGAAGGATGAATATGGAACGTGTTTATCAGCAAATCACATTCTGCTTGCGATATCATCAACGATAAATCACAACGTAGGATAGATGCTATTTCCCGCTTCGCAGTATCTGAAAAGTACTGAATTGGAGTTCCTTTTTTGGAAGCTTCTTGACGTGCCAAGCGTAAGAAGTGTAAATCTTCGGTGTCCAATAACGTTAAGGCATCCGGACAATTTTCGCGTACGCGCCAACCGTATTGCTCTTCAATCATAAAACGGTCGAAAACAACAATAGCAGGATTCAAGTCTTTGACAAAAGCATCAAAACGAGCATCATTTAAGGCGATAGGCACCTCTACAACCGCTAAATTAGTCAACGGATAGCTATAATCAGACTTGCCAGCAGCACTAGCAAAGGTTACCTCAAAACCGTTTTCCTGAAAGGCTTTAACCAATTGAATTATACGCCAGCCTGCGGCGGATGATTGCGGCTCGGGCCATACTAAACCGATAAAAAGTACCTTTTGCATGTCCCGAATGTACGAATTATCTCGCGACAGCGGAATCTCCTATACGGCAAAACGGCCGATTTTCGGGTATGAAAATCGGCCGTTTCAGCAATAACAGCTACTCAAACGAACAAGCAACAGGAGCCACAGCCACCTTTTTCTTTTCCAACAGATGGCGCAAGGCCATCATCACGAGGGCAAGTAAACCAAAAGCTAAAGTCAACCAAGGCGTATAAGCAATGCCATAATGCGCAATCACCATACCGCCAACGGTGGTACCGACACTAACGCCTAAATTTCCAAAGGATGTCGCTAGACTATTGGCAAACTCCATAGCATGCGGCACCGCCGATATCATATAAGTCGAGGCATTTAAAAAACTTGGTGCATACAAGAATCCCCAAACGGCAATTACGAAAATCGTAACGGCATTATTTCCGCCCGAAATACCCAATAGTATAGGCACGAGGATAGTACCTAAAAGAAACAGAAAACTCGTCCGCGGAATATGCTTGTTCAGCATCTTTCCGGACAAAATGGTCGAAAAAACACCGACCAAACCGAAAACAAACATCATATAACTCACCATTTGCTGATTCATGCCTTTAGCATCGCTTAAGTAAGCTGCAAAATAGCTATACACCGAAAACCAAGCCGAAATCATGAAAAAGTTCATCAGTATACTCACCACAAAAATAGGCTTCTTTAAAATACCGAGCTGACTGCCAAAGGATTTTCGCTCAGTAACGGGCAGGCTCGGAAGACCAAAATAAACAGCCGCCAGCGCAATAAAACTTATGAGCCCTTGGATCGCAAAGGAATATTGCCAGGTATACATACTTGCGATATACGTAGCGAAAGGAACCGTAGTCACCATGGCCAACGTAACACCACTAAACACAATACTCATCAGCTCATTTTCATTGGATTTATTACCCCGAGAGACGGCTACCGTCAATGCGGAAGCAATATATACGGGTTGCAAAAAGGCCGGAAGGACACGTACCAGCAGCAACAACCAAAATGGAGGCGACAGCGTGGACACCACACCCGTTATTAAAAAAGTGAATAGGGACAGCAACATAATCTTTTTACGGTCAAACTTGGCCGTAAGCAAGGTCATGGCAGGCCCTGTAAGGGCGATAACTAAGGCAAAAGCGCTCAATAAAACACCTGCTTTCTCTAAACTAATCCCGTAATAGGTAGCCAATTCTGGCAATATGCCAATGACGCCAAACTCCGTCGTAATAATTCCCAAAAAGCCCAAGGACCCTATGTATGCGTATCTCTTCATTTACCGATATTATTTGATTTTTAACATGCAGCAAATGTAATAGTGCAAAATAGGTTTCAACGACTGGTGACAGAATTGTAGGAGGCATACATTTTTGTAAGTAATTTAAGTATCAACAGGTTATACAGAAACTTAATAAAGAGAATAGCCCTGTGCTTATGCAAACACAGGGCTATTCTCTTTATTATTTCTCACTTATTTGTCTTTTAGAAGACGTTCAAGTTTATCAATCATTTCTTGTTGTTGCTGAAGCATACGTTCATATAATTCTACCATTTTATCCAATGGATTGAATGTGCAATGAAAATTGGCCTGAGCACCATCACTAAAAGTATTTGCGACGGCACTATCGTGAAATGTGTTCGCAATAATATTTATCGCTTGTTCCTCATTAAAATGCTCAAAAGCCTCAACAGGGATTTTCAAAATTTTAGATACCTGTTCTAAAATACTGGTTTCTACGATTTCTTTTTGCTCCAACAAAGACACCTTCTTTTGCGTCCACGTTTCACCAAGCTCATAAGCCAAAAACTCTTGCTTGATGCCCATCATTTCACGAAACCGTTTAATATTTCGCCCTTGATGAACCTTTTTACTTGCTTTCTCAGAATCTATCATAGCCATCCTTGTTTTAAACCTTAAATATAGGCAAATAATACCTAAATGCGATTGATAGAGCTCAACAGCCTACAGATTATCCTTTTTTGAAAATAGACTTTACACCCGTGTATAAAGCAACAAGTACTAAGCCTATCCCTAAACCAAGACCTAATTCTAAAACCAAGGAAGGAACTTTTTCTGCCAAATGGTGGAAGAAATCAATATTATGGACGAAGATACCTCCGGAAACCATCAATAAAGCAACTGTACCAACCACGCCCAGACCTTTGATAACGATAGGCAAAGCACGAACGAGCAAGTGTCCAAACTTGGCTGTAAAGCCTTTATTATTGGACGTACGAATCAATTTATAGCCCGTATCATCCATACGTACGATTAAGGCTACGATACCATAAACGCCAATAGTAGCCACAAGTGCAATAATAGCAACCGTCAATATCTGAATCGTCAAAGGTTGATTTAGGGTTGTGCCCAAAGCGATAATCACAATTTCTATCGATAGGATAAAATCGGTCGTCACCGCCGACCTTATTTTCTTCTTTTCAACCACAGCAGCATCTTCTTCGCGCTCTTCAATGACTTCATGTCCTGTTTTAGCACGATGGAAAAGATATTCAATCACCTTTTCTACGCCTTCAAATGCCAAATAACAACCGCCCGCTAGCAGAATATATTTAATGACCACAGGAAAGAAAACATTCAACAAAATGGCAATAGGAACTATTATCAATTTATTTAAAAATGAACCCTTGGTAATAGCCCACAGAACAGGGAGCTCACGGGATGATAAAAAGCCGGTAGCCTTTTCCGCATTCACGGCCAAATCGTCCCCTAAAATAGCGGCAGTCTTCTGTCCGGCGATTTTACTCGTCACCGCAACATCGTCCATCAAAGCGGCTATATCATCAAAAATTGCAAAAATACCTGAGGCCATAATGTTAGTTTTATGACGCTAAAAATATCAATTAAACTTTAATCTTAAACATTTTATTTTGCGCATCAAATCACTATTTATTTTAAGGAAATAAAATAGCCCTAGTACCCCAATTGAACCTACTAAAAAAGAGGGGAGGTGAGCGACTATTTGTTACAAAAGGCTAATCCTTCTGAACATATTCATCAAAGAAATGAATTCAATTGGACAGAAAACACCTATATGTCCAGTTTTTTAAATAAAATGGACACATCGCTAAAATAGCATCGTCTATTTTGACTTTTCAGCTCCGCAATTTGGTGTAGCTGTCAGCACATCGAGCGACATATCCATTGCTTTTTTCGTTAATTTTTTAAGTTCTGCTAAGTCAGACGTTTTAAGCGCCTTGTTTCCAAATGTTACCGCATTTAAAGCGTAGTTTTTCGCGATATCGCAATTGCATTTAGGAGAGATAGCATAGGCCGAAGCTTCACTTGCTTTTGCTACACCATCTTTTAATAAAGGAGTAGCATCTTCAATAGATGATGCTTTGTAGGCTTTTTTAAAGGCGGCATGAGCCAATTCGGCATAAGTAACCGTCATTTCACATCCACTAGCTGTGTTTTTTTTCTGAATAGAAGAGCTAAACAACAACACTGCGGCTATAGCTAAAAGGGAAAAGACACTTTTCATAATAGGTGATTTATGTATAAACTAAGTTAATAATTTTAAGTAAAATACAATAACACGAAAATGAACGACGTTCGGGTTGTGAATACAATACGCGTTACACCTATTTAATGCAGGACTTCTAATCTAGCTTAAACCTCTTGTTCCTTTTTTTTATTTACCGATAGACAATAAGTTGGCAAATAATTTATACGCTCCGGGAACACCATAAGGTAGTTGGCGAAACAAAGACAGCGAGGTATAGATATAATAACCTTTTCCTTGTTGAGCCACCAAAAGGAGTCCATTTTGTGGCTTTTGTCCCTTATCCTGACTGCTTAAAACAGGAACAAATCTTTTATCCCACTGCGTAGGAATAAATACCGCCCTATCTTGAATCCATCCGCTAAAATCATTGGTTCCTAAGGCATTCGGATAATTCAAAACCCGCGCATCTTTAGCTAAAAAAGTAATTTCGGCATCCTCATCGGTAATCCTTTCGTTGGAAACCTGCACCGGCAGCAGCCCTACAGAAGGTATATCTAGGTCATAATCGGTATTATACAAACTGATGACGACACCACCATTTTCTACATACTGCTGAAGGCGTGCATGGGCCTGTGTAACTTGCGGATTCACATTATACAAGCGGTCGCCCAACACAATGGCATCATAACCGGCCAAATCTTGCGTTGCCAAAGCATCGCCCCATAGCTCATCTACCTGCGCCACAAACTCGCGCAATGCGGTAGGCAGTTTATCTTCTTTCGCTTTGATATAGGCAATACGCTTTGCCGTGGTCGCAATAGAAGTGCGTACCACACGTAGACTAGCGGCTGGAAAAAACTGCTGCTTAACAATATGTGGGTATTCAATGCGGCTATACGACTGTTCAAACTGCAAACTATCTATACGTACCTGAATGCCTAAATTGCCTATAGCTTCTTGCCCTTGAGCAACCTGAACGGTAAAGCGAATTGTTTTGCTTTCATCCTTTTGCAAATTAAAATCTACCTGTGCTGGCAGAATCGTCCATCCCTGCGGAGCAGTCAAAGCAAGGTTTCCTTGACTATTGCCCGCTTTAAGCGCCTTTAGTTCGACCAACACCTCATGCGGCTTGGCATCCTTAATTAGGAGGTTTTTTGATAAAAAATTTACCGCAACCTGTGGAGCTAGGACAACCGGACTATGCTGCAAACCCAATAAGCGGTCGTTCCACACCTTTTTGATAGGTACCTGAAGAACGAGTGGTACGCCTTGAATGACTAAAGAAACTTTAAGCTCCGGCGAAATAGGTAATGTCGACAAAATATGGTCAGAAAGTTCTGTAGACTGGTAACGGTGTGGCACACCTGCCTCGCGCAACCATGGAGAAAGATAAGGCTTTAAATTTCGGTCGATTTCACCCGATAGGCTAAGCTGTCCAGAGGTCTGCAAAGGAAGCCGCTTCACAATAGATTTACGCAAAGCAGGAATTTCAATTTTTTCCAGTGTTATGCCTTTTCCCGCTCCTTGAGCAGACCATAGTAAATCCACCTGCGCCTTATCACCAATACACCAAAGGCCATGCGGACTGTTGGCTTCAAATTGTATACCCAAAACCTGAATTAACAAGGCTTCTATCGTTTCTTTTTTTAAGCTTAGCCAATCTTCATGTGGCTGCTTTGCAAGCCACTGAAGGAGGTTAATCAGTTTGTCCGCAATCTTGGACGGTTCATCGGCATCGAAATTTTTGATAGCCTGGTCGACAAACTTGCAATACTTAGTGTAGCTCGCCGATTTATAGATAGGGGAGACGTCCAAATCTAAGTTTCCATTTTGTCCTACTTGACCAGCCAAGAGCTCGAAATACTCCGTAGAAGCCTTCCTGTTGGGTAGATTTCCCATCGCTTGACAGCGATGTTGATTTCTACTATCGGCAGCGATATCGCCATAACTTTTTCCCAATAGGTTATTCATAGCCGGAATCTGCAAACCCCAATAATGAGACTGTGGGTCTACCTGCCCACCGATATCCTTCACACCAGCCTCCTGATATACATTCCACAAAAGCTGCTGCGCCTGCCAAGTTCCTAAAGTAGGAAGCTGCGCTGGAAATACAGCTGGGTCGGCAGCCATAGCAAAAGCCTTTTCAACAAGTAGTCCAACGGCCTGATGATGTCCATGAGGGTCCGGAATTTCCGATGAGAATCGAGATATAATAAGTGTTGGTTTGAAATAACGAATTACCCACACCATATCTTCCAACACCTCCTGCTCGCCCCAAAACTGCAACGTTTCTTCGGCAGTTTTCGAAAAACCAAAATCTTTAGCGCGACTAAAGAACTGGATGCCTCCATCAATCTTACGGGCGGAAAGAGATTCTTGGACACGTAAAATGCCCAATTCTTCGCCCAACTCGCTACCAATAAAGTTTTGCCCTCCCTCGCCTCGTGTAAGGGAGAGATAGGCTGTAGTTGCTTTTTTACCATAGGAGAGGTAGGCCAACAGACGATTATTTTCATCGTCTGGATGGGCTCCAACATAGAGTACACGGTCTATGTTTTTTAATTTTTGCAACGCATGCACAAGCTCTATCGCGTTAGCATTACACGATTCCTGAGCCTTTGCTTCATTTTTTTTTACAAGCACACTTATCATACACAACACAATCAAAATTATACGCATCCTACCGTCCTCTACGTCTTATCCCTACAATGGATTTTGTTTAAACGACTTATTTATATCCAACTCCCGTTGTGGAATCGGGTATAACAAACGTGGTTTTTTACCGATTCCTTGTAATACCGATTCGGCTTTTTTAAACCGCAGCAAATCTGGCCAACGATGATTTTCAAAAGCAAACTCAATACGTCTTTCACGCAACAGTTTATCCTCAAAGGTTCCCGCAGTGGTACGGCTTATAGGGTCTAAGTTTGCACGTCGGCGAATTTCATTAATCAAGGTATACGACTCATCGGTTTCGCCTAATGCTTCAGCAAGGGATAATAATACATCCGCGTAGCGAAAAACAGGGAAATTATACGAAGCATCATTCTCACCAAAAGCATTGGTCTTACCATACTTAACAATAAAACGAGCATCATTTCGCGAATTGGTAATTACCTGTCCGGCCGAATTTGTATAAATGGTGTCCATCGATAGCTTAAAGCGTAGGTCTTTACTCTCATAGGCTTTGACCATCTCGTTCGTCGGGCGGTTTTTATAGGTTCCCGTACTACTAAATAGCAAAGGCGTGAATGCATTGGTAAACCAATTTCCAGTGCCCGTACCGCCACCTTTAAATTGTACCTCAAAGATTGATTCTGGGTTATTTTTATTCTCTAGCCCCCACAACTTATCGTAGGTAACTAGACGGTAATTATTATCCGTAATAATACGACGTAAAACTTGTGCTGCCTCCGTCTTTTTCCCCAATAGCAACTGCACTTTGGCTAATAATATCGCCGCAGCCCCCTTGGACGCTCTACCCACATCAGAACCTGTATATTTTGCAGGTAACCATCCCTCTGCTATTTTCAAATCCTGCTCTAGCTGCGCATATATGGTTGCTGCATCTACTTGTGTTTTTTGCTCATTGGCTGCACTTTCCTGCAATTCCAAAGGAATATTTCCAAAGGCTATAGCTGCTTGATAGTAAAACAAAGAACGTAGGAACAACGCTTCGCCCTTTAATCTATTTTTTAACGTTTCATCGAAGCTAATTTTATCGATACGATCAAGGACAATATTTGCACGCGCAATGCCTTTATAGGTATCTACATAGGCCGTTTCCACAATACCATTTGTTGCTATTTCAAGGAAATTCTCAACCTGCGTAAGCTCAGCACCCAATCCGGTACCATCGCTTCCCTGATCGGTATTATCAGAGCGTTGCTCAAAAAGCACCCAATAACTCTGATTGTAGGTACCACCTGCCTGTAGCACCTTGTACGTAGCATTCACCGCAGCAACAAAGTCGCCCGATGTTTTATAGAAAGATTCCGTATTCCGTTGCGAAATAGGAGCCAAATCGGTGAACTTCGATGAACAGCCCGCGAATGTCAACAGCCCTAGAAAGGCTGAAGCGCTCAAGCTCTTACGCAAGCTTAATCCTACCCAACTATTTATATTTTCTTTTGTATATAAAAATTTCATTTTTAGCCTTTTTTAGAATCCAACATTAATACCAAACGAGAAACTACGAATCAACGGATACGCGCCATAGTCTTCTCCCTGCACTTGTGCCAACTGCATTTGATTACTTACCTCTGGATTGAAACCAATATATTTAGTCCAGGTATACAGGTTCGTTCCAGAAACATACACGCGCGCACGCTGCACTTTACCTTTTAGTACCTTACCCGTCAAGTCGTAGCCAAAGGTGATATTACGCAAGCGTAGAAAACTAGCATCTTCCACTTGAAAATCTGAAGGACGATTATTTTGTCCATGATTATCGCTTAAACGGTCAGCACGAGGAATTTTACCATTACCTGGTTGCTCCGCCGATACCCAACGTTCCGTCCAATCTTTGTAAGAATTGGTCGCTCCTTCGCCGTTCCCCAAATGTCTACGCGTCAGATTCAACACCTTTCCACCTTGGCTACCTTGCAGCTGTATGCTCAAATCGAATCCTTTATAATCGAAACGATTGGTGATACCATAGACAAAATCCGGTTGATAGTTTCCGATTACAGTTCTATCGTTAGCATCAATTTTTCCATCACCATTAATGTCCTTGAATTTAAAATCACCAGCACGAGCAGCAGGTGCAATTTTATCTGGAATGGACTGCGCAACCTCCGCATCAGACTGATAAATACCATCTACCACATAGCCATAATAACTACCGATAGACGAGCCTACCTGTGTGATATGTCGCACGCCAGCAGCTCCAGCCGTCAAGATGGGCTCATTGTTTGGACCTAAGCGCAATACGGTATTTTTATTCTTAGAAAACACCAAGTCGGTACTCCATTTAAAGCCACCAACTAAGTTTCGGCTGTTTACAGATACCTCAAAACCTTTGTTCTCCACTTCTCCGATATTTTGTAAAGCAGTAGTGTAGCCTATAGATGAAGGAACTTGCACATACAAGAGTAGGTCGGAAGTCTTTTTATTATAATAATCAAAACCAAAACTTAAGCGGTTTTGAAAGGAAGCAAGGTCAACACCAATATTCCATTGTTCTGTTTTCTCCCAAGTAAGGTTCTTATTTCCGATGGTTGACGGCGCTAAACCGTTCTGTACAACATCGCCAAAAACATAATTCTGTGGATCGAGCAGGCCTATGGAAGCATAATTCGGAATCAGGAAGTTTCCTGTTTTACCCCAACTACCTCTAACTTTAAGTTCATTCAACCAAGGGCTATCTTGTAAGAAAGACTCCTGACTAACGCGGTAACCGGCAGAGAAGGAAGGGAATGACCCTGTTTTTTTATCCGACCCAAATCGAGAAGCACGGTCGGAACGAAAAGAAGCTCCCAATAATATTTTTCCTTTATACGCATAGTTGATACGAGAAACAACAGAAGCAAGCGACCATTCTTCACGAATGCCTGTGCCTCCCGTAACTTGCCCGCCACTTACTGTTTCAACCAAGTCATCTGGATATTTTTCAGCGCGCACATTGTTGTACTCAATTAAATCTTTTTGCCCTGTATAGCCGACTAAAGCATTCAGATGATGGTCTTGTCCAAAATACCGATCGTAGGTCAGCGTATTTTCGAGAATATAGTTTAAGTTAAAAGATGCGTTGGACTGCCCATAAGGCTCTCCAACGGTAGCCTGACGGAATAAAAAGGCCTTGGAGCGGTAAAACGAACGATTGAAATGGTTAAAATCAGCTCCGGCATACAATTTATACGTAAGCCCTTCAAGCAAATCTACCGACACAAAACCATTTGCTGTGGTGCGATATTGTTGTAAATTATCATTTATATACGCGGTAATCGCTAAAGGATTACTCGCCTCTGTCATGCCTGTTCCGCGACCATCTGGTGTATAGATATGCGATTGGTTATCCGTTTGGTTAATGCTTCCATCTGGTAAATAAGGTGATACCGTTGGTGAAGTAACGAGTGCCGAATAGATAATACCAGGAGGTACCGCAAAGTAAGGAGCTCCGGCTGGTGCTTTCTCCGATTTGGTATAAGAAGGAGCTAAGTTTATTCCCGCCTTCACACGACTTCCCAAATCACTTTCTAGATTGATACGTAAATTATAACGTTCATATCCCGATTTCTTAATAATACCTTGCTGATTAAAATAACCTCCCGCAACATAATACCGAGAACGCTCGCCTCCGCCACTGTACGAAAGATTATAACTCTGAATAGGCGATGTTCGGAAAATCTCCTTTTGCCAATCGGTATCGGTACCCGTCGGATTAATAAAGTCATCGGGTAGAAAATACTGCGCTAAATTACTGCGTTTGTAGCGCTCCGTATTATTATCATTCTTACTTGCCGTAGGAAAATCTTGCACATAGGCATTATTCTTTGCCTCTAATGAGTAGGCGGCATACTCTTGGGCATTCATCATCTTCACCCTTCTAGCCACATCTTGAATACCTCCAAAAATATCGAGATTCAGTTTTCCTTGCTGCTGACGCGCTCCTTTTTTTGTCGTAACGATAACCACACCATTACTAGCACGCGATCCATAAATGGCCGATGCAAAAGCATCTTTCAACACATCGATAGATTCAATATCTGCGTAATTTATGACGGCCAAAGGATTCACCGACGGTAAAGCAAAAGCAACCGTACGTGTATTTACATCCCCTTGGACACCGCTAGAAACATTCTTTGATATCGGATAGCCATCAATAACATACAAAGGATCACTGCCCGCAGAAATCGACCCTAAACCACGCACACGTATCGTAGGGCCAGCGCCCGGTTCTCCTGACGGCTCTTGCACAACAACGCCTGGCAACCGACCGGCAATAGCATTTTCAAAAGAAGGGACAGCAATACCTTGTAATGCCGCTCCAGATATCGAAGCGATAGCACCCGTAACTTCTTTTTTGCTTTGACTACCATAACCTACCACAACAACATCTTCTACGTTGTTGGATTGTTGGCCCAACTGGATGGATACCGGCGAAAAATTACGTACCTCAAACTCTTGATTGCTATAGCCTAAGTAGCTAACTACCCACACTTCTCCCAGCTGAGCTGAAATTTCAAAACGTCCAAAAGCATCCGTACTCGCAGCTTTCACACCGTTTTTCAGCCGAATGGTAGCCCCTTTTATAGGTTCTCCCGTGCTACGATCGAGTACTCGTCCACCTAATTGCTGTTGTTGCAAACCTACAGCCGTAGACGATCCCGCTTCAACAGTAGGGGTAAATACTATATTATTTAGACCTAGCGCTAAAGCAAAGAATAATTTCGGTCGTATTGCACGCTGAAAGTTCCTGTATTTCATATATATAAAAGGTTTAGATCGCTAATGTATACAATTTCTATAGACTATAGAAAGATTTTGATTAAAAAATAAATATTAGTCTTGGACATAGGGCACTTAATAGCCGTCCAAACATTAAAGAAATAAGAATAGGAAGAAGCCTCACAGAAGAGCAACTGAAAATTTAGACGAATATCAAATCGATAATAAGCTGCGTATAGCTAAGAAAACAAACTTTGCCTAGCAGCACGACGTGAAAAAGAAAGTAAAGCTGTAAAAATTTAGAAAGGTAGTAGCCCCGAGCAGAATCGAACTGCTATCAAATGTTTAGGAAACATCTATTCTATCCGTTGAACTACGGGGCCGCAGGTCAAATCTACTGATTTTATGGTTTCCTTTAGCTTTGCCTTCAACAAAATTTTCAAGGATTAATTTACTCGTAAAATATAATCTTAGTTACTAAAAACCTTTCACACAAAGAGTAGGAGCAGAAAAGAACTTTTAAGGGCACCTATTATACCTGTTTACCACGTACCGCTTAACAACTTAATAGATTTTAACAATAACTCATAGAGTCTTTCGATTGGCAAAGCACTGTTTAAAATCGTAAATTTGTAGAACATAAATAAAGAAAAACAAGAATATTATGAGTTTTACAGGTAAAAATTTCCCTAACATTACAGTTGATGCTATTGATTATTTAGGAGATAACTTCCAAATCAACATTTTTGAAAAAGCTAAAAATGAAGGTAAGAAAGTTCTTTTATTCTGGTATCCAAAAGACTTTACATTCGTTTGTCCTACAGAATTACACGCATTCCAAGAAGCAGCTGCAGAGTTTGAGAAACGTAACACAATCATCGTTGGTGCATCTTGCGATTCAGCAGAAGTTCACTTTGCGTGGTTAAACACAGCAAAAGACAATGGTGGTATCGAAGGCGTAGAATACCCACTTATCGCTGATACAAACCGTAACCTTTCTAGCGTATTAGGTATCTTAGAATTGAAAGAAGTTGAGCACCCTGAGTATGGTACATTAGTAGAAGGTTCTGCAGTATCTTACCGTGCTACTTACTTAATCGACGAAACTGGTAAAGTATTCCACGAGTCGGTAAACGATATGCCATTAGGCCGTAACGTAAAAGAATATATCCGTTTAGTTGATGCTTACACACACGTACAAAACCACGGTGAAGTATGTCCAGCTAACTGGGAAGAAGGTAAAGAAGCAATGAACGCTACACGTGAAGGCGTTGCTACTTACTTATCTGCAAACTAATAACACAATACAAACAAGGATGCCTGCGAAACAGCCTTTGGCAGGCATCCTTACTTAAAAGAATTATATCATGCTAAACGAATTAGAAACAGACACCTTACAAGACCTTGTTAAAGACAATAAAACAGTAATGGTTCAATATGCTGCATCTTGGTGTGGAAACTGTAGAATCATGAAGCCTAAGTTCAAAAAAATGGCTACAGAGAACGAAGATGTTCACTTTGTAATCGTGGATGCTGAGAAATTCCCAGAATCCCGTAAACTAGCAAACGTGGACAACTTGCCTACATTTGCCGCTTTTAAAGATGGTAAATTGGTGAACCAAGTACAAACTAACAAAGTTGATGGATTAATTGAATTATTAAATGAAGTTACCAGTAATTAAGCACTTAACGGAATTCATCGAGCAGAACGATGTTGATTTTGTACACGAAACGATTGAAACATTAGAGGTGCTAACCGAATCGTCCGCTTTAAAAGACGAAGAATTAGATGTCATCGGTGAAATCATTTCCAACTTATATGGTGCTGTAGAGGTTGATAAACTCGTAAAACAAGGAATGCCAAAAACAGAAGCTCTAAATAGCTTTATGAAAAGAGTTTTAGGCTCTATCGACAAATAAAAAAACCACAATAGTCCTGATTAGGAACTAATTAAACTTTTCTGCAAAGCGTCGTCTGTTTATAATTCGGCCAATGTGGAAAAGTTTTTTTTTGTTCTTCTAGCTTTTACACATAATAACCCTATTTTTACTGATACTAAAGGTTACTATTTTTAAAACAAACAGTTTTGCTTCCTGCAATAAAAAGCTTTATCAGCTTGAATGTGAAGTTTTAGACAAAGATTTTTAATTGTTGGTAAGGGGAATCAAAATTATTTGATTCCCCTTATTTTTTTGTCCAAACGGGCCGGAAATCATGAATGGTAATACAAAATAATGCTTAATTTTAACGTTGATGAAAAAACGATACCTAAGCCTATGCTTTCTGGGTTTGCTTATAGGGAAAGCATTTGCCCAAAGCTATACACCTATACATGCCGCCGATATTCAACTCCAAATGGAGAAACTGAACACACTCGGTTCTGTCCTTTACTTTGCCGCACACCCCGACGATGAAAATACTAAGCTTATTGCTTACCTCGCTTCAGAACGCAAGGTACGAACAGCCTATTTGTCGCTGACAAGAGGCGATGGCGGACAAAACCTAATCGGCACGGAGCAAGGCGAGGAACTCGGCTTAATACGCACACAAGAGCTCCTACAGGCTCGTAAGATAGACCGTGGCGAGCAATATTTTACAGCGGCCTACGATTTTGGCTTCTCCAAAACATACGATGAGACCTTTCGTTTCTGGAATAAGCAGGAAGTTCTCCGCGAAGCGGTATTTATCATCCGTAAGCTACAACCGGACGTCATCATCACCCGTTTTCCACCCGACGAGCGGGGAGGACACGGCCATCACCAAGCTTCCGCATTGTTAGCGCGCGAAGCATTTGATGCAGCAGCCGACCCTAAGGCCTTCCCTGAGCAGCTAAGCGAGGTACAGCCTTGGCAAGCTAAGCGCTTGATTTGGAACACGGCGAATTTCATGAGCATGCAAGGCAATTCGACCAACCAACTAAAAGTTGATATTGGTCAATACAACACCCTTTTGGGGGAGTCCTATGGTGAATTATCGGCACGCAGCCGTTCACAGCATAAAAGTCAAGGTTTCGGCTCTGCGGCCAGCAATGGAAGCAGTATAGAGTCTTTTGAACATGTAGCAGGCAGCCAGGCGCAGCTTGATATTTTTGATCAAGTAGACTTAAGCTGGAAGCGTGTCAAAGGAGGAGCACCTGTTTCTTTAGCGATAGAAAAGTTAGTGCAAAATTATAATGCCGTAAAGCCTCAAGCCTCTATTCCGGCACTGGTGCAGCTTTGGCATTTAGTTCAAAAAGTAGAATCACCTTACTGGAAAGAGAAAAAAACAAAAGAAATAGAGCGTTTAATTCTTGCCTGTGCAGGTTTACACATCGAAGCCATAGCACCAAAGCCCTATGCGGCTGTAGGTACCAATAGCCCTTTCCAAGCACGTTTAGTAGTCCGCAATGCCGGTGTAAACTTGAGCTTAGTAAGCTTAAATGGGCAAAATATACAGCAAAAGCTAGCCGACAACAGCTTAACAGTATTTAACGGAGAGTTACCGCTAGCAACAGAAACACAGCCCTACTGGCTCGCAAAACCACATAGTTTAGGGAAATTCGACGTGCCTGCTCAAAATTTCGGCTATCCAACAAATCCTGATCTTCCTGCTGTTGCTACCCTATTGGGGATTGGCGACCTAACGATTAAACTCAACTTACCATTACAGTATAAATATGTAGACCCGGTACGTGGAGAGGTGTACGAATATGTGCAGGTAAGACCACAAATAACCGCACAAGCGGAACAGAAAGTGCTATTAGTCAATAAAGGAGAAAGTAAAACCCTACAGGTGAGCTTTCAAGCACAGCAAGAAAACCTTGGAACAGTAGCTGTACAACTTTCTTTAGCCGGTAGCGGATGGAAAATAAGCCCTGAAATCGTCAATCTGGCTTTCGACCAACAAGGAAATAGTACGCAAACTATTACCATTAGCAACGTTAATGCAGACGAGAACACGACAAAGCTAGATTTCCTTGTGCAAGGCAAGCCACTGACTACGCTACGCGAAATTGCCTATGCGCATATCCCGACGCAAGCGTGGTTTCCTCCAGCAACGGTATCCTTAAAAAATATAGACCTCATTAATCCAGTGAAAACAGTAGCCTACATCATGGGGGCGGGCGACCGTGTGCCAGAAGCATTACGCGAGCTAGGTATACAGGTCGATATACTAAAAACAGCAGATATCACAGCTTCCTTATTAGCTAAATATGATGCGCTGGTGTTTGGTGTGCGTGTCCTCAATGTTGATAAACAAATAGGGCAGAAGCTTCCTTTGATTTACAAATACGTTGAAAATGGGGGAGTAGCCTTGATGCAATACAACGTGAACAATCCGTTGCAAAAAGAAAATTTCGCACCAAAACCTTTTCAGTTATCGCGTGCACGCGTGACAGAGGAAGATGCTAAGGTCACCTTTACTGATCCGAAAGATCCGGTCTTAAACTACCCGAATAAAATCACAGAAAAAGATTTCAGCAACTGGATTCAGGAGCGCGGACTCTACTTTGCTGAAAATGTAGACCCGAGCTATCGCAAGCCTTTGGTTATGCATGACCAAAAGGAAGGACCTCATCAAGGCTCTCTACTGATACAAAAGATCGGAAAAGGCAAATTTGTCTATACTTCTTTGTCTTTTTTCAGACAATTACCTGCCGGAATTCCCGGAGCTAATAGATTATTTGTAAATTTGTTAGCAAAAGAACAATAACGAACAATTTTATAATGGGAAATCAAGTAGAAAAAAACGAAACAATCAACGTTAAAGGTATCATCCTTTTAGTAGGAACGGTTTTCGGCGGTTTAATTTCAACAATCACTTGTGGCACGTTTTCAGGCTTCATTACAGGTTTGGTTGTAGGTTTAGTATTTGCTATTTTCTTCAACAGCGTTTTATTACCATTTAAATCGCATGACAGATAAGGGATTGCCTCCTTTTGTCAAATCTTGGAGACAGTTTTATATACTAGTCTGCCTTTGGCTTGTGGCCTGCATGGTAGGCATGTATTGTTTTACTAAATATTTTTCATGAGTACTATTGACTGGATAGTACTCTTTTTTACCTTATTTGTTATCATCCTCTACGGGATGTATAAAAGTAGAGGTATCAAAAATATCGATGGCTATATCGTAGGCAGCAGAGAGCTCCCATGGTATCATGTCGGTCTTTCGGTGATGGCTACACAAGCCAGCGCCATTACCTTCCTTTCCGCCCCCGGACTTGCTTATACGTCTGGAATGGGCTTTGTGCAGTTTTATTTCGGCCTTCCATTGGCCATGATTGTCATCTGCACAACCTTTGTCCCTATATTTCAACGCTTAAAAGTATATACAGCCTACGAATTCTTGGAAAAACGATTTGACGTTAAAACAAGGATACTGACTGCCGCATTATTCTTAATACAGCGCGGCGTATCTACAGGTATTACCATCTTTGCGCCATCTATCATTCTATCCAGCATCCTCTACTTGGATGTAACCTATACAACCTTGATTATCGGTAGTATGGTAATTCTCTATACCGTTTGGGGAGGTACAAAAGCGGTTTCTTACACCCAACTGCTACAAATGAGTATCATTTTCGGGGCTATGTTTGCCGCTGGCGTCCTTGTTATTAGGCTGCTCCCTGGCGATATGGGCTTCATTGATGCTTTACACATTGCGGGAAAATCAGGAAAGACAAAGGCCATCGACCTAAGCTTCGACCTTAATAATCAATATACCGTATGGACGGGGTTAATAGGTGGATTTTTCCTTCAGCTTTCTTATTTTGGAACCGACCAAAGCCAAGTAGGACGCTATCTTACAGGGGCTTCAACGCGCGAATCTAGACTAGGACTCCTAATGAATGGTCTCCTTAAGATTCCGATGCAATTTTGTATTCTCCTTATCGGAGTTCTTGTTTTTGCCTATTACCAATTCAATACTTCTCCGCTATTTTTTAATAATGTGGAGGTCAATAAGATTGAGAATAGCATTTATAAGCCCGAATATGACCGTATAACGGAGAAACATGAAAAGATAAGCAAGGAGAAGGTTATCCATGTAGAAGCGCTTACAAAGGCGTTAAAAGCGGACGACAAACAGCAAATAGATCAACAACGCTACGCGCTAGCCCAAAAGAATAATCAAGATAAGTTACTGCGTAAAGAATTAGAAGAGCTTTTACTCAAAAACAATCCGAAAGCTGATCTGAATGACAATAATTATATCTTTCTATCCTTCATCACGAGCACCTTTCCAATTGGATTTGTGGGGCTGCTGGTCAGTGTTATCTTCCTCGCCTCTATGGGCGCAACGGCAAGTGCCATTAACTCGCTTTCCTCCACCACGGCTATTGATATTTATAAACGCTTTGTCAATAAAGATGCTTCCGACCGGAAATACCTACTCATGTCGCGTCTTTTCACTTTGTTTTGGGGGATGATAGCATTAGCGGTAGCCTTATTTGCGAGTAAGCTTGGAAACCTCCTAGAAGCCGTTAATATCCTAGGTTCTTTATTCTACGGTACGATATTGGGAATCTTCTTAGTTGCTTTCTATTGTAAATCAATAGGTGGGAAGGCTGTATTTTGGGCTGCTGTACTATCTGAGATTGTGATATTCTCGATCTGGAAAGCTGATGTTTTAGCTTACCTATGGCTTAATTTGGTGGGCTGTGTTTGTGTTATCGTATTTGGCTATATCCTGCAAGCTTTAAGCAAGAAATAACTAGTAATAACGACGATAAACGTTATATAAAATACGCTTATCATAATCCGTCATCGTTGCGCTTGTATCGACCACGATAAACTTACGCTTAAAAGCGATAATAGCGCCCCGTAAATTCGTTACATCATAGCCTACGATACGTAAGGCGTCGATATAGTTGAAATTGTCTGGTAACGGCTCTAAGTTCTTTTCATCATACCAAACACCAAATCCACGATCAGCTAACTGCTTCCACGGGAATAAAGTGCTAGGATCGTCCTTACGCAGCGGAGCGATATCGGCATGACCAATAAAGTTAGTATATGGAATTTGATATTTCGCTTTCAGCGTATCTAGGAGCCCCATTAGTGCGTCAATCTGCGCCGAAGCGAAAGGCTCCTTACCATTGTTATCAAGCTCAATACCGATGGATACGGAGTTGATATCAGTAATACTACCCCATTTACTACGACCGGCATGCCAAGCGCGTAAATAATCGTTCAGCATCTGCACAACGCGGCCATCACGACCAATAACGTAATGAGCGGAGACCTTACTGTGCGGCACTTGGAAGGTACGAATCGTTTGATTGATGCTTGTTTGCGCTGTATGGTGGATGATGACAAAACTTGGTCTACGCACATCATAATGCATAGCTTCTGCCCAATCAACATTCTTGTTCAGCCCCGTCTGCATCAGTAGACGAATATTTTCGGCGCTACTAATGCCTGGGTTAGGCTCCAAGCCTTCATCCGCATTACGAGCTACAGTATTTTCTTTTTGAACAGGCTTATCGCTTACGATGGCCGCCACGGCAGTTACCGGCTTAGGTTGTTGCAAAACAACTTGCTTTTTGGAACCACAGCCAAAAAGTAAAGTCAATATCCCTAAACCGATAATTTTACGCATGATTCTTATCTTGGTAAACTATAAATAACACCCATAGCCAAAGATTGACTATACTGTACTTTAGTGGATTCAGTAGAGTTATAAAGAAGGATTCCAGAAAGCGATACATTAACCGCATTCGTGACTTTGGCTGTTAATGTAGCATCTAAACGATGATCTGGATCACTGATGTCCTTATAGTCCGCAAATAAATTATAACGCGCTTTTAAATTCAAATTTTTCGCAAGATCACGATCTAAATTGGCCGTAATCTGGAATGCGAGGTCATTACGGAAAGACTCCCCTGGTTTTAAACCAAACTTCGACTGATCACTACTAATAGGGACATTTAACGGATAGCGTTCTTTATATTCCGCAACGGTTAAAGACTTCACTCGATCATCCAATACAAGCGTTTGACGAGCCGTACCCGTACCTAAACGTAAAGAAAAACTCTTATCAGGTTTGTACTCCAAACCGAAAGACTCTGTAAAATATCCTGGAGCCATAAAACTAGACATATACTCCGAAATACGTTCTTTACCATCTGGGTTAGGAATTACCTTACCGTCCACATACATGTTTTTACTATACGCATAACCCACATCAAACTGCGATTCAAAGGTTAACGAGAAGTATAATGCCCATGTTTTAGACAATTTATACGCTAATTTATTATCCCAGAAAATACGGTCATTATTCTTTTTTGCCAGCTGATCTTTGTTCTTGATTTTACCATATTTCAGATCAACCTCCGTTACAAATTGGAAATTATTCTTATTAAATTCAGACTTATGCCATGCTAATCCACCTAAAGCCATGGAGTTTACTCCCCCGGCATTCCAGTTATCACTAAAAGATGATTGATTGGCATTAATCCCAAATTTCGTCCAATGCTTCCAATAGTCAACCTCTAAATCCAATTTAGGGATTGGTACGTGAAGTTTATTCAATCTAGAAAGTGGAGTATCAGCGCCTTCAACAAAACTTGAATCTGGCTTTGCGCGTAAATCTTTTAGGTCTGCTTGTGCATATGCAGCATCAACACCCTTCAAGGCCATAAGAACAAGAAGTATCTTTACTTTATTAAACATGTTATTCTCAATTAGCAACGTCTAAATGTATCTGAGGTAATTCTGGTAAAAGGCGCAAGTTAGGATTTAATTTAAACATTTCATACTTACCTTTTATATACGATGACAATTGATAAGGCGTTGCAAGCTTCACAAAAGTGTAGCTAGGGCGGTAATTACGCATGAAAAGCGTCAACTGGTCACCCTTTAGCCCTGTAATATTACTAACCAAATCTCGTGTAAAATTATAATCGACAACGTTGGCTTCATAGTCCTCTTGAATAATCCTTGTCAAGCGTTTCGCTTGTTTTACTTCACGACTAAAAAGACTATAAATAGCATTGATGCTAATACCTGCTCCCGTAGGCCCCACGGTAAAAACATCACCTGGATCAGCTAAATTAAAACTCTTCCGATAAGCCTCTTTCGTAGCTTTTAAAACGTCATCAGGAGATTGACGAGCAACGACACGAACTTCAGGAATATAGATACTAGAGCGACGCATATATATGAGGAGCACCGCTTGCCCAGTATAGGTTAATGTATCTGTAAAGTAGCCTTCTTTCTCAACGATAATCTTTTCGCCAGCCTCTACATGTAGCGAAAACTCTCCGCGCGAATTGTTAAACGTATTCTCTTTGGTTTCGTCATTCCGAATAAAAGCCTTCGCGACACGCTGACCACTGAATTGGTCAAACACGATTCCTTCGACAGAACGAACGGCCTGTGCCGACCCCAAAAAGGGCAGGTTAACGACGATAAAAAGAAAGAAAAGGGTCTTCATCATGCTCACGATGTAAAACTAACGTAAAGAAGAATAAGTTGTTTATTTCTTAACAAATTTTAAATCTTTACCTACTTCGTGATGACGATAAGTTGGCCAAGAGAAAGGCTATCGGAGGATAAGCCATTTAATTGTTTTAGTTGATCAACGCTGACGTTATACTTTTTGCTGATTGCAAACAAGGTATCACCAGTCTTAACCTCATAGATGGTCATCACGACAGCACTTTTGATTTCTGTAGCAGCTACGGGTTCTTCAATTTGCTTCTCTGCAATCAAGTGTTCAACCTTCTCGATACGCTTCTCTTCAGCAGCATAAGAACGCTCACCACTATCATATTGGTACAGGGCGTACCGCTCAATCAATTCAATTAATAATTCAGGATACCGTGGATTTGTCGCATAGCCTGCGTCTTTCAAACCACGAGCCCATCCTTTATAATCATTCTTTTTCAGGGAGAAGAGCTTCTCATAACGCTTGCGCAATAAGAATGTACTGTGGTCACGAAAAGATTGCTCTGCATTATTATAAACACGAAAACAGTCGTTAATATTATCATCCGGACGGGTGACAGACTTCCCATTCCAAGTACCACCACATTTAATTCCAAAGTGATTGTTCGCTTGTTGGGCAAGAAAACTATTGCCATTACCTGACTCCAGTAGTGCTTGCGCCAATTTTATGCTGGCCGGAATACCATATCTGTTCATTTCATCAATCGCTACAGACTTATAACGATCGATGTAGGCGTTTCCGCTCAAGGAGGTTCCTTTATTTCCAGTTTTGTTATTGCTTGAACTATTACCGTTATTACCCGCGCCGTGGCCACCTTTACCGTTCGCATGCGACGGTGACTTCAATACAGCATGTCGCTTAGAAGAACAAGCTCCCAAGAACAAGCAGAGAAGCAAAAGCAATAACGTGTTTCTCATTTATAGCAATGATCTTTGTCCTGTTGGTAATTTATCACTCGCTAATTTTCCCTTACGGGTAAGTCCTTCAGCAGCGTTGTTTAACTTCTTAGTCAACATATCGGCTACATCAAACTTATTAACGGGCTTATTTTTAAGCATTTCTTTTAACAACAAATCCTCTTGAGCAACACTATTCTGAGCAAGCATGCTTTTCCCAGGTATAGTATTAGGCATCAAAGGCTGGTCATAATCATCTAAATTATAACGATCTATCGTTGATAATACTTTAGATGACCAATCGCCAGTTCTAGAGTATCCAGAACGTGCAATACCACGCACCCACTTTTTATAATCTTGCTCTGTAGCTTCATCAAAAAGTGTACTTGTAGATTTACGGCGTTGTAATAAATCGATAAAATCAAGGTATGACTCTCTTACAGAGCTATATCCTTTATAAGCGGAGCGAATTTTTTTACTACGATTACTTCCTTTAATACCGAAATGATTGTTGAGGTGTTTGGCTATACGGCTATTACCGTAAGCACTTTCGTGAATAGCGATTGCTAATATGACAGATGCAGGAACACCTGTTTCTTCCATAAGCTGCTGAGCGACTTCTTTATACTCAGCTATATAGCTACTGGGTGAAAATTTTTGTGCTTTTGTCGTTGTGACAGTTAACACAAACAGCAGTAATACTATAAAGTATTTACTAATATCTGTTTTAAGCATTTTTTTAATTTTAGTACAACAATTACTTTTTGCGCAAAACAAAAAGCCCGTCTCTAATTGGCAGAATAAGTTTTTCAACTCTTTTATCAGCTGCCAAAGCTTCGTTGAGTTCCAACACACGCTTGGTTTGACTATCTGGATTATCCAGCAAGACTTTACCCTTCCACAATACGTTATCAAGTAAAATTAATCCGCCAGAGGGAACACGGTCTATCAGAGTTTCGAAATAATATAAATTTCGCTTTTTGTCGGCGTCAATAAACACCAAATCAAAATCGCCCGCTAGTTGAGGAATAACCTCTGCTGCATCCCCGATATGATAATGGATTTGATCTCCATAAGCTGAAGCGTCAAAATAAGCACGAACGCGCTCTTCTTGTTCCTCATTCACATCAATGGTATGCAAGACTCCGCCTTCTTCTAAAGCTTCCGCCAAACACAAAGTAGCATAACCTGTAAAAGTCCCAATTTCTAAAATTCGCTTGGGTCTAGCAAGTTTTGCCAACATGGAAAGAACTCTTCCTTGAAAATGACCGGAAAGCATATGTGGCATGGTCTCTTTGAGGTAAGTCTCTCTATTTATTCGACTTAACAACTCGTTTTCCGCATCACAGGTCTTCTCCAAGTAGGCATCTAAAGCCTCTTCATTTTCAAGCATAAGAACAAAAGTAACGAAGCCAATTTAAAATGAGAAACAATTTAACATAAATTAAACCTTTGACTCCGTTCGTTATAAGCAAAAAACGCCTTGTACTGTTCATACAAGGCGTTTAAAAGGATTAATTTTTTCTAGTGAAGTGAAGCGGTAATCAGGCGTAAAAATTCTGACCGTGTAACATCGTTCTGAAATGCTCCAGTAAATGCGGAAGTCGTCGTCACCGAGTTTTGCTTCTGCACACCACGCATAGCCATACACATATGTTGACACTCCATAACGACCGCCACACCTGCAGGGTTTAAGGTGTCTTGAATACAGTCACGAATCTCGTTAGTCAAGCGCTCCTGCACCTGTAAACGACGTGCGAAAGCATCCACTACACGTGGGATTTTACTCAAACCAACGATATGTCCATTCGGAATATAAGCGACATGGGCTTTACCGAAAAATGGTAACATATGGTGCTCACACATCGAATATACTTCAATATCCTTGACTACTACCATTTGGCTATAATCTTCGGCAAACATGGCACTTCTAAGTACCTCTGCGGCATTGATATCATAACCATGTGTCAAAAATTGAAGTGCCTTAGCTACCCGTTCTGGTGTCTTTATTAACCCCTCACGCTCTGGGTTTTCACCAATAGAGCGTAAAATGTCTGGATAGTGTTGCGCAATTTGCTCCACTGATTTCTTATTGTACTGATCGATTTTGATATAACCGTCCTGCTCTTCGTCTTCGAAAGATGTTAGATTACTCATTAGTATAAGGGTTTATTAGCCGAAGTACTCGACATAGTTGTTTTCTGTTTCGTATAACTTTACAGCGTGCAACTGCACCTGCTCCTGATCAAAGTGAGGTTTCAATTGATCAAATATGGCTATCGCTATCACCTCTGTTGAAGCTCTTTTGCCGGCCATAAAATCTACGTCTAAATTAATATTCTTGTGATCTAGCTTATCTACCACTTGTGCTAGAATGATTTTTTTCATCACCTTAAGGTCGATTACGAAGCCCGTCTCTGGGTTGACTTCCCCTTTGACAGTAACAAAAAGCTCGTAGTTATGCCCGTGCCAATTGGGGTTTGAACAGTTTCCAAACACCTGCTCATTACGCTCTTGCGACCAATCTTCGCGGTACAGCCGATGAGCGGCACTAAATCTTTCTCGCCTGGTAATGTAAATCATAGAACAAATATACTGTTAAAAACGATATATTAGTAACTTCACCTTCACAAGGTCATTCGGTATGATGAAAGTTCTCTTTGTTGCGGCAACGCAACCAGAAATAGCGGCTTTGCTTCCGCTCTTTGAAAGCAAAAACATTGATTTTATATGCACAGGAGTCGGTATGCTGGCCACCAGCCATGCGCTCACCAAGCAGTTAACGACAAACACATATGACCTTATTGTTAACATCGGTATCGCTGGAATCCTTGATCCCAAAACGACCTTAGGCCACGTATATCAAATTACAGACGATTGTATTTATGAACTCGGCGCAGAGGATCATCAGCAGTTTATTACGATTGAGGATTTAGGTTTTGGCACCTCACGCTTTGCACAAAAGCTACCAGAAATACGGATAAATTACCCTTCCGTTCCAACTATCCACGGTATAACCGTCAATAAAGTACATGGTGCAAAACAATCGATCAGCCGCTTAAAATCACAATATCCAAGCCTAAACCTCCTAGAATCCATGGAAGGGGCTGCCGTTTTTATGGTCGCTCAGCAGGAGGGAATACCCGTATTACAATTTCGAAGTAGCTCCAACTATATTGAGCCTCGCAACAGGGAAGCTTGGCAAATAGGGACAGCCTTAAAAAACCTCCATCTTTTTATTGAAAAATTTGTCGCTTCTTTGGGGTAACCTTCTTATTCATTGTAACATCTTTCTTATCAAATAATGACATTTTTCAAGCTTTTTTGCGTCATCTAGACTACGAAATATCAATAAATAATAGTAGTTTTGCGATATTCTTTAAAAAAGACACAATTTTACAACTGATGAGAGAAATACAATTCAGAGAAGCGCTTCGCGAAGCAATGAGCGAAGAAATGCGTAAAGATGACAAGATATTCTTAATGGGCGAGGAAGTCGCTGAATACAATGGTGCGTATAAAGTTAGCCAAGGCATGTTAGATGAATTTGGTGACAAACGCGTTATTGATACACCTATTGCTGAGCTTGGTTTTACAGGTATCGGTGTTGGTGCAGCGATGAACGGTTTACGTCCGATTGTAGAATTCATGACCTTCAACTTTTCGTTGGTTGCTATTGACCAAATCGTCAATGCAGCAGCAAAAATTCACCAAATGAGCGGTGGTCAATTTTCTTGTCCTATCGTATTCCGTGGTGCTACAGGTAACGCGGGTCAGTTGGCAGCACAACACTCTCAAAACTTTGAAAACTGGTATGCAAATACACCAGGATTAAAAGTTGTTGTTCCTTCCAACCCATACGACGCTAAAGGTTTATTAAAATCAGCTATTATCGATCCAGATCCAGTAGTTTTCATGGAGTCTGAGGTTATGTACGGTGATAAAGGACACGTTCCTGAAGAGGAGTACTACTTACCAATTGGTAAAGCAAACATCATCCAAGAAGGTACTGACGTAACTGTTGTTTCTTTCGGTAAAATGATTCCTCGTGTTGTTATTCCAGCAATTGAAGAATTGAAAAAAGATGGTATCAGCGTAGAATTAATCGACTTACGTTCTGTACGTCCGATTGATTACCCAGCTATCATCGAGTCTGTTAAGAAAACAAACCGTTTAGTAGTTGTAGAAGAGGCATGGCCTTTAGCTTCTATTTCTTCGGAGATTTCTTTCCATGTACAAAAGAATGCTTTCGATTATTTAGATGCACCGGTTATCCGTGTAACATCAGCTGACGTACCATTGGGTTACGCTTCAACATTAGTAGAAGCTACATTACCAAGTGTTGCGAAAGTAGTTAAAGCTGTAAAAGAAGTATCTTACTTGAAAAAGTAAGCGTATTAAATATACTGTAAAAGGTCTCCAAACATCAGTTTGGAGACCTTTTTGTTTTCTATTAACTTCATTTTTCCTATCTTCATAATTAAATAAAAATAATATGAGAAAATATATCCTGATTGGAGCATCCTTGTGCTTAAGTTTATTTAGCTACGCACAGAAAGCTGTCGATTTCAAACTAAACCCTAAAGTCGGAAAACCTTTAACAACGGTGCTAACTATTAAAACAGATGTAGATGGACCACAAAGCGTTATTATGGACATGGGTATGAAAATGTCTTTAACAGCGACCAAACACGAAAACAATGTATTCACTATGGAAAGCGTGGTGAAAGGCATCAAGATGGATGTAAATACAGGCGCTAATACCATTCATTTCAACTCTGAAGAGGAGCCTGCAGATGAGATGTCTAAAATGCTAGCAACACAGTTCTCGCAGGTGCTAGGAAAGACCTTTTCGATGAACCTAAGCCAAAAAGGTAAAGTAATAGACTTCACCTTACCAGAAGGCCTTGATGAGGGTATGGATAGCGAAACATTTGGAAATATTACAACACCACTTCCTGATGAAGCTGTCGCTGTTGGCGCAACTTGGAAAAATGAAGTACAAATGGCTGAACACCCTTTCCTTTCCCGTACGGAGACTGTTTCTACTTTTAAAGCTGAAACTCCACAGGGTTATGTGATTGATGTTTTAGGCAAGCTTTATGATACTAGCGACAAGCAAATAGGGGAGATTGTGGGTAGCTATACCTTAGACAAACAAAGCTTTTTAACGAAAGAAGGAACCGTGAAAACAACAATTGAAGTTCAAGGTGCTAAAGTGATTAGCGATGTTAAAATAGGCGTTATTGAAGACTAACGATTGACAATACATAAAAAAGCCCGTATTCATTTATCATGAATACGGGCTTTTTTTATAGCTACAACTTAAGCGTTGATTTCAGCTTTATATTGATCAGCAGATAATAAAGCATCTACATCAGCAACGTCATTCAATTTAACACGGATAACCCATCCATCACCGTAAGGGTCAGAATTCACTAATTCAGGAGAACCATCGATAGCGTCGTTAACAGCTAATACAGTAGAAGCAACAGGCATAAACAAATCAGAAACTGTTTTTACAGCCTCTACAGTACCGAAAACTTCGTTTGCAGCTACCTCTTCACCAATAGTGTTGATGTCTACAAAAACAATATCGCCTAATTCGCGTTGTGCGAAATCAGTGATGCCGATTACGGCTTCATCACCCTCTACACGAACCCACTCGTGATCTTTAGTGTATTTTAATTCTGCTGGAAAATTCATAATCTTTTTCTTTGCTCAAAAATAGAATTATCATTTGACATAAACAAAAATTTAAAGATTTCACTAAAAGCCACCTTTTAACGCTTATTTTAGTAGCATGAAGGCACAAATTGATAAACTACATGCTATTTCGCAAAAAACAGAACGATACATTATCGGCTTAATGTCGGGCACCTCCCTTGATGGGCTGGATATCGCTCTTTGTAAAATCAAAGGTTCCGGAAAATCGACCGAAACAACCGTAGAAAAATTTGTTACCCTTCCTTATAATTCTACTTTTCAAGACCAAATACGTTTGGTATTCGCGAAGCGTACTATTGATTTACAGGTTTTATGTGGATTGAACGCCCTCATCGGGCAAACACATGCACAGCTCATCAACGAAGCACTCCAACAATGGGGAATTACGAAAGAAGAGGTCGATCTTATTGCTAGCCATGGCCAAACAGTATACCACGCGCCACAGCAGCTGACAAAAGATGAATCATTCCCAAACAGTACCCTTCAAATAGGGGATGGCGACCATATAGCTGTGCAAACAGGAATTATTACACTATCTGACTTTAGACAAAAACACATCGCCGCAGGCGGAGAGGGAGCCCCCTTAGCAGCCTATGGCGATTTCCTTTTATTTACCGACAATCATGAAAATCGGGTTCTTTTGAATATTGGTGGTATTTCTAATTTCACCTTTTTACCAGCATCGAATACCGCATTGGCAGCCTACGCAACAGATTTAGGCCCTGGCAATACCATGATGAATCAATATTGTCATCAATATTTTGGGCTAGAAATGGATCAAGATGCTCGCTTGGCGAAACAAGGACGTGTTTGTCAGCCTTTACTAGACCAGCTCATGCTGGAGGACTTCCTTAGCGTTGACTTTCCGAAGACAACAGGCCCAGAGCTTTTCAACTTAACTTACCTAGCAGAAGCGCAAGCTACATCCAATAGTCAAGACATTGCCCCAGAGGATGTACTCGCTACGCTCAATCTATTCTCGGCACAAGCCATCATCCAAGGGATTAAAAAAGCAACAAAAGGCTTAGACAACATTGCTGTATATGTAAGTGGAGGAGGCTTACACAATCCTTTATTGCTGGAAAATATTAAAAATGGACTCCCTGGAATTAAGATTACATCTTTCCAAGAACTCGGCATCAATCCCGACGCGAAAGAAGCGTGTTTATTTGCCGTTCTAGCTAACGAAACAATCGCGGGTGAGCCAAGTAGCTTGTCGGGCATAAAAGACTCTCCAGCGGCTTATATGGGCAAAATAAGCCTGCCTTATTAGGCAAGCTTATGTACTATTCGGTAAAAACCGTAAATTAATCCAAAGTATTCAAAACAAGTTTCGTCCAAGCCGATTTTTTACCCTTTTTATTGCTTGTCAGGAGGCTTTTTATACGACTAGCATAGTTCCAGCAGGTACTTTGTCGTATGCCTAGTTTTTGAGACAACTTATAAGAAGAAATGTCTCCTTGGTAAAAATGAACCAAGTAAACGAGGTAAAAGGCTTTGTTAATTGGGATACGCACATTCTCAAATATGGTCTTATTTAAAACAGACTCTTCATAGGTACACTTAGTGCAACGGCGACTATATGGCGTCTTACCGGCACAGTAATTATCATGCCCACATTTGATGCAATGATAGGTATCATCCCATTTCAATTCAGACAAAAACTTATAACAGGTCTCCTTATCAGAATATTTGGACTGAAACTCTTCAAAGTCCATCTCTTTTGAAAGGACACGATCATCCGTTAT
Organism: Sphingobacterium sp. MYb382; assembly: GCF_037572665.1. NCBI lineage: Bacteria > Pseudomonadati > Bacteroidota > Sphingobacteriia > Sphingobacteriales > Sphingobacteriaceae > Sphingobacterium > Sphingobacterium sp. MYb382. The sequence goes on from NZ_JBBGZT010000021.1 coordinate 55,543, forward strand.
ACGCTCAATATTGGTTTGAAGGCTCTTATTATCGTTCGTCAGCAATTGATTCATCCTGTTTATCTCCTCGGACTGCTCTGTCAGGAGCCTATTCATGTCCTTCAATTCTTGATTCTGGCTAGCAATAATTTCAGACTTCTCTGCCAACCTTTTGGATTTTTGGACAATCTCTACGGTGCGATTCTCCACTTCTTGCTTCAACTCCAAATTATAGCTTTCTTGCAACTTCTCATTGATGCGCATCTGTTCGATGACCCTTTTCTGCGCCAATTCCTTCTTATTCTTCAGTAAACGTACCCGATCACCAATGGCAAAAGATAAAAAGATCATCTCGATAAAAACACCAAAAGTGATACTATAATGGCCTATATAATTCTGTAAAAATCGTGCATAACCCAATACATAAATCACCTTAACAATAAAGCTCAAGAAAAGGAAAGAATAACCTAGCACAAAATAACGTGCGGGACGATATTTCTTTTTCCAAAGCCAAATACCTGTGAAAAAAGCAATAGACAAAGGAATCACTTCAATGAACTTAAATATAAACCACGTTTGTTTAAAGCAAAGACAGTATATGAAAAATAATATCCTTAAGACAATGACGATATTTAAAATATGATTAAGCTTTGGCTCCCGCTGCTTTACGTGAAGGAGGGATTTCGTAAATAAAAGTGCAAAGACACTAACGCAGCATACAAAAAAAGCTATAGCGTACTGATTAATCCAGGGGTTCGCCGGCCATAAATATTGGAAAGCAATACCATCTGAAGACATTTCATAAAGTCCAAAACAAAAAACGTATAAGACATAATAAAGATACTGACGTCCTCTTACGGCAAAATACATCAGCAAATTATGAAAGCCGAATAACAAAATCATACCATAAAAGAGCCCAAAAGTGAAGTATTCAGCCAGTGCATACTGAACGAACCTCTCGATGCTACGATACACCAATATCACATTCACCATCTGCCTAGAACGCACCTTGAAATATGCTTCATAGGTGCCCTTTTCAAGCGCTGGAATAGCAAATTCGAAGTTTTTATGCTTAAATAATCTTTGATTAAAATCTAACGAAGCTCCACTTTTATAATGCTCAAAACCACCCTTACCATCCGGGATATATGCTTCTACGAGATCCGCCGTTTGATCGAAAAACTCAATGATTTGTTTTCCTTTAATGTTTTCGTCCAACTTGATTTTTATCCTAAACCAATAGGTTGATGATCGATTAAAATTCTTAGGATAAAAATTCTGATTGGGTTTAAAATCTTGCGCTTGAGAACTTGCGCTAATAGCAGCAAAGGATTTTGTGTTTGTGCTATCTTCTAAAAGGTAAACTTCAGCCTTATTAAAGATATGTTCGGCTGTTTGAGGTTGTATGTTTATCGGTTGTTGTCCAAATAGTAATCCTATTTGAAACAGTAATACGCACAATCCAATTCCAAATCGACGTATTGTATTAAAATTTATAGTAGCCATTTGTTATACTTCGACTTTATCTTCTTTAGTATCATAATACCCGAATAGCTACTCCTTGACAGGAATAAAACTATTCGGGTTTATAGAAGATCAAAGTAACAAAATTATCAGAAAGCTACATCGAAATTTTCATCATTAAAAAAGTCTACTCGACTATTTTATCCAATGGAGGTACATTCTTTTCTGCACCAGTATAACCTTCGTTTTGATTAATCATTCCGTTTGTATTAAAACGCTGCGCCGCTGCTGGCACAGGCCATAAAACATGGTATGGAGCGATTTCGTAACGTACACCTTGAAGTGTAGGTACTTTATCACGGTAAAAAGAGTTTTTCTCGATAATACGATCGTAAAAGAAGTTATTTTGAGAGAAATTAGCTAAGGTATAGGTCTTGCCCGTATAAGAAGCAATGCCTGTCTTCGCAAAAATGAACGCTATACGCGTTAACTCCGTCTTACGTGGTTCTTCCCAAAACAATTCACGTGCTCTTTCGTCCAACACAGTACCTATATTGACTTTGCTGGCATCGGTAAGTAGTTGTGCATTGGCACGACCACGAACTTGATTGATATCTGCCATAGCTAAGCCCTGCTGACCTTTCCAAACATAGGCTTCTGCACGAAGTAAGTAGGTTTCTGCCAGTCGAAATACGTACCAGTCAGTATTAGTACCACGTGGTGGATTCCAGTTTGGATCTTCGGCAAACTGGTTTGTCGAATTGATAAACACCTTATAATGAGGCCAACTAAACCAATGACGTATGGTGTCCACAGCACCGTTAGTAAAGACCTTATTAATATTATCCTTCGTATACTGAACGACAGGCTTCCCATAAAGACTACTAATAGCAGGGTCTTTCGAATTTTTTATTGCAGGATTATTGTAAACTAAATCTGTCATATCCATCCACATCCCTTTTGCATGTCTATAATCCGTTTGATCCGTCCATATTTGCGTCGTACTATAATATGTCCCGCGATAGCGACCGATACCACGTCCATACATCCGTGTAAGCGGTATTTCGGCATTTATACCATCAACGATGGCTTGCAATCCTCCTTGTGGGATATTAAGGTTATTAAAATGCCATGCAGGCACCGTATTACGCATCAATTGTGATCCTAGATCCGTACGTCCTTGCAAAGTTTGACGGTCGATAACTAACAATAAAGCTTCTTTATTCGCTGATATTGCTTTGTTATCCATACGGTGTAAATCCCAAACGACATTTTTCGTCAAATCACCCGCTGTACTTCCAAAACGATTGCGCATTAAAGCGTACGTGCCACCATCAATGACTTTATTTGCGGCAGCAATGGCACCATCAAAATCACCTAGAGCAAGATTAATTTTTGCCAACAAATGGTTAACGGCACCATTGGTAACTTCACCTTTATTGCCTCCATCTTTTATCCATTGTTGTGCAAATGTTAAATCTTCTTTCATCTTTTGAAGAATTACCTCCCGCTTCGTGGAATAAAAATCATACTTAGGTGAAGTAAGATCTTTCAATAACAAAGGGACATCTCCAAATTCATGAACCAAGCGGTAGTAAAAGTATGCACGGTAGAAGTATGCACCCGCTAAGATCTCATTCTTCTGCTGCTCGGAAGTATATTTAGGACGATCAATATTGCTTACAATCGTATTTGCCGAACGCACAGCTGCGAAAAAATTAGTCCAATACCAACCTACTTTGTTAAAATCATCATTATCAAGGTTAGCATCTGGGGTAATTTGAGATACCAAATTTTGAGCAGGTGTTGATTTATCTGTCGTACCATCTACCGCTACATCAGAGAACAATGACTCCGTTAATAGAGGAGCGGAGTCTCCAAAAAACTCGTTGCGTGAAGCACGCCCTAAAGCATTCAGCACGCCTTTAAGCGCATCCACATTATCTAAATTTTCCGGTGAATATTGCGATAACTGGTCTGAATCTAAAAAGCTCTTTTTACAGCCATTTACAGTCAAAAGACCTATTGAAGCTACAATAGCGGCTATTTTTATATTTATTTTCTTCATGTTCGGTAAAAATTAGAGTGATACATTCAGTCCTAAAGTGTAGTAACGCGGGGTTGGTCCATTATTCTGCGGATCCCAGAAGTTCCACACAGGAGCGTAGACTGCTGCATTATTGACATTGGCATATACCTTTAGGTTTCTTACTTTTAACCGCTCAGCTACTGCCACAGGCAAAGAATAAGCCACCGACACGTTGTTTAATCGAATAAAACTATTGTTTCTGAATACCCTAAAGCTTGTTCCATTAGCACCACTACCTAATCTAGCATAGTCATTAATTGGGTTTTCTGGCGTCCAATACGGCTGTATATAAGAGGTAGAACGTAAGAAACCGACACTTCCTGGATTGTTCTTCGCTTGGTTAAACTCCTTTTTCTGTCCGATATTAGATATAATTTGGAATGAGAAGTCAAAGCTCTTAAACAAATTGAATTCATTACGCAAAGCCCAAGTGAAACGAGGAGAGGTATAGCCAAGAAATTGCTTATCATCATCATTATACACATAATCGCCATTTACATCATCCAGTTTAAAATCTCCTGGACGAATACCTGCTTTTTTATACAATTTTGCTTCTTCGGCCTCATTTTCCTGCCATACGCCATTAACTTTGTAATCCCATATCACATCGATATCTTGACCAATAAACCAACCGTTTCCAGGATCGTTATTTGGTGTCGCTAAGCGAACAATCTTATTTCTATTCAAGGAGAAAATAAGATTGGAATTCCATTTGACATTACCTTCCACAATGTTTCGGCTCGTCAAACTTAATTCAATACCTTTATTTTTCACCTCGGCCAAGTTGGAATATACAAATTGGTAGCCCGACACACTAGAAACGCTTTGTTTAACCAAAAGATCATTGGTCTTCTTGGTGTAAACATCAATTGCACCACTCAATCTCTCTTTAAATAAAGAAAAATCTAATCCCGCATTGATGGATGTTGTTTGTTCCCATTTAAGGTCAGGATTTCCCAATCTCGAGTTAACAACCACGGTATTTACTTCAGATGGCGTGCCGCTTGCATTTACCGTTTGATACTTACCTATAGTAAGCTGTGAAAGCGCTGCATACGGATCGACAGTTCCGTTATCTGGGTTACGGAGATCTCTATTTCCATTAATACCATAAGAAACCCTTAATTTACCGTAATTCAACCATGAAACATTCTTCAGGAAAGATTCTTCCGTGAATGTCCATGCTGCTGCTATAGCGGGAAAAGTGGCCCGTTTACTATTCACACCAAATACGGAATACCCATCTCTGCGTACCGAAAAAGTAACGTTGTAGCGATCCATAAGCCCATAATTAACACGAGCCATCAAAGCATCACCTGTATAAACTTTATCTTCACTATTCACGGTCGGTAAATTTCCGCTAGAAAGATTATGATAACTTAGGTAATCCCCGGGAACAAAACCTTGATTAGCAGCTTGTGTCCACCATGTTTGGTATTTTTCAGAGTTCGCTAAGAGCGTAACATCTACATTGTGAATATCTCCAAACTTCCGATTCCATTTCAAAAGATTATCAATTTGCCAGTTATAACGCGTTTCATTTTCTCTAACAGCTCTTCCGCCTACGATAGTAACATTTGGGTTTTTAGATGATTCATGGTTGAATACACGATAGTTATCAAGCCCAGGACTAAAGTTAAATTGATAAGTAATACCAAATGGTAAGTTAACTTTAGCGAATAAACTAGCAAATAAGGTATTCTGCTTAAACATTCTGTTATTATAGGTCATGTTAAGAAACGGATTTCGTGCATTTAATCCATTGTCATCCGTAGGAATTCTTCGTAAAGAACCATCAGCATTATATTTATCTCCATAAGGTGACAGATTTGTTAACTGCCCCCAGTCGGCTTCAATGGCACCCTCATCGCGATCAGCAAACTGCACATTAGCACCTAATCGTAAGAAGTTGGTCACCTTACCCTCTAAATTTAAGCGAGCACGAAATGTACTAAATTGACCTCCATCAATTAGGTTTTCATTCTTATTATAACCAACGGACATGTAATACGTGACATCTTCTTTTCGACCACTCAAACTCACCGTATGATCTTGACGGATACCTGTTCTGAAGATATCATCGTACCAATCGGTTGTTTTATCGGCCTTATAATTAGCGATTTCATTGCCAACTAGCCCTAAACGTGCCAACCAAAGATCGATAGGATCGGCATCTTTATTTCCGCCAGATAGCCATTGTTCATAGCTTATGCCCTCCGGAAGTGCACGGGGATCATCATAAAAATAGGATGGACGAGATCCTGTTGCTTTACCAACATCAGCGCGCCAACGCAAGAAACCAGGACCATCATATACACGTTGATTACGTGACAAAGCTGCTAGCCCCCAGTTCGTGTTAGCCGTTATTAATGGTTTTTCTCCAGTTCCTTTTTTTGTTGTAATCGCAACAACACCAGTTGCTGCTTTTGCACCATACACCGCTAATGAACTGGCATCTTTCAACACATCTATCGTTGCGATGTCATTGGGATTGATATCCGACAATTGTCCGTTATAAATAATACCATCCAATACAATAAGGGGTGCTGTCGAAGCGGAAAGCGTAGTTTTACCACGAACAAGCAAGTCACCACCGCCTTTAGCAGAGGTATTTTGAGAAACACTTAAACCTGCGATATTTCCTTTTAATAGGTCTGCTACACTTTGTGGGTTTTCATTTTCTAGTTGCTCAGCCTTCACGCTGGAAATAGAACCTGTCACATCTTTTCGACTAGCAGTACCATAACCAATAACAACGACTTCAGTAAGATCCGTACTCCCCGTCTCTAAAGTAATATTTAAAGCCGCTTGATCACCAATTTCTTGTTCTTTGTTCCGAAATCCAACGCTCGATAAAACTAACGTTGACTTTGGATAAACAGGAATGGTAAACTGACCTTTATCATTTGTCGTGGTTCCTTCGGAGCGATTTTTTAATTTGATAGTTACATAGGGGATAGGTTTCCCCTGACTATCTACAACAGTACCGCTGACTGTCCGATTTTGTGCATGCGCAGCAAACGACAGCGCAAGTACACTTGAAATCAAGAGCGTTAATTTTTTTGCCATAATTTATAAAAATTTAGCGTTGAAATGAGATTTATATTGGGTTATTTGTGGAGCCTAAATTAGTTCTATCAAATCACAAAACAACAGAAAAACAACGCAAACGTTTGAGTAACAGATAGATATAAATAAAACCAATACACTTAAATCGCAAGAAAACAAGTGGCTAACTGATTGATTTACAAAATATATTATAGAAATAGAAAAATCTTCTTAATACGTTATTTAAACAACTATCTAGTTTTTAGTTTTATTTATTTAAACCTCGTAAAATGCGATTTTGGCTCATCTACGACAAGACGTTAAAGCATGAAAACTCGTAATAAATAGCATAGTTCGTTATATGTAGCATAGACAATAGAACGAACGTCTGGAAAGTAAAAAGCGCCATTTTATGTGAGAAAATGGCGCTTTTTAACCGGTCACCTACGAATAAAAGACCGAAAATGATAGGGAGGCTTTATTGATCTAAAGCTTGATGAATATATTTTTTGAAAGGATAGATTCGCTTTGCGGCATCAACAACCATTTTCAGTGAATTAGGCTTTGTTAGCTCTTCATCTGTAAGACGCTGATCAATAATAAAGCTTTTCAGCTTTAATAATTCGATATTTGGATCATCAACGGCATATCCCGCTGGCGGTCTTTTCAACTTGTCTTCTTGTGATAAATCAGCGATAGTATAGCTTCCTTCTTCCAAAACTTGAATAAGCTCTTCACTGTTATAATCTATTTCCTGACGGATAGCATCTAAATGTTGCTTCTCGGGTCTCCAATAGCCTGCAGCGATGTAGTTATTACCAGGCTCAACATGGAAATAATACTCAGGACCATCTAGTTTACGCCCGTCTACAGAAATACCCGCTGAAAACCAGGTCTTGTAAGGCGTTTTATCTTTAGCAAAACGGATGTCCCTATAGATACGGAACAAACATTTACTCGCCTGAATATCCGTATTAATCTGTGGATCGAAAGTAGAAAATTCCGCAATTAAAGCGGTAATAAAAGCTTTAATATTGGCATTTGCAGCCTCATACTGTGCTTTATTCTCCATAAACCACTCTCGGCTATTATTCAACCGAAGGTTATTTAAAAAATCAAATGTACGCTGCTCAATGTGCATAGACAACAAATTCTAAGAAAATATAAACCAAAGGAGCAGCAACTAAAAGACCGTCGAAACGATCTAAAAATCCACCATGACCAGGAAGAATGCTCCCTGAATCCTTAACACCTAAGGTACGCTTCAACATAGACTCAACTAAGTCGCCTAAAGTGCCGAAGACACCAATAATAAGTGCCACAGCAGCCCATTCAACACGGCTTAGCGTACCGAAGTACTGCGCTAAGTTTAAAGCAACGACAACGGCTAAAACAACACCTCCGATAAAGCCTTCCCATGTTTTGTTTGGTGAAATACGTTCAAAAAGCTTCGTCCGACCGAAACTACGGCCCGAAAGGTAAGCTCCTGTATCATTCGTCCACAAAAGAATCAGAAAACCTAAAGGAAGATAAGGATTGAATGTACCGCTAATAAAACCTAAAGCAATAAAAAAGGTGAAAGGTACTGCCGCATACATTATCCCCATTAATGTAAAGCCAATATCCTGAATTGGATTAATTGTTTTACGGAAAAGAGCACATAAGGATATCGCTAACACAGGAAGCACGCTTAATAGGGTAGCCTTTAAAGGAGTAAACCCTAAAAAATAACCTGCAAATAGCCCTACAATAAATAAAGCACTAAGCGTTCCTAAAATACGCAAAGGCTGGGTGCTCTCCGAACGAATCAATCCATAGAATTCCAATACGCTCAATAAGCCAACAAGGCCGAAAAAGGGAACAAAAGCATAAGGACCTAACAGAACAGCACCAACAAGAACGATGATAAAGAAAAAACCGGTAATAGCTCTAGTTTTCATCTTCTCCTTTTGTTTCCTCCGCAGTCAATAAAGCTAAAGCGGCAGATTCATTATCTTGATGAACGAAAAGCTCGATACGTCCCACAATAAAAGACGAATCTTGCTTATTAATAAGTACAGCAGCAATTCCTTGCTCTTCGAGAAGTTGTTTGTTAAGCTCGCCGATAAGTGCATCGGTATAAGTAGCTACTTTAAGCCAATTTTTTTCCATAAAATGTTCCTTTACTGGCGTAGCGATGGTAAAAATACACAATCACCACACCTGAAATTAGGCTACCAAGATACACAATAATTGAATAACTATCACTTGCAACAAGGTCGCCATAGCTTTTTCCTTGTCTCGTATAATAAAAAGCTAAGATGGTAACCGACGCGTTATTTATAAAGTGTGCACATATCGGTATCCATATATTTTTGCTCCATAAAAGCATATAGCCGAAGAAAACTCCTAGCAACATACGCGGAATAAAGCCATAGAATTGGAAATGAATCGCACTAAAAATAAAAGCCAACAACCAAACAGCAAGCTGTTCATTCTTTAAAATACGCGTAAATATATTTTGCAACGCACCTCTAAAAAACAACTCTTCGCCCAAAGCCGGCAAAGCCGCAATGACAATCAGGTTGATAAAAAGACGCGGAAAGGAGTCTACCATGACCATTTTCTCCGTTAATACCGCACGATTAGCCTCTTCGGCAGCCATCCAGCTTTCTATACTCTTAAAAAAGGTAGGAAGCTTCATATTCATGTTCCAATCACCGATTAAAGACATCAACGGGCTAAAGCTAAACATAAAGAGGATAGCCAATAGGAATAACCAAAAGCTAGAGGATTGTGTCGGTGCCATCGTTAATGAAGGACGAAGCCGCTTAAAGAAATAAACAGGCAACAAGAAGGTACCAATAGTGCCCAAGGCAGTGGCTGCTGCATAAAAAACAGGGTCACTAGCCATTGTTTCCATACTAAATTGCCCTCCGTCAAACTTTACGAGCCCGTAAATAAGTACCGGAATCTGCGTCACAATCATACTCCCAAAAGCAACAAGGAGAAATAAAACTAAATCCGACCAAGCATCTTTTTTTGTTCCTGCTTCTATATTCATCTTTTAAAATTAACAAAAAGGGCGATACAAAAAATCTTGTATCGCCCTTTTCTTTTTTTTTCACTCCTTATTTTACACGGATTGGGTCTTTTGGATCTTTAATCTCTTTGTAAGGATAAGTCTTCATTTCTTCTAATAAAATTTGGACTGTTTTTTCTAACTGAGGGTCTCTACCTTCAAGTAAATCCTTAGGTGTTTGCTCAACAAACACATCAGGAGCCACCCCTTCGTTTTCAATGATATATTTACTATCTAAGTTGAAAACACCAAAGTTTGGCGAGGTAATGCTACCACCATCTAGTAAAGGAGGATAGCCCGAGATACCTACTAAAATACCCATTGTAGTGCGGCCCACTAATTTACCTAATCCTTTGAAACGGAACATGTATGGCATCATATCACCACCAGAACCTGCATTCTCATTGATTAGCATAGCCTTTGGACCATAAATACCGTTACCTGGTGTTGTAAAGCTTTTTCCATCTCTTACTTTCCATCCTGCGATTAACTCACGTGATAAAAGATCGATAACATAATCAGCAACAGAACCACCACCATTATTACGCTCATCCATTAATAAGGCTTTCTTATCCATTTGGGAGAAATAATAACGGTTGAAATACGTATATCCTTCTTGTCCTGTATTAGGCATATAAACGTAAGCAATTTGACCTTTACTCATCTGATCAACCTTCTTACGGTTATTCTCAACCCAGTCCATACGACGAAGCTCGACTTCGTCAGTGAATGAAATAGGACGTACAATAACTTCACGAGCGCCATCTTGGCCTGCTTTGCTATTGATTTTAAGCGTTACTTGCTTTCCTACTTTATTTTCTAATAATTCGTACAAATTAACCGCTCCATTCAAAGCAACGCCATCTACAGCGACAATATAATCACCCGCGTTGATATTCATTCCTGGCTCAGATAATGGCGCCTTAAAGGAAGGATTCCAATCCAAACGGGTCAACAGCTTGGTAATTTTGTACCCACCATTGCTCACCTCAAAATCAGCACCTAAAGTTCCTGTGCTTACCGAAGGGGAGGATGGTTGATCGCCTGGATAAATATAATTGTGTCCTACGACCATTTCACCCATCATCTCGTTCAACAAATAGCCTAAATCAGAACGGTGACTTACGTAAGGTAAGAATTTCTGGTATTTGGCTTTAATTGCATTCCAGTCTGCTCCATGCATATTTTCAACATAGAAAAAGTCCTTCTGCATAGACCATACCTCATTAAATACTTGGTTCCATTCTGCAACAGGATCAATAAGAACTTTTACATCTGTAACCGTAATTTTCCCAGCGCCAGGAGCAGGCTTTTGACCAGCATTAACGATAAAGAAATCACGTCCATTAACGTAAATCATCTTCTTACCATCAGCGCTTATATCAAATCCATTTGCTACATCAACGATAACTTTATCTTCAAGCTTCGCCAAGTCGTATGTGCCTATAGAACGACCACGCATGTAAGTCAACATGCCATCGGTAGCACCATTCAAACGGTAGAAACCTGCTGGCAAAGGAAGAGCAACAATACGGTTGTTAATGTTATTGAAATCAACTTTTACCGCTGGAGTTTTATCACCCGGTTTGCTGTTGTTTTTATCAGCAACTTTCTCTTCTGGCTTTTTAGTATCGTCTTTCTTAGGCTCTTCTTTCTTCGTTTCCTCTTTTTTCGTGTCTTCGACTACTTTCTCTTCGTCGCTTTCATTCTTGAATAAGGAAGGCGTTTCACTAGAAAGAATAAAAGCATAAACATTATAGCTTACATTCTTCTCATAAGCAGACATATGTAAGCCTGAATTGGTCAATCCAGTATTCGTGCTCGCACTGAAGAATAAATATTTACCATCTCTACTGAAAGCAGGCTGATTGACAGCACTCATACCATCTGTAATCTGGGTACTTTGTTTTGTCGTTAAATTGTACATAAACAACGTACGTACCCCATTATTTAAACTCTTAACATAGGCAATCCAATTAGAATCATAAGCCCATGCTGGTTGAAAATGGTTTGAAGTACGTCCTGTCATAGAGCTTAAGCGGTCGTCATCTACTTTTGTAATCTTCTTCGTGTCAATATCGACATAGTAAAGATTTAAGTGCGCATCGTTATAAAAAAGCTTCTTACTATCGGGCGACCAAGTCGGTTGGAAGTAAAAACCAGTCTCTCCCAAACTAATATAAACCGCTGCATCTTTAGCGAGTTGGTCACGTAACACCAACTCATATTTTCCATTTTTATCAGAGATATAGGACACCCATTTTCCATTTGGCGACCAGCTAGGGAAGCGTTCATGCGAACCTGGAGAGCTTGAAAGATTACGCGCATCACCTTTTTCTTTAGGAACACTAAAGATTTCACCACGGCTTTCAAATAAAGCACGTTGCCCAGTAGGAGAGATGCTAAAACCACGAATACCGGCATCCATATTCTCATAACGAGTACGCTTATACATGGCATCATTATGTACAGAAATAGCTAAGGTATTGACCTTCTTACTGTCTGTTTGTAGAATATGTAAACGTCCTTGGTACTCGAAAGTAAGCTCTTTACCTTGTCCACTTAGCGTTCTGACGTCATAGTCCTTGTAATCCGTTATTTTATCAACTTTCTTCGTTTTAACGTCATAAGCGTAGATGTTTACAATTTTATCCCTATCGGATAAGAAATACACCTTGTCGCCTAACCATACAGGCTTAACATCATTGCTGTTTGTGCCAGGAATAGCTTCTACATTTTTAGTCTGTGTATCAAAAATCCAGATGCTAGGCATACCGCCACCACGGTAGCGCTTAAAGGCTACGCGATCTCTTTCTGTAGGGTCACCATTCTTGATATAAGCCCAATATCTACCGTCAGCAGAAGGGCTTCCTTGATAAGCCTCAGGCATTAATAATGGCGTAGCAGCCTCTCCGTTCACGTTCTTTTTATATAAACGAGAACCTAACGAATAGGTAAACTCACGTGTTGTCGTAAAATACAGCTCATTGTTATTAAGCCATCCACGTACAACATCAGCCGATGGATGATAGGTTACGCGTTGTGGTGCTCCTCCATAAATAGAAACAACATAAACATCGGTGTTACCATCGTAGTTGCCCGTAAAAGCAACACGCTGTCCATCCGGAGAAAAAATTGGATTTTGTTCAACACCAGGATTACTGGTTAAACGTTTAGGGTTAGCCCCATTTTTATCGGCAATCCAGATATCACCGCCATAAACAAAGGAAATATGTTTATCACTAATGCTTGGACTACGCAACAAGAGGGTCTCTTCCTGCGCTTGAGCAACAGAAAATAACGCCCCCGTAAAAATAAGTGTCTTTAAAAGACCGGAGAATGTTTTGTTCATTGAGATTAGTAGCTGATTAATACATCAAAAATAACGGAATTATGTTTCAATATACTGATATATCAGATATGTTGCATAAAAAAAGCGACCTTATGGGTCGCTTTCCTTATATCTCTTGTAGATTATCCGTTTTCTTCTTCAAAAACGATACCTTCATCAACAATCACTCTACCGCAGTGTTCGCAGATAATGATTTTTTTACGTTGACGGATCTCAGATTGTAACTGAGGTGGTATCTTGTTGTAACAGCCTGAACAGCTATCACGCTCGATAGAAACAACAGCTAAACCGTTACGGAAAGAATTACGCAATTTAGAGTAAACCTTAATCAAACGATCTTCAATCTTCGTTTCTGCTACAGCAGCTTTTTCTAATAGGCCATTTTCTTCCTTCTCCGTTTCCGAAGTAATGGTTTCCAATTCCTTTTTCTTAACGTCTAGTTCACTTTTGCTATAGCCAAGGTTTGTTTGCGTACTTTCGTAGTTTTCAGTTTTGTTTTTAATTTCAAACTCAGCCTCACGAATACGTTTTTCACAAACTTGAACTTCTAATCCTTGAATTTCAATTTCCTTAGAAATAGCATCATACTCACGATTATTTTTAACCTCATTCAACTGTCCTTCATATTTCTTGACAGCAGCTTGAGCATCTTTAATCATGTTCTTACGCTTAACGATAGAATCTTCTAATTCATCAAGATCTGTTCTGATCTTTTCCATACGTGTATCAAGACCAGCGATCTCATCTTCTAGATCGGCAACCTCGATAGGTAATTCACCACGTACTTGACGGATTTTATCTATCTTAGTATGTACGGACTGTAAAGCCCATAATGCTTTTAACTTTTGTTCTACGGTTTGTTCCATTAACTGTAGTATTTTATAGAGTGATTGTACAATTTAACCTAACACCTTAAAAACAAGCGTTTTTCAGTGTTTAATATGTGCTGCGTTACTTAACGAAACACGGAAGAAGCCATACAGCAAGCACCTAAAATAGTGAACTACCTTCGGACTTAAGCCATTATGCCTTCTAATAAAGTATGCAAAGATACTATTTTTTGTTCAGTTTATTTAATTTCTTATGCTATCTGATCAATAATAATATTTCACCGGATTTGTATTTACCTCCGTTAGCAATAAAGGAAGGTCGACAAACTCCTCATGCAAAAGATCAAATAAGAGTTCCTGCGTATATTGTTCACTTTCAAAATGACCTATGTCGGCAATAACTAAACTGTCTTCAGCATCGAAAAACTCATGATATTTAAAATCTCCTGTTACAAACACATTTGCACCAGAGCGTTTTGCATGCTCTAAAAGAAAGCTGCCAGCACCACCACAAATAGCGACACGTACTACTTCTTTATCCAAATAAGGCGTATGCCTAATAACGGATAAATTTAATTTTTCTTTTAAATAGCCTAAAAACTCAGCCTCTGTTTGTCCGGACGGAAGGTTACCAATGATTCCTGAACCTACCTGGTGAAGCGTATTTTCTAACGTAATAAGATCATGCGCGACTTCTTCATAGGGATGAGCGGAATACATAGCAACCAATATAGAGCGCTCCTTAAAAGATGGGAAAACGACTTCTATTTTAGTTTCCTCCACACGCTCTTGTTGCCCAATTTCTCCAAGCGTAGGATTTGCATCTTGGCCAGCACGGAAAGTACCATAACCAATACTATTAAAACTACACTCGTCATAATCGCCAATAGCACCAGCACCAGCCTCGAATAATGCTGTACGTACAGATTCAACGTGCGTACGCGGAACGAATACCGTCAGTTTTTTAATCAATCCTGATTTCGGGTTTAAGATGGCCGTATTTTCTAAACCTAACTTCTCGGCTATTTTACTATTTACGCCACCAAGCACATTATCCAAATTGGTATGAATAGCATACAAAGCGATATCATTTTTAATAGCTTTCAAAACGACACGCTCAACGTAGTTTTTACCGTTAAATTTCTTTAACCCTTTAAAGACGATAGGATGATGCGTAATGATTAAACCACATCCTTTTTCTATAGCTTCATCAACAACAGCCTCCGTACAATCAAGCGCAATAAGGACGCGTTGAACGGTATCATTTGGGTTGCCGACGATAAGACCAGAATTATCGTAAGATTCCTGGTAAGATAGGGGAGCTATGCGCTCTAAATAACTTGTAATAGCACTAATTTTCATATTTCTCCTTTTCTTGAGCGGCGTAATCAACGCCATAATGTGCGATATGTAATTTCAGTAAACTTTTATGCTGTGCGATACGAATCCAATAGGTGATAAAATAAACTAAATGTAATAGCGCCAATGTCACCAAAATAAACATGGGTAGCGGAATGTTACTCAAAAGAAAAGTCCATGCAAATAATAAGCCTGACTTCTGCGTTGGATTTTCCTCTGCTTCAATCTGACGATCGTAAAACTCATTATTCAAAGAGTCTCCTAGTCGTCTAACTACTTCAAAATTCCAATAAATATTGAAAAAAGGAATCGCTAAGAACCAAGCCTGTTTTGGCAAAATACATTGATTTTCTTTCTTAACCAACTTCAACGTACTATAAACGGTATAGGCAAAGAACAACCAAATGATGATGCGAATTATCCCACCGATGAGTGCAAATTGCAACATTTCTTCTGTTATACCTCCTGGGAAATATTCTGACATATGCTTTCTAGTTACTAAATATTAAAAATATGGTGGGCTTCTTATGTAAATCTGGACTTTTCTTCTTCCATTCGGAAATAGGTAAAGTCAATACATATTCATCATCGGCCGTTAGATTACAAGCTACGCAAAGTTTGGTTTGCGGTTTACATGTACGTAAAAGCTCTTCAAATAAAGTGCCGTTACGAAACGGAGTCTCAATGAATATTTGTGTTTGTGCTTCTTTTTGGGATTGAACCTCCAAGCTTTTAATCTTTTGCGACCGTGCTGCTTTATCAATAGGCAGATAACCTTGAAAGGCAAATTTCTGTCCATTAAACCCTGAGGCCATCAAAGCAAGCAATATCGAACTTGGGCCAACCAAAGGAATGACTTTTATACCGCGACGATGAGCCTCAGCAACAACCTCCGCGCCAGGGTCAGCAACGCCCGGACATCCAGCATCCGACATCAACCCAATATCTTTGCCCGCCAGTGCTCCTTTGAAAATCAAGTTGTAATCAACCTTTTCACGCACATGTTTTCCAAAGTCATGAATTGTTAAATCTGATTGCGGAATCTTTAATCCGGCCTGCTTTAAAAATTTACGAGCTACTTTTTCATTTTCGACCACATACTCATCAATTTCTTGAATGATTTCTTGGTGCAGTAGGGTATAAGAAGATTTCTCCTTTCCTTCAGCTAAAGGGACAGGAATGAGATATAAAGATCCTAATGACATACCCAAAACTACAAAATAAAGAATCATTACAACATCATATTAAGCAAACAAAATCAAAGAAAATTTGATTTTTACTAGATAATATATATTTTGGTGCAGATTAATAACTTTTTAGGCTAATGAATACACAAATCACAGCAGGCGTGAAAGTATCCGTTGATGTTATTTATCAACCGGAATATTCCAATCCGGAGAAATTTCATTATATGTTCTCCTACCAAATCACCATTGAAAATTTAGGTGAATATACCGTTCAACTTCTAAACAGACATTGGGACATTTTTGACGCTATCGGCGAGCTGAGCCAAGTCGATGGTGAAGGTGTCGTAGGGGAGAAGCCAATCTTGGCTCCTGGCGCCGTCCATCAGTATGTTTCAGGATGCAATCTAAAAAGTGAAATAGGCTATATGTCCGGCTACTACGAGATGATAAGAGAATTTGATGGACAAATTTTTATTGTCGATATCCCACGTTTTAATTTGATCCCGACCTTTAAACTTAACTAAATTTCAATTCCTGTGTAAATTCTCTACGGTTTAACGTTCAGAAACACTTTTACCACAAATATTTATTTATTTTTGTGCTTGGAATACTATGCCCTTTCCACATTCATTTATCAATAGAAAATGAATGACGCTTTTTCCGAAAGGAAATTGATACTAAAAAGGATATAAAAATTCCTAAACAACTCTTTTACAGCACGTTATAAAGAGTGTTTTTGTAAGTAACATATTGATAATAAATAAATTACACATTGAGTATTTTAGCAACAGAACAAGTAAGTCATTCTTTTAATGATCGCTGGTTATTCAAAAGCTTACACTTTGGCCTATTAAAGGGTGATCGTGTAGCGCTTGTTGGTATCAACGGAACAGGTAAATCAACTTTATTAAAAATTCTAGCCGGCATAATTGTCCCAAATGAAGGTAAAGTTGTTAAAGAAAAAGGAATCCGCATCGGCGTATTAGCGCAAGATCCAGATTTCACTGGAATGAAAACTGTAAATGATTTCATCTACAGTGCCGACAATGAGCAACAGCAGTTAATAAAATAATACGAACTTTTATTAAGTAGCGACGATATTGACCACGACAAGCTAGCCGATCTTACAGACAAGATGACGGCAATGGAAGCATGGGAGTATGAACATGATATTAAAACGATTTTAAACCGTTTACAGATTTCAGACTTCGAGCAGGATATCCATAGTCTTTCCGGTGGTCAGAAGAAAAGACTTTCCTTAGCTAAATTATTAATCGATGATCCGGACGTTTATATTTTATATGAGCCTACCAACCATTTGGATATTGAAACCATCGAGTGGCTGGAGAAGCTTCTAACAACAGGAAATAAAACAGTCCTTTTAGTTACCCACGATCGTTACTTCTTAGACAACGTGTGTAATGAAATCCGTGAACTCGACAAAGGTCAAGTATACCTGTACAAAGGAAATTATACCTACTTCTTAGAGAAGAAAGCCGAACGCGAAACAATTGATGTAGCCATGGCAGACAAGGCTAGAAATTTACTTCGCCGCGAATTGGAATGGATGCGTCGCCAACCCCAAGCTCGTGGGACAAAATCAAAAGCACGTATCGAAGCTTACTACGATCTAGAAGATAAAGCCAAAGGTCCACAGAAAAAAGAACTCGTTCAGCTTTCGGTAAAGGTGAGTAGGCAAGGTGGAAAAATCCTCGAGCTAGAAAATGTATCTAAATCCTTTGGAAGTAAAAACATCATTAAAGACTTTACCTATACATTCAAAAAAGGAGACCGCATTGGTTTATCTGGAAAAAATGGAACAGGAAAATCTACACTACTTAATTTAGTTACCAATTTAATCCAACCAGATGGTGGAGCGATTAGCTTTGGGGAAACGACTAAATTTGGTTACTACAAGCAAGGAGGATTATCCTTCACCGATCAAGACCGTGTTCTTGATGTTGTAAAAAACATAGCCGAGTATATTGAGATGGCAAACAAAGATGTCATCACAGCATCACAGCTATTAACCTTATTCTTGTTTCCACCAGAAAAACAATATGCGATGGTAAGCAAGTTGAGTGGGGGTGAAAAGAAAAGACTTCAACTGATGCGTGTATTGATGGGCAGTCCGAACTTCTTGATTCTCGATGAGCCTTCCAATGATTTGGATATCGATACCTTAAACGTACTGGAGGAATTCCTAGAAAATTACCCAGGCGTATTGCTACTGGTATCACACGACCGTTACCTTGTCGACAAACTTACCGATCAGCTTTTCATATTTGAAGGTGAAGGTAAGATCAGAATCTATAATGGAAATTACGCCGACTACAAAACGGAAATTGAAAACACGCTAAAAGAAAAGAAAGAGCAAGAGAAGGGTGGTACTCCAGTAGTCGTTGAAAAAAAAGAAAACAATCCTACTCCGGAAAAGAAAACACTCAGCTATAAGGAGCAAATCGAATACAACAAGCTCGAAGCAGAAATACAAGAGCTCGAAGATTTAATCTCCACAAAGACAACAACGCTAAACACGCTAAGCAATCACGAAGAGCTGGCACAGTTGGCAAAAGAAATCGAAACAAACAAGGCTGAACTTGAACAAAAATCAGAACGTTGGTTGAGTTTAGCAGAATACTTATAAAAAGAACACGTTCCACGTGAAACATATTTCACCAAATTTTGTTTCACGTGGAACACTGATAAAAAACAAAGATGTTTAATAAATACAATGTAATTGTAGTAGGAGCAGGCCATGCTGGCTGTGAAGCGGCAGCTGCAGCAGCGAACTTAGGTTCGTCTGTTTTACTCATCACGATGAACATGGGCGTTATCGCCCAAATGAGTTGTAACCCTGCTATCGGTGGTGTAGCAAAAGGACAGATCGTTAGAGAGGTTGATGCTATGGGTGGATACACCGGAATCATAGCCGATAAATCAACGATACAATTCCGTATGCTTAATCGTTCAAAAGGACCAGCTATGTGGAGCCCGCGTACACAAAATGATCGCATGCGCTTTGCTGAAGAATGGAGATTAACCTTAGAATCTTTGCCAAATTTAGATATGTGGCAAGATACCGTTAAAGAAGTTATCGTAGAAAACGGACAAGCAAAAGGTGTTATTACTTCATTAGGCATACGCATCGAATCGGATTCCGTTATCTTAACGAATGGTACTTTCTTAAATGGTACAATCCATATTGGTGAGAAAAAATTTGGTGGAGGCCGTACGGGAGAGAAAGCGGCTACAGGATTGACAGAACAATTGGAGAGCTTAGGTTTCGAATCAGGAAGAATGAAAACGGGAACTCCTCCTCGTATTGATGGCCGTTCGCTAAACTATTCTTTAATGGAAGAGCAATGGGGCGATACTGATAAAGGTAGATTCTCATATACTGATGTAGCTATTCCTACAGAACAACGTTGCTGCTGGATTACTTATACGAACGATAAAGTACATGATATTTTAAAAACAGGCTTTGATCGTTCGCCAATGTTTACTGGAAGAATTAAAGGTCTTGGACCACGATACTGTCCATCTATTGAGGATAAAATAAATCGTTTCGCAGAAAGAGATCGTCACCAAATATTTGTAGAACCAGAAGGATTCAATACTGTAGAGATATATGTAAATGGTTTTTCTACATCTTTACCAGAGGATGTACAGTTAAAAGCATTACGTTTAATTCCAGGTTTCGAAAATGCAAAAATGTATAGACCTGGTTATGCCATCGAGTATGACTTTTTCCCACCTATGCAATTGGACTTAACACTCGAAACTTTACGCGTTAAACACTTATTTTTTGCTGGACAAATAAATGGTACGACCGGATATGAAGAAGCTGCAGCGCAAGGATTCATTGCTGGTATCAATGCACACCAACGTATTAATGACTTACACGAACTAATTTTAAAAAGATCAGAATCGTATATTGGTGTATTAATTGATGACCTTGTTACCAAAGGAACGGAAGAACCGTATCGTATGTTTACATCGCGCGCAGAGCACCGTTTACTATTAAGACAAGATAATGCTGATATTCGTCTGACACCAATTGCTCATAAATTAGGTTTAGTAGGAGACGATCGTTTAGCTAAAGTGGAGAAGAAAATTAAAGACTCTGATGCACTTGTTGAATACATGCGCAATACAAATATACCTGCAGACTTAATTAATCCTACATTAGAAAAATTAGGAACTAGCCCTGTACAACAGAAAACAAGACTGTTCAATATATTAAGCAGACCGCAGATTAGCATCCAAGTATTAGCAGAAGCGGACAAACAATTCGCTAGTCACTTAGCACAATATGATGCAGACACGATTGAGCAAACAGAAATTAAGGTTAAGTACGATAGCTATTTTGAGAAAGAAATGGAGATCGTAAACAAAATGAAAAAAATGGAGGACAAAGAAATCAATCCAGATTTTGATTATAAAAGCTTAACTTCACTATCTACCGAAGCTCGCGAAAAACTATTAAAGGTAAAACCGCGTACTTTAGGACAGGCATCTCGTATTTCGGGTGTTTCTCCTTCTGATATCAGTATTCTGATGGTTCACATGAATTAACAATCTGATTATCAATACATTATATAATAAATAAAACACAGTTAAAATAAAGCGATATAAGACAATATTTTAAATTTTATGATACTAGACTCCAAAAAGTATAAAAAGCTTTTAAAAAGCCCAAAAAAGGGCTATTCAAGGAAGATCGTTTTTTTCGGCTTTATTTTACTGTTTTGTAGTACACTGATTCGTTGTGCTAACATACAAAGACCTACTGGTGGACCAAAAGATTCATTACCACCAAAATTATTAAATGAATCTCCGGTAAATCTTATGCGCAATTTTAAAGAGCGTAAAATTGTACTGAGCTTTGATGAATTTATTAAACTAAATAATCAGTTTAAAGAATTTAGTATTAGCCCAGATCTGGAGGTCCAACCAATCTTTAAAGTAAAAAAGAAGGACCTAATTATTGATCTACCAGATTCATTGGAAGCGAACACTACCTACACAATTAATTTTGGTAAAGGTCTAACAGATTACAATGAGGGCAACCCAATCTTAAACTATACGTATGTATTCTCTACCGGAAAAGAATTAGACTCTTTATCTGTAAAGGGTTCAGTAAAGAACGGCTATACCAAAGCCTTCGATCAGAAAAAGGATGAAAATATAAAAGTATTACTAATCCCTACTTCGCAAGATTCGATTTTTGGTAAGCGGAAGGCTAATATTTTTGCCAATGTGGATACATCAGGAAATTTTACCTTTAGAAATCTACGTGAAGATACCTACCGTATTTACGCACTCAAGGAACAAAATAACGATCGTATTTTCAATGGTAATGATGAATGGCTGGGTTTCCTACATGATAGTATTGTCCTCAACAAAAACGTTGAAGGCATCCATTTAGAGCTAACGAAAAACAAGCCTAAAGTATTTCGTACACTAGATAAGAAAATAGAAAATGCTGGCTATGCACTTTTGACTTTCAACCAAGGTCTAAACGAACCCAGCACGCGTATCTTATTTCCGGAAACATTAAATCAATCGAAAATAGAGAAATTCAGTTTCAACAAAGACAGTTTGAAAATCTATTTTGAGAAAGCAGAACTAGATTCCATGAAAATAGAATTAACAGACGCTGGAAAAATCATAGATACGATATTGATTAAAACATCGAAAAATCAAAAATACGAGAGGGATATCAAACCAAGCTTAAATATAAATGGAAAGGTAGATCGCGTTAAACATATCCGTTTGACGAGCTCCTCACCAATAGCGTCAATTGATAAGTCAAAAATTGAAATACTGGAAGATTCCGTTTCAAGAAGAAACTTCCAATTGCAGCAAGATACAACGGACCGTGAATTGTACTATATACGCTATAACTGGAGACCAAAGCGTAACTACGAATTGGTCATTAAAGAGAAAGCTATGCTGGGCCCATACGATGATTTTAATAAGGAATATAAAATGAAATTTACCTTAGACGAATCCGATAATTATGGGAATATATCCTTCACAATAGCTAAAGTAGATAGTACACAACAGTACATTGTTGAGCTAATAGATGATCAAAAAGAGAAAGTTTTTGATAGACGCATACTTAAAAATGGAGAACGTGTTATTCCTTATAAAGACTTTCCTGGTGGAAAATACAGCTTACGCGTCATCTACGACACCAACAAAAATGGACGTTGGGATCCTGGTGATGTATATACAAACACGCAAGCCGAAAATATATGGTACTTGGGTAAAACATTCACGATACGGGCCAATTGGGATCAAAATGAAACCATCGACCTAGATAAGTAAAACAAAAGGGGAAAGATTAAATCTTTCCCCTTTTTATCTTTCGGCCTAATGCTAAATGATATTCACTGCTACTTCCTATAAATAAGGCCTATAAAGCGCCCTAAGAACGTTTACCAAGAAATAGTATCATCATTGCTATGAAAGCCTAAAATAACCTTAAAACGACTAAAATAAGGCTTCATAAAAGGCATAGCCTATTGAAATAAAGAGTTATACGATATGGAACAATATCATACCAACTAATATTCATAGATATTGCCTATAAGTGATGTATATAAGGCGTTCTAAGAACATTTATTAAGGAATAGCAGTATTTACTATCAAAACCCAAAATGGTCTGAAAACGACTAAAATAAGGCTTCATAAAAGGCATAGCAAATTGAAATAAAGAGTTATACGATATGGAATAATATCATACCAAATGATATCAATAGATATATTTTAGAAATAAGACCTATAATACGTTCTAAAAACGATTGAAATAAAGCCATGGGGAACGCATAGCCTATTGAAACCAAGAGCTATACAACACGTAATTATGTGGTAATTGCTTCAGTAAGTCCAATTGTTCCGCTGTAAGCAGCTTAATCTTCTTCGCTGGTATTCCAGCATATAAATAGCCAGACTCACAATGTGTTCCTTCTAAAACAACAGCACCAGCCGCAATAATCACATTAGACTCAATCACGACACGGTCCATTACAATTGCGCCCATACCAATCAACACATAATCATGAACTACGCAACCATGAACAATGGCTTTGTGTCCTATATTAACATAATTACCGATGTCAGTACCATTCTTTTCATAGGTACAATGGATGACTACACCATCTTGAATATTGGTATAATCGCCAATTCTAATATAATTAACATCGGCACGAATAACCGCATTAAACCAAACCGAACAATGAGAACCTAGCTTAGCATCGCCTACAATAGTTGCATTTTCAGCAATAAAAACATCATCAGCAATATCAGGAAAAATGCCCAAAACGGGCTGTATCAACGCCATATTATAATATTGTATCTATAAGATTATCAGATTTTTGCGGATAATCTGTGGTATAATGCAAGCCTCTACTTTCTTGTCTATTCATTGCCGATTTAACAATCAAATAAGAAACTTGAATAACATTACGCAGCTCACATAATTTTACAGAAAGCTTGGTGTTTTTATAAAAATCTTCCGTCTCCTCATATAAAAATCCAAGACGACGCATGGCACGATCCAATCGAAAATCGGAACGTACAATACCCACATAATCACTCATCAATTTTTGTGTCTCTCTTAAATTATGCGTAACCAGGATTTCTTCATTCAATAATTGAACTTTTGACTCGTCCCAATTCGGAATTCCTTCCGCAAAATCTACTTGGTCTACCGATTTTATGGAATCTTCGAAAATTCGGTGAGCATAAACAACAGCTTCCAATAATGAGTTAGAAGCCAGTCGATTAGCGCCATGCAATCCGGTAGATGAACATTCGCCGCAGGCGTAAAGTTGTTTAATACTTGTTTTACCAACAGCATCAACTAAAACACCACCACATAAATAGTGTGCTGCTGGTGTAACTGGAATAAAATCCTTACACATATCCAATCCTATAGACAAACATTTTTCATAAATATTTGGAAAATGTGCTAAAATATCCGCTTTACTACGATGTGTAATATCTAAATAAACAAAATCAATACCTGATTTTTTCATCTCACTATCTATAGCGCGTGCTACGATATCGCGTGGAGCAAGCGATCCACGTTCATCATATTCCTCCATAAAGGAGTCTCCATTAATACGTCTTAAAACACCACCAAAACCACGTACAGCTTCAGAAATTAAAAAAGCCGGTGAATCTTTAGGGTTATATAAGGAAGTAGGATGAAACTGCATAAATTCCATATTACGCACTTTTCCTTTTGCACGATACACCATGGCAATACCATCGCCTGTAGCAATTGTGGAATTCGTCGTACTGGCATATACGTGACCAGCTCCGCCCGAAGCCATTAATGTTATTTTACTTAAAAAAATCTCAATTGCACCAGTACGTGTATTCAAAGCATAAATTCCGAAACACTGAATATCGTTGGTACTTTTATCCACATGTACACCTTGATGATGCTGCGTGATCAAATCAACAGCAAAATAATGAGTAAGTATTTCTATGTTAGGATGTTGATGAACTTTTTCTAATAAAGCACGCTCAATTTCATAGCCTGTAATGTCTTTATAGTGCAAAATACGATGTGTAGAATGTCCACCTTCACGTGCCAAATCATAATGGCTATCATCCACTTTATCGAAGTTGGTACCGTAATCTATCAGCTCTTTTATACGCTCAGGAGCTTCCCTAACAACGTTTTCCACAATTTCCACATGGCATAAACCGTCGCCAGCAACCTCAGTATCAGCAATATGCTTTTCAAAGCTGTCAGACTTATCCACAACTGCAGCTACTCCACCTTGTGCATATTTCGTATTGGACTCATCTTCGTTAGATTTAGTGACAATCAACACTTTATGCTTTTCTGCAACCTTCAAAGCAAAGCTCAAACCTGCAATTCCAGAGCCTATAATCAAAAAATCTACTTTTCTATTCACCGTCATAGCTACCTATTGTAGTAAAACCACTTTTTACAAGGAACAAATTAACAAAATATGTGGATAACATGTATATAAAGCGTTAACTAAAAATGAAAACTTTAAAACTTTCCACATTTTTGCCGGATTTCAACAAATTCCTACGAAAGATTAACAAAATATTAAGCTCATATTAACATTTTCCACGTGAAAAGTAATTCACAAAAAATTCTTGAAAGAGAAAAACGTGAAAAATTAGAAACCTGAAAATCAAGACCTAAATTGTGTAAAAGTGTGGATAAGTTGTTTAAAAGAACAGAACAACCATAGTTCAAACAAAAATTTCACTGCATTATCCCCATTTTCCACACACTAATAAACAATAAGAATCCTTTTTATAAAAAACATTGTTATTTATTGAAAAAAAGGAATGTGGATTTCGTTTCATTTTCTTTCCCTACTTTTGTATCGTTGAAGTTTTAAACATTAGCCGTGGAAAAAAGAAGATAATGAATACAGTTTTTGAAAAAGATCTCGAATCCAAGGGATATATCGATGAATCCATCGATCCAACCCTTGATATTGTCGCTGAAATTCAACGACTTAAGCAAGAAAAGAATGCTGTAATTTTGGCGCACTATTATCAAGATGCTGAAATACAGGATATTGCTGATTACATAGGCGATAGTCTTGGTTTGTCGCAACAAGCCGCTAAGACTGACGCAGAAGTAATTGTTTTTGCCGGCGTTCATTTTATGGCAGAGACAGCGAAGGTATTATCGCCCTCGAAAAAAGTACTTTTGCCAGACTTAAAAGCAGGATGCTCATTATCAGATAGTTGCCCAGCACATCTTTTTGCGAAATTTAAAGAGAAACATCCTGATCATATTGTCATCACTTATGTGAACTGTACAGCGGAACTTAAAGCTTTATCTGACATCGTTTGTACGTCCAGTAATGCCGTACAAATCGTTCAGAGTTTGCCAAAAGATCAAAAAATTATCTTTGGTCCTGACCGCAATTTAGGGGCTTACGTGATGAAGAAGACAGGACGCGATATGGTGTTGTGGAATGGTGCTTGTATGGTTCACGAGATTTTTTCGCTTGATAAAATTTCCGATTTACGTGCGCAATTTCCGGATGCTAAATTTATTGCGCATCCTGAATGTGAAGAACCTATATTGCAACAAGCTGATTATGTGGGTGCTACATCCGGGTTGTTGAAATATACAATTGAGAATGAAGCTTCTACGTTTATTGTGGCTACGGAATCTGGAATTTTGCATCAAATGCAAAAATCTAGCCCAACGAAAACTTTTATTCCCGCTCCGCCAAATAACGTTTGTGCCTGCAATGATTGTCCACATATGAAATTGAATACGTTAGAAAAGTTGTACAACTGTCTGAAGTATGAATTACCAGAAGTGGATTTGCCAGCTGATATTATTGAAAAAGCGAGAAGACCAATCGAGCGTATGCTTGAAATTTCTGAAAAATATGGATTGTAAATCATAACTATTTGATTTACAGATTTTAATTGAATTAAACTATGTTTGATAATAAAGATAGAACTGCTATCCATGAGCTCGGTGAGTTTGGATTGATAGATTATTTGACGAAAGCAGTAGAAATAACAGAACCATCCACAATCAAAGGAATTGGCGATGATGCTGCTGTTTTAGATTTTAAGGATAAAAAAACATTAATATCTACTGATTTACTTTTGGAAGGCGTGCATTTTGATTTACGCTATGTTCCTTTGAAACACCTTGGTTATAAGGCTGTTCAAGTAAATCTTAGTGATATTTATGCAATGAATGGTAAGGCATCACAGATTACTTTTTCCATTGGTCTTTCTTCTAAATTTCCGCTAGAGGCTGTAGAAGAGATTTATGAAGGCGCTCTCATTGCCTGTAAAAAATTTAATGTAGATCTTATCGGTGGAGATACCTCTGCATCGACGCAAGGTTTAGTAATTTCCGTTACGAGTATTGGTTATGTCGATGAGCATAAAATTGCTTATCGTTCTGCAGCAAAAGAAGGTGATCTTTTATGTGTGAGTGGTGACCTGGGTGGTGCTTATGTTGGCTTACAATTATTGGAGCGTGAGAAGAAAATATTCTTGGAAAACCCTAATATTCAGCCAGATCTGGAAGGTAAAGACTATATTGTTGAACGTCAGTTAAAGCCTGAAGCTCGCAAAGATATCGTTGAATTATTCGATATTTATGATATTCAACCTAACGCAATGATTGATATTTCTGATGGTTTAGCTTCTGAAATTATCCATATTTGTAAAGCATCGAAAGTTGGTTGTAAGCTTTATGAGGAGAAAATTCCTATTGATCCAATGACTTATGAAACGGCTCGTGAGTTTGGATTGGATCCTACAGTTTGTGCGTTAAGTGGGGGTGAAGATTATGAACTTTTGTTTACTGTTCCGCAAGATCAGTATGACAAAATTAAAAATCAACTCGATATTACCATTATTGGCCACATTACGGAAGAGAATGCAGGTTGTGAAATGATTTCTAAATCTGGAAATGTATATCCAATTTCGGCCCAAGGATGGAATGCTTTCCGAACGGAAGATTAATATAAAAGCTTAAAAGTCTGTGTTTAACACAGACTTTTCTTATCTTTAGTACTACCGTACCAATTGTAGACGAGATGAGAAAATTAATTTGGAAACCCACCGAATCCTATATAAAATCATCTACTTTATATAGTTTTCAGCAGTATGTAGAGCATACCTATAATCGTTGTTTTTTAGACTATGAGTCTTTTCATAGCTGGTCAATTGCACATAGTGAAAAGCTATGGGAAGCCGTTTTAAATTATTTTGAAATATCCTTTTCTGGCTCCATAAGTAAGGTAATAGACTGGGACAAAAATGATAGTGATTTTATTCAAGCGAAGTGGTTTCCAGGTCTTTTTTTAAGCTATGCTGAGCATATATTTAAGGCTAAAAAACCTGAAGATATTGCCTTGAAATATGGTGATGAAAGCGGTAATTTCATCGAAATTTCTTGGTTAAAATTGACCGAAAAAGTATTCATTTTTCAGCAATATATGCGTGAAAATGGACTACAAAAAGGTGATCGAGTCGCTGCCATCTTGAACAATACCGTAGATAGTATAGCTTTGTTTTTAGCGGCTAACTCATTGGGTGCCATATGGTCTTGTTGTTCTCCAGATTTTGGAGATCAAAGTGTAAAAGAGCGTTTTGAACAGATTGAGCCTAAAATGCTCTTTATGGAAACGGAATATACTTATAATGGTAAAACATTTTATAAGAAAAATACACTTGATTTTTTGCGTGATAATTTACCTTATTTAGATCATATTATTGACTTAAATAGTAATGATTTTCACCGTTTTTTTGAGGGCTATAATCCGGCTTCTTTATTTTTTGAAAGGGTTGCCTTTGATGATCCCATTTGGATCCTTTATTCTTCGGGTACAACAGGTAAACCTAAAGCCATAACACATCGTTCAGGAGGTAATTTATTGGAACATTTTAAAGCATTGGCTTTACATCAAAATGTCCTTCCTGGAGAGAACTTTTTGTGGTATACCACAACGGGATGGATGATGTGGAATTATGCTTTATCCTCTTTGTTATGCGGAGCTACTTTATGTCTCTATAATGGTGCAATACAGTTTGATGAGCATCAATCTTTCTGGCGTTTCGTACGTCGTGCTCAAGTAGACCATCTCGGTGCTGGAGCGTCCTATTTTTCAAGCATCATGGATTTGGATATTCCTGATTATCAACCGAAGGTTATAGGCTCAACAGGTTCTCCATTAGCTACGGATGCTTTCGAAAATTTACAAGCAAAATTTCCGAATACTCATATTATATCCTTAAGTGGTGGTACCGATGTGTGTAGTGCTTTTTTATCAGGTTGTGCCTATAAAGAGGTGTATGCCGGCGAAATACAATGTCGTACGTTAGCCGCTGATATTGTCGCTATTAATGAAAACGATGTTGAATTGTTTGATGCTGTGGGTGAGCTTGTTATCAAGCAACCAATGCCGTCGATGCCCTTATATTTTTGGAATGATACAAATGATGAGCGTTATAGAGCTAGTTATTTTGAAACATCCAATAATCAACGTAATGGAAAAGCTTTGTGGCGTCATGGGGATTGGATTCAAATAAAACCTGATGGTGGAATTGTTATGCATGGCCGTTCTGATGCTACTTTAAACAGGGGAGGTGTACGTATTGGTACTGCCGAGATTTATAATGTAGTAGATCGTATTCCTGGTGTAATAGATAGTCTTGCTATTGGATTAACCAATGCGGATAAGATTGATCAAATTATGCTGTTTATTCAGCTCGGAGATGGGCATGATATTGATGTACTTGTACCCTTAATAAAGCAAGCACTTAGGCAGACTTATAGTGCAAGACATGTTCCAGACCTGTTTTATGCTGTCCCTGAAATACCTTATACCCTTAGTGGTAAGAAGCTAGAAATACCCGTTCGCAAACTGTTTTCTGGTTTGCCATTAGAAAAAGCGGTGAGTACGGCTATTATGCGAAACCCTGATAGTTTGGCGGCTTATGTAGAACTTGCTAAAATATTTAATTAGTTAAATCGTTATAGCTAAATTGTTCATTTACAGTTATGGAGCGGTTTCTTAGGAAATATGTTATTTTTGCTGGCATTATGATCCTAAATTTTAAACCTTATGCTATTTGGCTCGCTAGTAGTCTAATAGGAATTTTCAGTACATTTCATGTTGTAAAGGCGCAGGACAGTTTGGCTAGACCTATGCCAGAGAAGGCTAACTATGTGAAGATAGAAATATTTTCTATTGGTGCCAGTGTTGACTTAGCTTCTTCAGGAGGAAAAGCTAATGCTGAACTTGTAGGTAGCAGGCAAAATGTTGCTTTTTCATCAAATTTCCGTTTAACACACCTTTTTTCTCCAAAATTAGGATGGTATGGTGCTTTAAAGCTCGATTTATTAAAAGAGAAGAAATCACCCTATTATGATGGAATACCTGTAGGAGAGATGCTTATGCAATTGTTTTATGGTGGTTATACGCCAGCAGTAGCGGCTGAGGGTGGACTCATTTATCGCATAGAAAAAGGACGTTGGGATATTCATCCTCGAATGGGATTTGGTTATGGTATATTTTTGCTAGACCGAGATTCTGATAAAAGTAAACCTCTTGAAAATGGGACTGTACAGCGTAATGTATATACACAAAGAGCATCTGGTGCGCTGCTAAGTCTTGGTTTGAGCAGTCATTACTTTATAAGTAGAAGAAGCTTTTTGTCTTTTAATATAGGTTTTCAACAGCCTTTAAAAAGTTCCTATGGCCAACTAGACACTTTCTTAAATGATGTTCCTGCGGAAAGTAAAAGATACAGTAGTGCCGGAATTGGAAGAGATTTGAACTTCGGTGTGGGCTATGGTTTTACTATAGGAAAACGTAAGTTATAAGGAATTTAGTAAGAATTTTATAAAATAAGGGGCACTATGGCCCCTTATATTTTTAAGTCTGAATGACGCCTACATTATATCTATCCATCGTTGGATTATGATTTGCGGCTTCAATGCCCATGGATATGATTTTGCGCGTTTCAACAGGGTCAATAACACCATCAACCCATAATCGTGCAGCAGCATAATAAGGACTTAATTGACGATTGTATTGTTCCTCAATATCGGATAGCAGTTTATTTTTTTCTTCTTCCGATAAGGTAACTCCTTTAGATTTTAACGCTGCTTCTTGAATTTGTAATAAGGTTTTTCCTGCCGTAGCACCGCTCATAACAGCCATACTTGCTGTTGGCCATGCATAAATAAGACGTGGATCATAGGCCTTGCCACACATCGCATAGTTCCCTGCGCCATAGCTGTTTCCAACAATAAATGTGAATTTTGGCACCACAGAATTGGCCATTGCATTCACCATTTTTGCACCGTCTTTTATTATCCCCCCTTGCTCTGAACGTGAACCTACCATAAATCCAGTTACATCTTGGAAGAATACCAGTGGTATCTTTTGCTGATTACAATTCATGATAAAACGAGCAGCTTTATCCGCAGAGTCTGAATAGATAACGCCGCCCATCTGCATTTCAGTGCTATTACCAGGCTTCTTTGCTTTGACTACTTCCCGTTGATTAGCAACAATACCTACCGCCCAACCATCAATTCTTGCAAGTGCACAAATGATTGTTTTTCCATAGTCTTTTTTATATTCTTCTAAAGAATCTTTATCGACGATGGCTTTAAGCAATTCCACCATATTATATGGCTTGAGCCTGTCTAAGGGTAAGATATCGTATAATTTCGTCGCTGGATAAGCTGGACCTAACGCTTCTTTGCGTGAAAAATGTGCTTGTTGACTACCACCAAATTTATCGACTATATTTTTTATAGCATCAAGGCAGCTTTCATCATTGGGATACTTGTTGTCTGTTACACCCGATATTTCACAGTGCATTTGTGCACCACCTAACGATTCATTATCAATGACTTCACCAATAGATGATTTTACAAGGTAGGAGCCTGCTAGAAATACAGAGCCTGTACCTTCAACAATCAACGCATAATCCGACATAATAGGTAGATAAGCACCACCAGCTACGCAAGAACCCATGATTGCTGCTATTTGCGGAATACCCATAGCCGATAACTTAGCATTGTTACGAAAGATACGTCCAAAATGTTCTTTATCAGGAAATATCTCATCTTGCATAGGCAGATATACGCCTGCTGAATCGACCAAGTAGATAATAGGAATATGATTTTCCATAGCTACTTCTTGTGCGCGCAAATTTTTCTTTCCCGTCATCGGAAACCAAGCACCAGCTTTCACCGTTGCATCGTTGGCAACAACAACACATAGTTTTTCTTGGACGTAGCCTAGGACTACAACAACGCCAGCATTTGGGCATCCTCCATGTTCAGCATAGAGCGAATCGGCGGCAAATTTACCAATCTCCGTGTAAGGACGATTGTCATCAAGCAGGTAGCTTATACGCTCCCAAGCGGTGAGCTTACCCTTTTCTTTAAGTTTCTGAATTTTCTCTAGACCACCCCCCAATTGCAGCTTCTCTGATTTATGCTTAAGCTGTAACAGTAAATCTTGCATACGTCTGTGATTTAAAATGTCGTAATTTATAAATGGTATAATATTATGAAATTATTAAAATTTTAAATTATCAATTGTTTTTTATAATTTTCACATATCCGATATAAACTTACAAAATATTATGCTACAAATATTCGAAAATGAGCAATTAGCTTTGGTTCGACAAACAGCTCGAAAATTTGCCAAAGATTTTATTAAACCACATATAATGGACTGGGATGAGTCTCAACATTTTCCCATAGATTTATTTAAAAAAATGGGAACCTATGGTTTCATGGGGATGCTTGTTCCGGAGAAATTTGGCGGTGCCGGTTTAGATTATCAAGCCTACGTTACGGTTTTGGATGAGATATCACAAGTTTGTGGATCCATTGGTCTATCCGTTGCTGCCCATAATTCTTTATGTACGAATCACATTTTATCCTTTGCCAATGAAGAACAAAAGGCTAAATACTTACCTCTTTTAGCTTCTGGCGAATGGATAGGTGCTTGGGGATTGACCGAAACAGGGTCTGGCTCTGACGCCGGAGGATTGGCTACAACAGCGGCTCTTGATGGCGATTATTATGTAATAAATGGGTCTAAGACCTTTATTACACATGCTATTAGTGGTGATGTGGCTGTCGTCATGGTACGAACAGGAGAAAAAGGAAACAAAAGAGGCGTTTCTGCATTTATTATAGAAAAAGATACCCCCGGATTTTCGGCAGGCCAGAAGATGGATAAATTAGGAATGCGTGCTTCAGAAACGGCGAGTTTATTTTTTGATAATTGTAGGGTTCACAAAGATCAGTTGATTGGTAAAGAAGGTGAAGGGTTTGTACAAGCATTAAAGTTGTTGGATGGTGGTCGTATTTCTATTGCTGCTTTATCATTAGGTATAGCACGTGGAGCCTATAAATGCGCTTTACGTTATGCGCATGAACGTGAACAATTCGGACAGAAGATTTTCGGTTTTCAGGATGTTAGTTTTAAGTTAGCACATCTGGCGACACAGATTGAAGCTTCAGAACTGCTAATTCGTCAGGCAGCCGCTTTAAAGAATGAAGAAAAGAAAGTAACCAAAGAGGGGGCAATGGCTAAGTTGTTCGCTTCGGAGGTAGCAGTAGAAGTAGCCAATGAAAGTGTACAGATTCATGGTGGATATGGTTTTACGAAGGATTATCCAGCGGAGAAATTTTTTAGAGATGCCAAGTTATGTACCATAGGAGAAGGTACTAGCGCTATTCAAAAGATGGTTATAGCACGCGAAATTAGTAAAGATGTCTAGATTTGAAAAGGTACAGTTAGTGGATTGCCCACGTGATGCCATACAGGGTATTGAACATTTTATTCCAACGGCGAAAAAAATAGATTATATAAATCAGTTGGCTGCAAGTGGGCTCTTTGATTATATTGATTTTGGAAGCTTTGTATCGCCGCAGGCAGTACCTCAACTACGAGATACAGAAGAGGTACTTGCAGGTATTAATAAAAAAACGAGTAAGCTTATTGCCATTGTCGCCAATTCAAAAGGAATAGAACGTGCTTTGCCTTTTCAAGCTATTGATTACCTAGGTTATCCTTTCTCTATGTCGGAGACCTTTCAATTGCGTAATACGAAGATGAACCAAGAAGCAGCATTTCAGGTTATCGAACAAGGAAAAGAACGTATGGCACAAGCTGGTAATCAAGAGTTATTGGTGTATTTGTCTATGGGTTTTGGTAACCCCTACGGAGATACCTGGTACCCTGAGTTGGTTTTGGAATGGATGGAACGTTTGGTACAGGCAGGGATACATACTTTTTCCATAGCAGATACGACTTCAGAGGCTACACCAGAGCAAGTGGAATCAATGTTTAGTTTGATTCATAGAACTTTTCCAACGGTGGAGTTACGTATTCATCTACACAGTCGTATAGAAAGTGCTTTATTGAAAATTGAAGCTGCCTATGCTGGTGGATGTCGTATTTTTGAAGGTGCGATAATGGGCTACGGTGGATGTCCTTTTGCGCAAGATGATTTGGTTGGAAATATTCCTTCAGAACTTTTGCTACATGAATTTAAACAACCCGATAATAAGGTTGTAGCCGATCTGTTGCAAGGATTTCAAAACCTAATAAAAGAGTAGATGAAGTATAATTTTATTAAAACTAAACAAGAAGATTTTTGCTATTATCTAACGTTAGCTCGTGCCGAAAAGCGTAATGCTTTTACCCCGACGATGGTTAATGAGATTGCTCATGCTATTCATGAGGCAAATACTAATCCTGCTATTAAGTTGGTGATTCTTCAGGCTGAAGGCCCTGTTTTTTGTGCAGGCATGGATTTAAAGGCTTTTCAAGATACTGCTGTCGATCGGTCTAATCCGGCGCTCGAGCAGCAAATCTTGTCTTTAGGAGAGGTAATGGATAAACTTCATAAACCCTCAGTAGCCTGGGTTGAAGGAGATGTTATTGCTGGTGCATTTCTCTTTATTGCCAATTGTACTTATGTTTTTAGTCGTAAAGATGTACGTTTTAGGCTGCCCGAATTGGCAATCGGTTTATTCCCTTTTCAGGTTATGGTTAGCTTATTAAAGGTAATGTCGGAGAAAAAAATGTTACAATTGTGCTTAGACACTCATTATTTTGATGCAGCAGTAGCACATGGTTATGGGCTCGTTGATGGCTATATCGAAGACCAAGATCTAAGCCTTTTTATTCAACGTTTTCAAGCCTTCAATGGGGAAACCTTAAAGGCAGGAATAGCTGCCGCAAAGCAATTGAATGCTATACCAATGGCAGACCGATATCCTTATTTATTAAATGAGTTAGATCAATTACGCGAAATAGCTAAGGTTGATGATGCCTTTACGAAAGAGCCTAAAAGTTAATTGAGATCCGTTCTTTTTTCAATCCAGAAGCTATTATAGCCGATTCCTACTTGAATTTCTAGAAGTCGTTGTTGTAGCATCTCTAAAATAGCTAGGAAGTTGTATACAAATTGAACCTTGTCTTTAGAGTGCAGCGCAATCTGGTGGAAGTCCAATTTACTATTGATTTCAATCAGTTCAGCAATTGCTTTTTTCTGCTGTTCAATAGTATATGGATATTTAATGACGGTGTGGGTTACTTCCATGATGCGATGTGTAAAGTTGAACATCATCTTTTCATAGACCATCAATAATTTATATAAGTCAAATGAAGCTAAATCTTCGTCAGTTTTATCCTTTTTACGGGCTATTTTATTGTCGAGGAGAATATTTCCACGGGAGTGAAGCTTCATTCTGTTTTCCTCAAAAACACGCATCTCTTCACAGATTTCTTTGAACTGTTTGTAGAGAATAAGTTTTTGGGTAAGTTCCTTTTTAAGATCGATTTCATTTTCGGGATCATCGACATCATAACGAGGAAGCAGCATTTTAGCCTTAATACGCATTAAAGTAGAAGCTACGAAAATAAATTCACTAGCCAATTCGATGTTCAAGGATTGCATTTTTTGTATATAATCCAAGAAATCGTCGGTAATTTTTGAAATTGGAATATCATGAATATTTAATTCATCTCTTTCAATAAAAAAAAGCAAGAGGTCAAATGGACCTTCAAACTGCTCTAATTTAATTTCGTAACCCTCTGTCTGCATATTCAGTTCAAAAATAAGCATTTGCTGTATATTTCAGAAGGTTATTTTAAGGGATTTAAATAAAAGACGAAACTATTATTTAACTATATTGTTCTGTAGTTTAATGAATAAGTCGTTAATTTGTAACTTATTTACAGGAAAGCATATGCAAGTAGAAGCGGGTTCGCTATTACAAAAGATAAATGATCCTTCTGATTTAAGAAAGCTTAGTGGGAAGGAGTTAGAAGAGGTTTGTACGGAATTAAGGCAGTTCATTATTGATATTGTATCCGTAAATGGAGGGCATTTTGCAGCTAGTTTAGGCGTTGTCGAACTTACTGTGGCCTTGCATGCCGTCTTAAATACACCTTATGATCAAATAATTTTTGACGTGGGGCATCAGGCCTATGGCCATAAAATACTTACTGGACGACGTGACGTATTTCATACCAATCGTATCCTAGGTGGTATTTCTGGTTTTCCAAAACGAGGAGAGAGCGAATACGATACTTTCGGTGTAGGCCACTCATCGACGTCCATTTCTGCAGCTTTAGGTATGGCAGTAGCTTCCGAATATAAAGGAGAGACTGACAGACAGCATGTCGCTATTATTGGTGATGGTGCGCTGACTGGTGGTATGGCGTTTGAGGCTTTAAATCATGCTGGTATTGAGAAATCCAATCTCTTGGTTATTCTTAATGATAACTGTATGTCTATCGATCCTAATGTTGGAGCGATGAAAGAGTATCTAACAAGTATTACCACCTCAAAAAGCTATAACAAGTTTCGTGACGAGTTGATATCCGTGTTGGCCAAGATTTCCAAAAATGGTGGTCCTGATGCATACGGATGGGCTAAGAAATTGGAACAAAGCATTAAAGGAACGTTATTGAAAAACGCCAATCTATTTGAATCTTTAAATTTTAGATACTTTGGTCCTGTTGATGGTCACGATGTCAATAAATTAGCGAAGACTTTGGAAGATTTAAAACATATTCCAGGACCTAAATTATTACATGTTGTTACGTTAAAAGGTAAAGGCTATGCTTTAGCGGAAAAAGATCAAACAAAATGGCATGCACCAGGTTTGTTCGATAAAATAACTGGCGAAATCAAAAAGTCGGTATCCGATAAACCAAAACCACCAAAATACCAGGATGTATTTGGACATAGTTTGGTAGAGCTCGCAGAAGCAAATGATAAGATTATGGGAATTACGCCGGCTATGCCGTCGGGTTCTTCTTTAAATATTATGATGAAGGCCATGCCTAATCGTGCATTTGATGTAGGTATTGCAGAACAGCATGCTGTAACTTTTAGTGCAGGATTGGCAACGCAAGGGCTTGTACCTTTTTGTACCATCTATTCATCGTTTATGCAACGTGGTTACGATCAAGTTATCCATGATGTTGCTTTGCAGAAACTAAATGTTGTTTTCTGTTTAGATAGAGCAGGGGTTGTCGGTGCTGATGGACCAACACATCACGGTGCTTATGATATTGCTTTTATGCGTTGTATTCCTAATATGGTTGTTTCTGCGCCAATGAATGAGGAAGAGCTACGTAATTTAATGTATACTGCTCAATTGCCTAATCAAGGACCATTCTCTATTCGTTATCCGCGAGGAAATGGTGTGATGGTCGATTGGAGACGTCCGTTCCAAGCTATACCTATTGGTAAGGGACGTAAGCTTAACGATGGAGAAGATGTCGCTATATTAAGCTTAGGTGCTATTGGAAATGAAGCTACGCACGCTATCCAAGTATTAAACGAAGAAGGTATCCATCCGGCACATTACGATATGCGCTTTGCGAAGCCTTTAGATGCAGAGCTTCTGCATGAGGTATTCCGTAAGTTTAATAAAGTGATTACGCTCGAAGATGGATGTATTGTGGGAGGTTTCGGATCTGCTATCGTAGAGTTTATGGTAGACCATGGTTACCAAGCGCAAGTTATTCGACTGGGTATGGCTGATGAAGTTGTAGAGCATGGTGAACAAGAAGAACTGTGGCGAGTTTGTGGATATGACGCAAGTTCGATTATAATGGAGGTGAAAAAGCTAACCAAAGGCTTAAAGACATCAACAATGGTATCTTAATAACACTAACGAAAATAAATTAAGGGAAGATTTAAAAAGTCTTCCCTTTTTTGTTTTTTTATACTTAACTTTAAATGCAGGCAATAAAGAATAGTTTTCCACAGCGTTTTATGAAAATCACAAAAAAGGGGGAAATTGAGGGTCTTATTGCCTACGTTAAGAAGACTGTTGAAAAAAACGCAACCTAACCATTTTAAAGCAAAAATTACCTTAAAAACATAGTTAAGTTTCTGATATTCAGTTTGGTTTGATTTTTTTGTTATTTTAGTTTTTTAACTCATTTTTTTTTGTCATCTTCGTCTTAAGAGAAAGTTTTAAACAATTTTCTTGTCGATTATTGGTTTTCAAGTTATTAACAATTTAGGAATGGAAAAAACGTGTACAAGTGTTTGGAATAGCTGTCTTCAGATTATCAAAGACAACATCCCAGCACAAAGTTTCAAGACCTGGTTTGAGCCGGTGAAAGCGGTAGGGTTAAATGGAAACGTTTTAACTATTCAAGTACCATCTGTGTTTTTCTACGAGTGGCTAGAAGAACATTATGTTGGCATTTTACGTAAGACGATAAAGAAATTTTTAGGTGAGCAGGGACGTCTAGAGTATA
This sequence comes from Sphingobacterium sp. MYb382, assembly GCF_037572665.1. Lineage (NCBI taxonomy): Bacteria > Pseudomonadati > Bacteroidota > Sphingobacteriia > Sphingobacteriales > Sphingobacteriaceae > Sphingobacterium > Sphingobacterium sp. MYb382. Next base: position 94,240 of record NZ_JBBGZT010000021.1, read on the forward strand.
ATATCATTGTAGATAAATCATCGGCGAATACGCCTTATACAACGAACATTCCATCAAACGGAAATGGAGCGGAAGGAAAGAAACAATCTATCCCTGTTCCGGTAGCGTTGAATAAGAATATTAAAAACCCATTCGTTATTCCGGGTTTGAAGAAATTGCAAGTAGACCCGCAATTAAATCATCATTATACATTCGAGAACTTTATCGAAGGTGAATGTAATCGTTTGGCGCGATCAGCAGGTTATGCTGTGGCTAATAAGCCTGGTGGAACCTCTTTCAACCCATTAATGATTTATGGTGATGTAGGTTTAGGAAAAACACACCTTGCTCAAGCTATTGGTAATGAAATCAAGAAAAATCTTTCAGACAAGTTGGTTATCTACGTGTCTTGTGAGAAGTTCTGCCAGCAGTTTGTAGACTCTTTGAAGAATAATACAATTAATGACTTTGTGAATTTCTACCAAGCAATGGATGTTATCATCATGGATGACGTTCACAACTTTGCAGGTAAGGAAAAAACACAGGATATTTTCTTCCATATTTTTAATCATTTACACCAATCAGGAAAGCAGATTATCCTTACATCAGATAAAGCACCAAAAGACTTGTCTGGTTTAGAAGAACGCTTATTAAGTCGTTTCAAATGGGGATTATCAGCTGATATTCAAATTCCTGATTTGGAGACTAGAATGGCTATCTTGAAAAAGAAAATGTATTCTGATGGTATTGAGTTGCCAGAGAATGTAGTAGAATATGTAGCTACACAAATTGATAATAGTGTACGTGAATTAGAGGGAGCTATGGTTTCTCTATTAGCACAATCTACTTTAAATAAGAAAGATATCGATTTGAACTTAGCAAAATCTATGTTGAAGAACTTTGTTAAGAACACACATAAAGAGATTTCTATGGAGTACATCCAGAAATTGGTATGTGAGTATTTCGAGGTTCCAGTAGAAATGGTTAAGTCTAAAGTACGTAAGCGTGAAATTGTACAGGCGCGTCAGATATCTATGTACTTAGCTAAGAATCATACAAAATCGTCGCTTAAATCTATCGGTAGTTTCTTCGGTGGACGTGACCACTCTACGGTAATTTATGCTTGTCAAACCGTAGAAGATTTGATTGAAACGGATAAGAAATTTAAAACTTACGTTCAGGATATTCAGAAAAAATTGAAAACATCTTAAGAAAGGAAATCTTTCTTGCTTTAAATATGAATGTTGAAAGAGCGAAGACACCTAGTCTTCGCTCTTTTTATGTATAGAAATCAAGCATTAAAAAAGGCTGAAACCATGGTTTCAGCCTTTTATCTTGAAAAATGTACCTGATCAAGAATTTTAGATATGTTTATGGGTTATTCTGCGCTTTCAGGTTTTGCTGGAGCTTCTTCTTGCGGACGCTCAGCTACAATTTTCGCGTAGACTTCTTTCTGCTCGTCTGTCAACTTCTCACTTACTTGTTGATCCGTATTGGCTTGTACTTTAGTCAATGATTCAACTAATATTTCTGGTGATAAAGTTTCGTCAGCGCGTAATGCAGCTTTACTAACTTCGCCTTGTAATACAAAATCATAAACAGATTGTTGTTGTTCATCTGTTAAGGTAAGTTTCTCCGTTAATACTACGGTTTCTTGTTTTGCTTTTTCCTCAGGTTTTACTTGTTGTGCAAATGACATTGTTACGGCTACTAATAGACTGATCCCTGTTAAAATTAACTTTTTCATGCTTTTAAATTTTAATTGTTAAACCTTTTGTAATTTTTTTATTACAACTATAACTCTCTTTTGGGATGGTTTATTGTATCAGTTATGTTACAATTAACCTTTCTTAACACTTTGATTTCCTTGATATCAAAAGTTGAAAAAGCATTTTAAGGATAAAATCTGTGTTTAAATATGTTTAAAACCATATTTAACCTATTGTGTTAGTATAGTATTTATTTTTATGTGTTTTTATACAATATCTGATATAACACACTAACGATATATAGTAAAGGTGCTTCATAAAGTACCAAATACTAAAAAAGAAGCGGAGTCTACCCATCTATAATGGTAGACTCCGCTTCTTTTACCCGCATGGGGTTTCTCTCTTCTTAAGTTGTAGCCTTAAAAACTAGTTTTTACGACCTTGAAAACCTCTTCCTTCTTGTTTAGCTTCTAGCGCTTCATATTTAGCTTTTTGCTCAGCTGTTAAGAATGATTTAATTTTTTCTTGTTTTTTGGTACGTTCATTTTGTAATTCCGCACGTACATCTTCTCTTTTATCTTTATTTTTTTCAAACTGTGCTTTTTGATGCTCTGTTTGTTTCAAGATATAATTATAGATAGAGTCTTGCTGTGTTTTGTTCAAGCCTAATTCTTTTGTAAGATGTTCAACTGTAGTTTTAGCACGTGTTGCAGGATCTACATTACCACCTCTTTGTTGTGCATAGCTCATGCTAATTCCTAGGCATAAGCAAATGGCTAAAATTTTTAAACTTTTCATGATCTTTATTTTTTTGTTACTCAAATGTAATCCCTTTTATTTAAGGAATTGTAAGTCAGTATCTTATTTAATAAAGTTTAACGTGTGTTTAAAGTAATTAACACTTTATGCGCGAGAAAAGGCTTCTTTGATAAGTTTCTCAAAGGTATCCCCTTCTTGATGAACAATTTCTTGTTGGATGGGAATATAGAAAATAGGTTGGCTAGCACAGAAATCAGCAGGTAAACGCTGGTAATCCTTCTCTGTTGTTAGTATGATTTTATTTGTAGCTTGAATAGATTGAAGCTTCTCTTGTATATGTTTAATATCAACAGCACTAAAATCGTGATGATCTGAATATACTAAAGGATATACATGTTCCGCTAAAGGGCGAATAAAGGCGTCTAAGGGTTTCGGATTGGCAATACCAGTCAATAGTAGAACAGACTTATTTGCGAGCTCCTCCGTCGTTAATGTAGCTCCCTGGCCATTAATAATCGTTTGGTAAGCAATGCGCGAAAAAAAGACAGTTGCTGCGCTATATTTTGCTAAGCGTGTTTTGATGTCTTCTTTGACTTGTTCTGGGATGTTACTTGGACATTTTGTAATAACAATGATTTGTGCTCTTTTACTTTCATGAAGAGAATCGCGAAAGTTGCCCGTAGGCAGGCTTAACATAGGCTGTAGCATCGATGCATAGTCAAACAGTAAGATCGAAAAGCTAGGCTTCAGCTGGCGGTGTTGATAGGCGTCATCAAGCAAAATAGCGTCATGCTGCGCTTGTAGTTTATCAATACCATAGCAACGGTTTTCTGAAACGGCTACCGTTGTATTTGGAAACTTGCGTTTGATTTGCAAAGGCTCGTCGCCTACTTCTGTCGCTAAGGAATTGGTTTCTACGTAACGGAAACCTTTGGTGCGACGTCCATATCCACGGCTTAATACAGCTACTTGAAAAGTGTCTTTTACAATGCGTAGTATATGTTCCGTCATCGGACTTTTGCCCGTTCCACCCACCGCTAAATTACCAATAACAACAACAGGCAATTGAAACGAACGACTCTTTAATAAGCTATGGTCATACAAACGGTTTCTAAGCCAAGTGATACAGGCATAGAGTAGGGAGATGGGAAGAAGAAGCCAACGAAGGATTCGCATTTTATTTTTTTACAAGCTTAATACCAATATCAGATATATATTTTAACGGTTCTTCACGCATATTTTGTTCTAGCGAGAAATGATAAACACCGGTATCTGGAAATGAAATATCCTTTTTGATAAGGAACTCATTACTGTATAAGTTACCTGCATTTTTACCAATCCAACGCCCATCAAGTTCAGCTAGCTTAACTTCATAACGAAATGCCGTATCCTGTAGCTGAGGGCCTTTCTGATGGAGTAAAAAGAACAAGTTGGCATATTTATACTCAGAAGTGTGACGAGGGTGTACATAGAGGTCATACTTGGCCGTATTATCGGTGATATGAATATCAAATGTAGGTTTATTAGCATAAGACCAAGATCTATTCTTTATAGGCTTATTTACTTCATAAAAGCTTTCTTGTTCGCATGCTGCGAGCAGAAGAAACAAAAAACAAGGAATCAAGTAGACTGTCTTTTTCATCTTATACGATTTCGTGTGATGCATATTGACCTTATTAAAGCGTAGCGTGCGAGCGTTAAGGCCTAATGCTCAACAGCAGCCTATAATCTTAATCATAGCCTGCTGTTGTTAATTACTTATTAAATTAGGAACCTTCTTTTTTATTGTTGTTATTGTTTGAAGATCTTCCTCTATTTCGATTGTTAAACCTTTTTTTCGGTTTATTATCGTTTTCTGTTTTTTCTACTTTCTCCGTTTTGTCTGATTCAGCTTTTGGAGTTGGTGCAGGAGCTTTAGCTTCTCTTTTTGGTTGTTGATCGGCTTTTTTATGCTCTGGAGCATTCTCTTTCTTAGGCTTTGTCTTCTTGCGTTTACGCTTCTTATTCTTATCGTCTAAGCGCGTTAAGGAGTCTTGACCTACCACATTTTCGTAATCATGTGATATTGGCTTTTGAACTTCTTCTACTTCAATAGTAGTGAATAATTCAGCTGGTTTCTTACCATTTCTATTCATATCCGCGTATTCGCGAACAGTAGTAACTTCTAATGGGATCCAATTTTCAGCACCAGGGTACGAGTACCACATAATCTTTTTAAAGATATCCGTTTTCTGTAGGTAAGCGACACCATTTTCTGTATCGATACGGTCTACATTGTTAGGAATATCTTTTAAAGCATCCATATAACTATCTAACTCGAAGTTCAAGCAGCATTTTAATTTACCACATTGACCAGCAAGCTTCAGTGTATTAAGGGATAGATTTTGGTAGCGTGCAGCAGATGTAGAAACCGTTTTGAAATCTGTCAACCAGGTTGAACAGCATAACTCACGACCACATGAACCGATACCACCCAAACGGCTAGCTTCTTGACGCATACCAATTTGGCGCATCTCAATACGAATCCGAAAAGATTCTGCCATACGTTTGATAAGCTCCCTAAAATCGACACGCCCTTCGGCAGTATAGAAAAAGGTAGCTTTAGTTTTATCACCTTGATAATCAACGTCCGATATTTTCATGGATAAACCTAACTCTAAAGCCAAGTTACGGGCCTTATGCATGGTTTCCCACTCCAAATCTTTCGCTGCGTTATATTTGGCAACATCAGCTTCTGTTACTTTACGGTAAATCTTCTTTACCACATTATCAGCGATTACATTATTTTTCTTCAGTTGTAAGCGCACCAATTCTCCGGTTAAGGAAACGTGGCCGATATCATAACCTCCTGTAGAAGGTTCAACGGCAATCATTTCACCCATTTCTAGGTAAAGGTTGTCCGTATTTACATAAAAATCTTTACGTGAGCCCTTAAAGCGGACTTCAACTATGTTAAAAGGTTTATAATTTGAGGGCAAATCCATATCGGACAGCCAATCGTATACATCTAATTTATTACATCCGCTGGTCATGCAAGAGCCATTACTTTGGCAACCTGCAGGGGTTGTTCCTACCGTAGTACTTTGACTACCACAACCACCTCCGGATGAGCAACTGCCACATCCCATATTGTTTGTTTTATATATATTGAGTCCCTTGCGGGATCGTTTTGTACTTAAAAATTAATACTAATTGCAAAGATAAATCTAAAAATAATATTTTAGGATTTGCATTGCGTTCTACTTTATAGTGTGTTTTCTCACACAGATCTATTGCTTTTTCCAGTTGTTCTTGCTGGTAATTTTCGCTAAATTTTTTCACGAAATCCAACTCCTGTCCTTGTAGAAGCACTAAACTGTGTAATCCTTGCTGCATAAGAATGATCTGACGCAACATATTTATGGCATAAATTAAAAAATTTTTCTGGTTTTCACGACCGAGTTTAGCAAAGTCTTCTTCACATAGTTGAATAAAGGATAAGCCTGTGTCGGTAACCACATAGCGAAGCCAGCTAATCAAAAGATTGAAATATGGACTAGAATCCTCGTCCAGCAGGCTTAAAGCGGTTTGGAGGTTCCCGTCAGCAATGAATGAAATCTCTTGTGCTCGGTTGGTTGCTAACCCTTTTTCTGTGGAAAGATAATTCGCTACCTCTTCATGATTAAGCTTTAATATCTTGACAAGTTGCGTTCGTGAAAGGATGGTATTTAATATTTTATCCTGATTCTCGGCAACGAGTAGGAATAAGGTTTTTGCTGGCGGCTCTTCGATAAGTTTTAATAACGCATTCCCTTGTACATCTAAATACTCGGGAAGCCACATGATTAAAACTTTATACTCCGCTTCGAATGCCTTTAAGCTTAGTTTTTTTATAATATCGTGTGCCTCGGCAATATTGATGTTGGCTTGCTTATTGCCTGCATCAAGCTGATTACGCCACGTCGTTAAACTAAGATAAGGGTTGCTGATGAATGCTTGACGCCATTCTTCCATATAAACGGTAGCGACGTCTTTCTCTCCACTCGCAAAGAAAGGGTAGGAAAAGTGAAGATCGGGATGTATAAGTTTTTGGTACTTTATGCAAGAACTACATTGACCACAGCTGTCATCAGCACCACGCGACTCGCAGTTAATAAATTGAGCATAGGCCACAGCTAAAGCTAAGCTTCCTGAGCCCTCAGGGCCAAGAAAAAGCTGCGCATGACTTACCCGGTTATCATGTACGGTTTGTATAAGATTAGCCTTGATCTGCTGGTGACCTATAATTTCTTTAAACTGCATAGTTAATTTTACAAAATTAGCTAAAATTAGCTTATATAGCGTGTAACAGTTCGTATTTAAGGAAAAATAGGTGATAATACTTCATGAAAAGTACCTTTTTATAGGGGATAAAGGAAATTATGAATTCGTAAAAACGAACAATAAAGGCCGTTAAAATCTATAAAATGTAGATTCTTTTCTGTAATATTGCATATAAAAATCTATAAAAATCAGGAAATGAGATTTATTGTATCCACGTCAATTTTATTAAAACAATTACAGTCTATTAGCGGTGCTTCCAGTAGCAGTACGGTGCTTCCAATCTTAGAGAACTTTTTGTTTGAAATCAAAGATAATTTGCTGACTATCTCAGCAACAGACTTACAAACCAGTATGGTTACTTCTTTGCAAATCGAAGCTAAAGAAGAAGGTCGTGTTGCGATGCCATCAAAAATTTTGATTGAAACCCTTAAAACATTACCAGATCAGCCCGTAGCTTTTTCTGTAGATACCAAAACTTTAGCTATTGAGATCAGTGCTGGTGATGGTAAATATAAATTGAGCGGAGAGAATGCGGACGATTTCCCGAAAATTCCAGTAGTAGATAATGTTTCTACAGTAAATATGGGAACGGCGATTCTTTCGGAAGCTATCAACAAAACAATCTTTGCCGTTAGTAGTGATGAGCTTCGTCCAGCGATGTCAGGTGTTTTAGTACAGTTGGCAGAACAGGCAGTAACTTTCGTAGCTACAGATGCGCACAAATTGGTACGCTACCGTCGTACCGATGTTGGTACAGACAAGCCTACTTCATTGATTTTACCTAAGAAGGCACTTACTTTATTGAAATCATCGTTGCCATCCGACGATAGCACCGTGTCTATTGAGTACAACAATACCAATGCTTTCTTCCGTTTTGGAAATATACACCTAATCTGTCGCTTAATTGATGAGCGTTACCCAGATTATGAAGCGGTAATTCCACAAGTAAATCCAAACAAACTAACGGTTGATCGTTTATTGTTCTTAAATACATTACGTCGTGTTGTTATTTTCGCAAACAAAACAACACACCAAGTACGTTTAAAAATATCAGGTAGTGAGTTACATATTTCTGCAGAAGATTTAGACTTCTCTAACGAAGCGCATGAGCGTTTAAGCTGCCAGTTTGAAGGTCAAGATATGGAAATAGGCTTCAATGCGAAGTTCTTAGTAGAGATGTTAAACAACTTAGATTCTGCAGAGGTCGTTATCGAGATGAGTACACCAAACAGAGCTGGTTTGTTGATTCCTGCTGTTAAGGATGAAAATGAAGATGTCTTGATGCTGGTAATGCCAGTTATGTTAAATAACGTTTAAGAGCAGACATTTTGGAGATTATAACAAGTATTATCGATTTTATACTGCATATCGATAAACATTTGGTGGAAATAGTGAATGACTACCAAACCTGGACTTATCTCATTTTGTTTCTCATTATTTTTGCGGAAACAGGTTTAGTGGTAACCCCATTTCTTCCTGGAGACTCTTTGTTGTTCGCAACAGGAGCTATCATCGCAAAGCCAGAGACCGATTTGAATATCTTTTTCATGTGGGGCTTGTTATTGGTAGCCGGCATTATTGGCGATATGGTGAACTACCATGTCGGGCAGTACATCGGTCCAAAAGCTTTTAATGGAAAATATAGATTTTTGAAAAAATCATACCTTGATAAAACGGAATCTTTCTATGCTAAATATGGTGGTAAGACCATTATTTATGCTCGCTTTGTTCCAATTGTGCGCACATTTGCCCCTTTTGTTGCTGGCGTAGGTTCCATGTCATATAAGAAATTTGCTTTCTATAATATTATAGGTGCAGTGCTATGGGTGACATCGTTTTTATTTATCGGATACTTCTTCGGCGGTCTTCCGATTATTAAAGACAACTTTACGATTGTCATTTTCGCCATCATTGGTTTATCCATGTTGCCACCGATTATAGAGGTGTTAAGAGAAAAATTTAAAAAAGAAATGGAAGCCTAGTGCTTCCTTTTCTTTTTTAACATAAAGCTTACTAGTTTAGCTAAAGGTTTTGGGTTCACTATTCTTTTGGTATTATGGAGCTGTTGACAACATTTTTTGATTTCTTATTGCATATTGATCGCTACCTTGTCGATTTGGTAGCCCAGTATCCGGTAGGCGTTTATGGAATATTATTTCTTATTATTTTCGCCGAAACAGGACTTGTTGTCTTTCCTTTTTTACCAGGTGATTCTATTCTTTTTGCCGCAGGTGCATTAGTCGCCAAACCCGATAGCCCTTTGCATCTTTGGTTGTTACTTCTTCTTTTAATGGTTGCCGCTATTTTTGGAGATTTCATTAATTACGCCATTGGTCAGTTTTTTGGATTGCGGTTGTTTCGTAAAGATTCACGCTTTTTTAAACCTCAAAGCTTAGCACGCACACAAGATTTTTATGCAAAATATGGTAATAAGACGATTGTCTATGCGCGCTTTGTTCCAATTGTGCGCACCTTTGCACCCTTTGTTGCAGGCATAGGAAAGATGCCTTATCGGCATTTTGTGCTGTACAACGCCCTGGGAGGCATACTCTGGGTGAGCCTATTTATCCTCGCGGGATACCTTTTTGGACAGATAAGCTGGATAAAGAACAACTTTTCCCTAGTTGTTCTTTGTATTGTGTTGGCTTCCGCTATTCCTCCGTTGCTAGCCTATTTTAATGAGAAAAAGAAATAGCTTTCCTATTTTTAGGAAATAATGGATTTTCATTTATTTCTATACTATTTAACACAACTATGCATACGTATATATCCTTACTTCGAGGAATTAATGTAAACGGACAAAAACTTATAAAGATGGATGCCTTGCGTGCATTGTATGAAAACTTAGGTTTTCAGAACGTTAAAAGCTATTTGCAAAGTGGGAATGTCATTTTCAATACAGATCAAGTTTCTTCAGAAGAGCTGACAGCTGCAATAAAATCCGCTATTCTGGCTACTTTTGGCTTTGAGGTTCCTGTTTTGATTTTGACTCCAGTGCAGTTACAAAAGGCCATAGATTCCAATCCTTTTGCCGACACGACAGCTTTTGAGACAGCAAGTATATATTTTACCTTTTTATTTTCTGCAGCTTCGCTGGATGACTTTGCCATCGTTGAGGCTAAAAAATCAGATACGGAACGGCTTTTGCTTACAGACCAACTAGTTTACCTTTATTGCCCTAATGGCTATGGAAAAACAAAGCTGTCGAACAATTTTATAGAAAGTAAATTGAAGCTATTGGCTACGACGCGAAATTGGAAGACGGTGAACGAATTACATGCTTTAGCTACAAAAAATTAGATGATGAGACGAATTTTAACGATATGCCTATTTTTTATTTACACCCTTTCTTCATTCGCGCAAGCGCAAAAAAAAGTTATTATAATCAATAAAGAAGAAGCGGAGGCTGCTTATAAATATTTGAATGAATTTCGGGCTAACCCCGCGAAGATGATGAAGGCTTTGAATATAAAATTCGATGCAAGCAAGGTTTCCAAGGTGCAGTTGACCTGGAATGAGGAGCTCGCACGAACGGCCGAAAAGAGAGCCTACGATATGGCTGAGCGTAACTATTTTGACCATGTCACGCCTGAAGGAAAAGGGCCTAATTATTTTATTAATGAAGGAGGCTATACGTTAAGACCCGATTGGTTAAAGAAAATAGAGACGAACAATTTTGAGTCTATAGGAGCTAACCATGCTACAGCAGTAGATGGTGTGAAAGCTTTTATTATTGGTGTAGGGTCGCCCGGCTTTATGCATCGTAAGCATGTCTTAGGAATGGACGATTGGAATGGTTCTCTCTATGATATCGGAATTGGCTTTGCGCAAGTCGAAAATGGAAGCCCTTATAAAACATATCTTTGTGTACTTATCGCTAAGCATGACTGGTAGTCTTTACTAAGTTTTTTTGAATTTTCACTTTTTAATTTTGAATTTTCCTACCTTTGCATATGATAAAATCAATGACAGGGTATGGTATTGGTTCTCAGGAAAATGGGAAAGTTAAATATACCGTTGAGTTAAAATCCCTTAATTCTAAGTTTCTAGAGCTAAATCTACGTTTACCAAAATCTGTTTCTGACAAAGAATTTGCGATACGTTCAGAGTCTAGTAAACTCATTGAGCGCGGAAAAGTCAATATGACGGTTTCTGTAGAATATGTTGACCAAACAGCTAAAGCATCAACTATCAATGCGGCATTGCTCCGCAAATATTACCAACAATTACAGGAAATAGCACTAGAGGTAGGCGATAAAGATGCTTCTTTATTTGCGTTGGCTTTGGGCATGCCTGAGGTTGTTACGTCTAAGGATGATACTTTGGATGAGGCTGAAGGTAAAGTGTTGATGGATGCTTTCTATGCAGCTATCGCTAAGTTTACACAGTTTAGAGCTGATGAAGGCGGTATTTTAAAGCAAGATTTAGAAGAACGTGTTCTTTTGATTTTAGAATACCTAGCGCAGGTAGAGGCAGGCGAAGGAAATCGTATACCGATGATTCGTGAGCGTTTAGCACATTACCTTGACGAGGCTGTGGGCAAAGAAAATGTCGATATGAACCGCTTTGAACAAGAGATTGTTTTTTATATCGATAAGTTAGACGTTACCGAAGAGAAAGTCCGCTTACGTAGCCACTGTAATTATTTTATCAAGGCTTTAAACGCGGCAGATTCAAATGGTAAGAAGCTAGGTTTTATTTCGCAAGAAATGGGTCGTGAGATCAATACCTTAGGGTCTAAAGCAAATGATGCGCAAATTCAGCAGATTGTTGTGCGTATGAAAGAAGAATTAGAAAAAATTAAAGAGCAATTGCTCAACGTATTATAAAGAATGAAAGGCAAATTAATTATATTTTCAGCACCTTCTGGAGCAGGAAAAACAACCATAGTAAAACGACTGTTGGCGAAACATTCCGATAAGATAGCCTTTTCGATATCGGCAAGTACACGCGAGCCTCGTGAAGGAGAAATAGATGGTAAAGACTATTACTTTATCTCTAATGACGACTTTTTACATAAAATCGCTAAACAAGAGTTTATTGAGTTTGAAGAAGTGTACTCGGGTACCTTTTACGGAACTTTACGTAAGGAAATTGAACGCATCTGGGAAGAAGGTAAATCTGTTATTTTCGATATCGATGTGGTTGGTGGCTTACGTTTGAAATCTAAATTCCCCGATGAAGCTTTAGCCATTTTCGTAAATCCGCCATCATTGACCGTATTGAAAGATCGCTTACGCGGAAGAGGAACAGATTCTGAAGAGAAATTGCAAGAGCGCTTCGCAAAAGCAGAACACGAGTTAAGCTTTGCTGATAAATTTGATGTTATTTTAAATAACTTTGAATTAGATACTGCTTGTGATGAAGCAGAATCTTTAGTGTTAGACTTTTTAAAGAAATAATGGCAAATAAGGTTGGTTTATTTTTTGGTTCTTTTAATCCTGTGCACGTTGGTCACCTGATTATTGCCAACTATATAGCCAACTATACGGACCTAGATGAAGTGTGGTTTGTGGTATCGCCACAAAACCCATTTAAAGAAAAAAAGAGTCTAGGGAATATGTATGATCGCTTCGAAATGGTAAATCTAGCCATCGAAGGTAGTGATTGCTTACATGCCTCCAATATAGAATTTTCGCTGCCACAGCCTTCTTATACCATAGACACGCTGATTCATCTGGCAGAACGCTACCCCAACAAAGAATTTGCTTTGGTAATGGGGGAAGATAACCTCGTAGGGATTTCTAAGTGGAAGAACTACGAGGTCATTTTACGCGATTACCATATTTATGTGTATCCACGTCCTGGCTATGATGCCGGCGATTGGAGAAACCATCCTTCGGTAACCTTGACCGAAACACCTTACATGGAGTTATCTTCTACATTTATACGTAAAGCCATAAAAGATAAAAAAGATATCCGCTTTTTAACCCCAGAAAAAGTGGTTAGTTTTATCGATAAAAAAGGTCTTTATAGTTAGTTTTCAGTTGTTTAGTTTTTCTTTATGAAGGTTAATGCTTATCTTAAGGCGATAGGTAGGAGGGACAGATATTTTTGTTCTTCTTCTTTCTGTTTAGGACGAAGAAATATGTATAAATTCAAGTAGCTTTGTGGCCTAAACCAGAATAAAGATGAATCCATTTCAGCATTTACAGCAGGCGACGGAGCGAAATGTGGTGGTCGAAGGCCAACAATACCTGTTCTTTGGTGGTACTGCTTATTTAAGTCTATCTACAAACCCCGACTACATATCCTTATATAAAGAAGGAATTGACCGCTATGGATTGAATAACGGAACTTCACGCAATAATAATGTGCAGTTGGGCATTTATGACGATGCTGAAAAGGAAATGGCACGTAGATTTGGTTTTGAGGAAGCAACTATTCTGTCTAGTGGTTATTTAGTGGCACAGCTTGCCGTGCGGGTATTAGAAGGCTTTGGAGCTGTGTTTTATGCCCCAGGAGCTCATCCGGCTTTATGGTTAGATAAAGGGCCGGAAATGAATCGTTCGTTTCAAGAATGGGCTGAGAATACCGTTAGAGCGATTAATGAAGCCGATGGTTCCTCTTTTGTTGTCGTTGCCAATACGCTCGACAACCTGAGCCCTGAGGTATATGACTTTTCTATATTTAAAAGTGTCGCATCAACGAAGAAGGTATATCTTTTACTGGATGACTCACACGGGATTGGTATAGCAGCCGTAAATCGAACATTTGTAGACCCTTCTCTATTTGCAGATAACCCACAAATAGAGTTTATGGTTGTAGCATCATTAGCAAAAGGAATGGGTACAGACGCGGGAATTTTGTTTTCATCCCATGAAATGGGGATTTCCTTCAAGCGGTCGACCTTTTTTACAGGAGCGTCGCCTTGTAGTCCTGCCGCTTTGTATGCTTTGCTAAAAGGTGATGAAATCTATAAAAAGCAGCACGCTCGCCTACAAAATAATATAGACTATTTGAAGAAAGCACTTCAAAAGGTAAATACAAAAATAAACGATGTACCTCATTTTCCTGTTTTCACCGTAGTGGATACAGGAGCTTTTCAGAAACTTAAAACCCGCGGAATACTGATTTCAAGCTTCCCTTATCCGCTAGAAACGGATGCTTTGAAGAATAGAATTGTGGTTTCTGCAGGACATACAGAAGACGACTTGGATTGCTTAATCGTAGCCTTGCAGGACGTGTAATAAACTGTTGAAAACGAGCATCGTAGTAGCCGTGAAAATAATAGATGTGACTTCTTTTTTTTGTGCTTTTTAGTTAATGCATTGATACAGAAAAGTTTTGCTTCAGTCATCTTTGCTAAAAAAACACAAATAAATTTTTAAACATCACAAAAAAAAGATACTTTTGCATCCCCAAACATCATATGCGTTAAGGGTTGAGAAATAAATAATTACAGTAAAAATAGATATGACTAAAGCAGAAATTATTGCGGAGATCTCTAACAAAACAGGATTAGAGAAGGTAGATGTTCAAGAAACAGTTGAGGCATTTTTCAAAGTTGTAAAAAATGCAATGATTAGTGGCGAAAATGTGTACGTTAGAGGTTTTGGTAGCTTCGTAGTGAAAAAAAGAGCAGAAAAAACAGCACGTAACATTTCAAAAAACACGGCAATCATTATCCCGGCACACTTTGTACCGAGCTTCAAACCAGCAAAAGTTTTTGTTGAAAAAGTAAAACAAGGGAACAAATAAAACGTAAAAAGCCATGCTAAACACCAAACAAATAGTAGTAGTAGCGATAGTTGTTGTTCTAATGGGAGCATTGTTAGCGCGCCCTATTAAAGGTTTGGTTACAGAAAATAAAGAGCGCGAGAGTGCAGCGGAAACGTCTGCCTCCTCGGCTTTTTCTTTGAAGAGCGTTTCTGATGTCAGCAAGCAAGGATTAAATGATGGCTTGGCAAAGGAAATTAGTGACCTAGAAGAAAAAATCGCTAACGCATCTGGAGAAGAGAAGCTTTCTTTATTGAAGCAATTGGCACAAAAATGGGATGATTTAGCAAAATATGCTCCTCAAGGATTTATTTATGAGGAAATGGCGAAAATTTCTCCTAAATTTGAATATTGGTTAAAATCTGGGGACGCTTTCCGTACAGCTTATACTAATTTGCAAGATACAGCGATGGCAACAGCGCTGAATAGATTGGCTATTCAATCTTACGAAAAAGCAGTTGAACTAGATGGAAATAACTTGGATGCAAAAACCGGATTAGGTGCAGCAATGGTTACAGGAACAAATAACCCGATGTCGGGTATTGCAATCCTGAGAGAAGTTGTCGCTAAAGACCCTAATAATATTCATGCAAACAAAACACTGGGTTTGTTTTCATTACAGTCACGTCAGTTTGATAAAGCAATTGAGCGTTTCAAAATTGTCGTTGCCTTGAAGCCTGATGCGGAATCGTATTTCTATTTGGCTACAGGCTATGAAAACATCGGATTGAAAAGCGAAGCTATCGCTGCTTTCCAGAAAAGTAAAGCTTTAGCAGCTGATCCAACCCTTTCGCAGTTCATTGATAGACGTATCGAAGAGCTCAGCAAGTAATTAACATATTATTTATAAATTAAAAACATTAAAGCTATGCCAAGCGGAAAAAAGAGAAAAAGACACAAAATGGCTACTCACAAACGTAAAAAACGTTTAAGAAAAAATAGACACAAGAAAAAATAAACTTGTTGGTCTTTAGGCTTTAGCCCAAAAAGACGCTATACAATCTATGTTTTTGCTTCGGTAAAAACATAGATTGTATTTTTTCATTAACGCGTTTTATGTTTTATCAGGTCTATCGTATGTACGAAAAGACCTTAAAAAAGTAGCTGTTGGTAAAGGAACTAATTATCGATTCTACTCCTGAAAAAGGAGTGACTATTGCTTTACTACAGGACAAACAGCTTGTTGAGCTGAACAAGGAACAAGCCGATAATAATTTCGCCGTAGGCGATATTTATTTGGGGAGAATCAAAAAGATTATGCCCGGGCTTAATGCCGCTTTCGTAGATGTTGGTTACGAAAAAGATGCGTTCTTACATTATTTAGATTTAGGACCTCAGGTTCAGTCATTGCTCAAGCTGACTCGTATAGTAAAGAACGGCAGTTATCAAGAGATGCTGCTCAGTAGTTTAAAGCTTGAAAAGGACATCGATAAAGCAGGTAAAATTTCGGACATCTTGAGCCGTAATTTGCTTTTACCAGTACAAATTGCCAAAGAGCCCATATCTACCAAAGGACCTCGATTAAGTTCGGACCTTTCTATTGCAGGTAGATTTGTTGTATTGGTTCCGTTTTCAAGTACGGTTTCCATATCAAAAAGAATTAAGGGTAACGGTGAGCGTACGCGCTTAAAGAAAATTGTAGAAAGTATTAAACCTGCAAATTTCGGCGTAATTATACGTACTGTATCCGAAGGGAAGGGAGTAGAAGAACTACAAAAAGACCTTCTCGACTTGATTTCTAAATGGGAACTTTTTACCAAACGCCTTAGAAACGCTGAACCACCGCAGAAAGTGTTGGGCGAAATGGATAGAGCTTCTACCATCTTGCGCGATATCTTAACCGATGAGTTTACGCACATTCATGTCAATGACAGTGCCCTGTATGACGAAGTAAAGTCGTATGTGCAGGAAATATCACCCGATTTAGAGAAAATTGTTAAGCATTATAAGCATAAAGAACAGATTTTCGAACACTTCGGCATTGAGAAACAAATTAAGGCGTCTTTCGGCAAAACGGTCAACTTACAAGGTGGTGCTTATTTAGTAATAGAGCATACCGAAGCGCTCCACGTTGTGGACGTAAACAGTGGTAACCGAATTGCTAGCAAAGAAAACCAAGAAGAAAATGCGCTCCTTGTGAATAAGGAAGCAGCAAAAGAAATCGCTAGGCAATTACGCCTGCGTGATATGGGAGGTATCGTTGTCATCGATTTTATCGACATGCATAAACCAACCAATCGGAAAGAGCTTTACGGTTATTTGAAAGAATGTATGGCCAATGATCGTGCAAAACATACGATCTTGCCTCCAAGCAAATTTGGCTTGGTTCAAATAACAAGACAACGCGTAAGACCAGAGATGAGTGTGGTGACGAGCGAAAAATGTCCCGCATGTGAAGGAACTGGCGAGATTCGTTCTAGTATCGTTTTACTAGACGATATCGAAAATAACTTGAGCTTTATATTACAAGAGCAAAACGAAAAAGGAGTAACCCTTTGTGTACACCCCTACATTGGTGCATTCATCACTTCTGGTTTTATCTCTAAGCGACTCAAGTGGTTTTTCAAATATGGGAAATGGATTAAGATTAAAAAGGTATCTTCCTACTATTTAACGCAATTTCAATTCTTTAATAGCAAAGAAGAAGAAATCAAGTTGTAAAAGATGTTATAAAATAAAGGGATAGCGACGGCTATCCCTTTTTTAATTGCTGAATAATTTCGTAGAGCTGCTCTTCTGTAGTCTCACCCTTCAACCAATGTATCTTGATACCGTCTTTCTCCATCTTACGGAAGAAAGTCATTTGCCTTTTCGCATAACGGTGAATCTCCGTCTCTAACTTCTGTAAAAATAAATCCCGGTCGATAACGCCATCCAGATAAAGAGAACCATACTTATACTCCAATCCATAATATTGTAAATCATCGTGCGATAATCCCTCCTTAAGTAAAAGCTTTATCTCTTCCAATAATCCTTCCTCCAAGCGTGCATGAAGCCTCTTGGAAATATTAGCCCTTCTCTTTTCTAAAGTCGGATCAAGACCAAAAACAAGATGTGGATAGACGGGCTTTTTCTTTATCCCATCCAAAAAATTAGGCTCCTTTTGTAGAAAGGTAAGAATTTCGATTGCTCGTATAAGGCGCTTATGAGAAGAACTGTCTGCCAGGAAATCTGTAGGCATAGGAAGCTGTTTAAGCCGCTCTAATAGCTCATCCTTAGTGAGTTGTAATAATGTTTCACGTAAAACAATATTCGTTGGTACGTCAATATAAGGCCGCTGCTGCAAGAGTGCATGTAAATACATTCCTGTTCCGCCACAAGCAATAACGCGCTTCTCGCGAGCTAAAACCTCTGTATATGCAGCCTCAAAATCCAGCTGAAAACGCGAAACATTATATTTCTCGCCAGGAGCACAAATATCAATAAGATGGTAGGGGATATCTTGGTATTCCTGGATATCCTTGCCTGTACCGATATCCATTCCTTTATAAACTTGACGAGAATCAACACTGATAATTTCGCCCTGTAGCAACTGCGCGAGCTGTACGGCAAGTTTTGTTTTGCCAGAGGCCGTAGGCCCCAAAATGATGTATAACAAATCAGGCGGAAGGGTAACCTCCGCCTGATTCGCTTGTATAAGATTTGATTGGGTTATCACACCACAAATTTAGTCCATTTTTCGTTACTTTCATTGCTCGCAACCACGTTTTGAACAAAAGCCATACCACGAACACCATCATCAACAGAAGGGAAATCCAACTGCTCAGGAGTAGGTTGTAAACCTTCACGCTTCGCGCTCACCGTTGCAGCAAAGTTTCTGTAGATATTAGCGAAAGATTCTAATAAACCTTCAGGGTGCCCAGCAGGAACACGCGTGTTGTGTGTAGCGAAAGAGCTTAACGTGTATGGCGCAGCATAAGCATTACCTGTGCGGTAAAGCTGACGTGGCTGATCCAACATCTTAACGATAAGGTTGTTCGGATCTTCGTTAGCCCACTCTAAGCCTCCTTTTTCACCATAGATACGCACACGAACAG
Source organism: Sphingobacterium sp. MYb382 (assembly GCF_037572665.1). Lineage (NCBI taxonomy): Bacteria > Pseudomonadati > Bacteroidota > Sphingobacteriia > Sphingobacteriales > Sphingobacteriaceae > Sphingobacterium > Sphingobacterium sp. MYb382. Next base: position 112,745 of record NZ_JBBGZT010000021.1, read on the forward strand.
CATTTTCTTCACCAGCAGAAATCTGCGAAGCCATCAAAACACCTTTAGCGCCATCTTCAAAACGAAGCAATACCGAACCATCATCGTCCAACAAACGTCCTTCAACAAACGTTGTTAAGTCAGCACAAACTTCGGTAATACGCAAACCTGATACATACTCCGCTAAATGCGCTACGTGTGTACCGATATCACCCATTACTAAAGATAAGCCTGATTTTTTAGGGTCAGCACGCCATGCAGCACCAGCATTACCTTCGCGCTCCGATAAACGGCTTAACCAACCTTGTGGATATTCAACAACAATTTTTCTAATCTTTCCAAAATGTCCTTCTTTGATCATCGCTTTCGCTTGTTTGATCATTGGATAACCCGAGTACGTGTGGGTCAAACATAAAGTACGTCCTGTTTTTTCAACGATAGTTTTTAACTCTTTAGCCTCGTCTAAGGACACTGTCATAGGTTTTTCAACCACAACATCAAAACCACTTTCTAAAGCTAATTTTGCTGGAGCAAAATGCAAGAAGTTTGGCGTAACAATCGTAAGAAAGTCCATACGTTTGTCTTCAGGTAAAGCCGCTTCTTTCTCAATCATCTCTTGATAGGAGTCATAAACCCGGCTAGGGTCTACGAAAAGCGCCTCTCCAGACTCTTTGGAGATCTGTTTGTCAATGCTAAAAGCACCACAAACCAATTCAATCTTCCCGTCCATAAATGCGGCAATACGGTGTACGGCTCCAATAAAAGCGTCATTTCCGCCTCCCACCATGCCCATTCTCAGTTTACGTTTCATACGTTCTTTCTCAGTTTAAGGTTTAGTCAAAGCATAAATATACGTAACAGCCCTTGTTTTTCATAATATGAGCTTCATTTTGATAGTGCCAGCGTTACGTTTTACATAGCTCGATTCACCCGCTATCAATTCCGTCTCCGGCGGAAGTTCCCTTAAAACAGCACTTTTTTTGCCGTTTTCAAAAAGCATATATTGCGGATCCAGCTCTCCTACTGCGGTAAAACCGATAGTCTGTAAGCTTGAATCTTGAGACCAATCTTTATCCACGTAAGTCACAATATCACCAGGCGAAAAGTCCGCAATAAATGACTTTATAAGTTTCGACAAGCCTCCAACCACACGAACACCTGAGTGATGACAAAAACGAATAAGCTCAAAAGAACGGTACTCAGCAGGCTGATCCATCATTTTACGCCCCCCACTAAAAACAGCAATAGAAACAAGTTCCCCCCGCTCAAAAAGACCATAACGATATTTTCCAGGAATAGCCATATTGCTATGATGTTCCTCTTGAAATTCCAAAGCCACTCTCTTGTCGATTCGTGCGGCCACCGTTTGGCGGGCAAAATAGCTCTTGCCTTTATGAAACAAAGATGCTATTCGCAACCTTATCTTTTCTTCACCATCCTGCAAATCTTCCTCATCCACATGAATGACACGCTGATCCGTTAAGGATAAACGTTCTTTAGCTGTAGGAAAGTAAATAACAAGGATTAATGGTAAATCAGGGTAATCAAAAAGAATATAATCGACCTCAGTACGCATCGTAAAGGAACTGTTTAATTGCGCACCCAACGATGAACCAAATGAAATAATAACGTTTATGTCATGCATAGACGACAAAGTTACTATATTCTGAAATTAGGTGTAAATTATTATTAATACCTTTGTACCGAAAATTAAAAATATGAAATTACCTATTGTAGCGTATGGAGACCCGATATTAAGGAAAAAAACTTCCGAGATTGAAGAGAACTATCCAGATTTGAAGCAGCTAATTGATAATATGTTCGAAACTATGTATGCAGCACATGGTGTCGGCTTGGCAGCGCCTCAGGTTGGTTTACCAATACGTCTTTTTGTTATTGATGCTTCTCCTTTTGCGGAAGATGATGAAGATGGTGCCGGAGATCCTTTATTGAAAGAATTTAAAAAAGTATTTATCAACCCTATTATCGTATCCGAAAGCGGAGAGAAAAAAGGCTTCTTTGAAGGATGTTTAAGTATTCCTGATATCAATGAAGAAGTAATGCGTGCGCCAAATGTGGTATTAAACTACCTTGACGAAAACTTTGAAGAGCATGAAGTAGAGCTAACTGGTTTAGCAGCCCGTGTTGTTCAGCATGAATATGACCACCTAGAAGGCAAGTTGTTCCTTGATAAATTAGGGGCACTAAAAAAGACAATGCTAAAAGGTAGATTAGAAGCGATTTCCAAAGGACAGGTTCGCGTAAGCTATAAAATGAAATTCCCTAATGCCAAAAAAGGTAGATAAGGATAGACTATACAAAAAAACCGAAGCACAGGCTTCGGTTTTTTTGTATAACTAAAATCATCAACCGCCGACGACGGGCAATGTAAATTTGTATTTAACTGCTAAAATACGAATGACGAATATCAAAGCTGCAGATGCGAACATATTCAAATCCGAATTCACATCGATATGCTTCAGGCAAACATAAAGAATGGCCCCCGAAAGACAAGCCGTCGCATAAATTTCCTTACGGAATATTAAAGGCGTTTCATTCATCAGCGTATCCCGAATTACACCACCCATAACCGCAGAGAACATACCCAAAATAATAGCTGCCGTGGCCGAACTATCATATTGCAAAGATTTCTGAACACCTACGATACAGAAAAAACCAATACCAATAGCATCAAAGAAAGTAAGTGTACGTGCCAATCGGTCCAATTGCTTATTAGCAAGGATAGAAATAAAAACACCAATGAAAATAGCGATAAGGTAATTTGCATCATCCACCCATATCGGTCGTAGATTTAGAAAAACATCACGCAGCGAGCCACCACCAATGGCAGTAACAAAACCAGTAAAAGTGGCGCCAAAGATGTCGATATTCTTTCTGTTGGCAGCCATCGCCCCAGAAATGGCGAAAACCATGGTTCCTAGTAAATCGAAAAAATAAAAGAAATTCATGTGCTAAAAATCAGCTACAATAATACGCAAAAAATTAGCGCTATAAAAAAAGGGAACAGCCACAACGGTATTCCCTTCAATTTTTTGATTATTCGCTATTAGCGTGTCGGTGTAACCGGTGTAATAGGAGTCGTTGGCGTAACCGGGGTTACAGGTGTTTGAGGCGTCTTTGTTGTTATAGGTGTTTGAGGTGTCTTTGGTGTTACAGGGGTTTTCGGCTGCTGCAAATCATTGCCAATAATAATATTTAGCGTTTGACTAAGACTCGTTTCAATCAATGAATTGATTTTCTCTTTCATTTCAGGAGCGTTATAAACTTGCTCTATCTGAAACGCTTTTTCTTTCCATGCCGGAGAATCCATATATTTCTCTATCGCAATTGACGTTTTATGCTCCATGGCAGCAATTTTTTCTTTCCATTCCGGCGAGTTATAATAAACCTCTACCGTTTTAGCCTCATCAACAATTTTGTTAATTTTATCTTTCCACTCTTGCGAGTTCATATGTTTTTCAGCCGCTCGGCTACTATGCTCGGTCACCTTCGCTATTTTTTATTTCCATTACGGCGAATTGTAGTAAGCCTCTATCTTTTTTGCATCTCCTTCAATCTTAGCAATCCGCTCTTTCCATGCTGGTGAATTTAAGTGTTTATCCAGTTCGGCCTCCTTTAACTCATCATTGCGATAAATAATAGTAGTCTTTCTTTCACTCTTTAGTGTGTCTGCAGACCATGAAGAAGTAGATTTTTTAGCAATCGAACTATCTTGTAGCGTCAAATGAAGTGATGTTGTTTCCTCAGTCGAGCTACCATCTAAGGGCCAAACCTCCTGTTGAGCAGCCTTCGCCGCAGGGCAGTCAGGAGCAATCCAAGCAATCGTAGCAAAAGCAAGCGTGCTAATCGCTAAAGCAAACAAATGCTGCTTAACGTGAATATAATTTTTTTCCATTTGTGTGATACGTTTAATACGTTGTAAAAGATGATGTTTATTGCCTGTAGCCGCCATCGCGTAGGGAACAGGAACCGTTTCTTTGATAGTCTCCAATGATAATAAAGCCTGTGCATACGTGATTGGCGAACCCAATTTTTGAAGAACAACGTCGTCACAAGCATGCTCGCGCTCCTTCTGAATATGTTTCGTTAATAACCAAACAAACGGGTTAAAGAACAAGACCGTTTCAATAAGCACACTAATTAAGTTGATGAAATAATCGTTGCGTTTAATATGTGCAATCTCGTGCAGAAGGATAGCTTCCACCTGTTGCATATTCAACTGGTTAACCAATGCAACCGGAAAAAGAATTAAAGGCTTGAAATGACCAACAGTCAAAGGAACCGATATCTTATCCGATAAGTAAAAACGAACCCTTTTAGATACCTTCAGTAAACCACCAAGTTCTTGAAAAGCATGAACCCACTCCACAGGAGCCTCCGATAGACCATTACGCTTCAAATAAGAAAGACGCGTATAGCTATTCGAAAAAATAACCAGCTGAATCAGTAAGCCAATGATATAAACAGCACTGAACCAAGGGAAAAGAAGCTCAATGCGCTGGAAATTCTCTTGATTCTCATGAAGAAACGGCGTAATAGGCAAATATGTATTGATTTCTTGCTGCTGCATAAGCAAAGCAGGAATATTTACATAGTACAAAAATGTACCTAAAAAAACAGTTAGCATCATGAGCTGCCCCGTAAAAGCAATATAAAATTTATGCTTCGCCGACTGCTTCGGAAAAGAAAGATAAAGCAAGCCGATAACAGCATAAAGTGCCGCTCCTTGCCACAAAGAGTGGATCATCGCCCAGCCCAATGCCTTAGTGAAAGTACTTAGTAAAAGTTCCATGGGTTAGGATTTTTCAAGAGTTTCTAAATATTCGCGAATCGCTGCAAGCTCCTCCTTGCTCGTGTTGCTATGACCCAAAGCCTGCATAACCAAGCGAGAAGTAGAACCATGATAAACCGTGTCTATCATCTTGTCCAAAAAAGAAGTCTGCGTTTGCTCTTCCGTGATGTTTGCCGTGTAGATATGCGAACGCGAACTACTATCACGTACCACCAAGCCCTTTTCCAGCATAATCTGCATCAACTTCAATGTCGTCGTATAGCCAACATCCTTTTTATTGAGCGACTCGTGGACTTCACGCACACTACAAGATTTCTTTTCCCAAAGAACCTGTAAGATTTCCATTTCACTAGTTGTCGGTTTCATATCTTTTATCTACGAATTGTTTTCGTATTCAAATGTACGAAGTGTTTCGTAATATCAAAATATTTTAACACTTTTTTTCAATTACATGCTAATCAGCAGCTTTGTTCCTCATTATTTGGGCGCTCCGCCAAGGGCGTTTTTAAATTACGCCCTTGGTGTCGGGCTTTCCGCACTCGCTTTTTGTTTTGGAGGCTCACTCGCGTACCGCTCGTAAGCACCAAAACAAAAGAGCTCAAACAATTGCTCCAATCCCTAGCGCATCCTAATAACGATGCATAAGATAGGTGAGGATAAAAACAGATAGACAGCGACATAAAAAAGCCCTAGATTCTTTTTTCATTAAGAATCTAGGGCCGAGGTAATATCTTTTATAGGAAAACCTATCGCTTCTTAAAAAGAATAAGGTTTAAGTTTTCCTCAGTACTATTAAAAGGCTGGATAGAAAAAATAAGCTGCTTTGTTTTCACATTACGTTTAATATAGTACGACTGTTTAGGCTCCGCAAAAGCATCCAATTCCTCTTCCGGGACATTTTCAAATTGAGCAGGGTCAGCCGTCATTAACAGAAAATCACCTTCAATCGTATACGTATAGCGCGTGGGCCTTCCTATCGTATTCCCACTAACAATACACGTATTCGCAGAAGAGAAGTTATAAACCCTTTCACCCGAAATGTCATGACTTTCAATAACCTTTTTCAGGTTATTCCCTTCCACCGTCTGGAGCTTCTTACTTTCCCATTTACCAATCAACGAAATAGGCTTATTCTGTGCAAAGCAGAATCCCGTAATAAGTAAGAACAAGATGTTTAAATAAAAATGTTTCATAAGCTAAAAATAAAAGAATAGATTAACATGGCAATATATATAATACTATATCTTTTTCAACCACCAGCCGCCATCCTTCAAAGCCGTATACAATGCCAGCCTGATAACTCGCGAGCAGCAACAAAGAAACATACCTTATATATAAGAGTAAACTTTTCTCACAGGACGCTTCGACCCGTCGTCCTGAGCCGGTCGAAGGGCAGCATGACAAATAGGATAAGGGAAGAGCAAAGGAGATAAGTCTTGTTATTAAGGTAGAGATGTAATCAACCAAGTATTCCTTATATATAGGAGTAAGCTCTTCTAAGACGATGCTTCGACTTGTCATCCTGAGCCTGTCGAAGGACAACATGACAAACCTGGATGGGTTGGTGCAAAACCAAACTAATTTGCTTTGCTAAGAAGAAGGCCTAGGCATCTGCTGCGTAAATCGTAGCGTAGAAAATTCCGCAAGAGCAAAACGCTGTCTGAGCGCAGCGAGTTCGTTTTGTTCCGGAATTTTCAAGAGAAGATAGCAGCGTATGCCAGCCTTGATTTTTGCCACCCTTTTCATCAAGGAAAAGGGTGAAGCCTTGTCCTGGCTAAGGACACGTGCTATAATTAAGCAAAAGACTCCAATCAGCGTTGCAAACGCTATTCTCCAGCATCCTCGTTTCAAACGAGGATGATAGACAGTGCATGCAAACGTTGAGAACTAGCGAACAGTAGCAAAGCTGGTATTCCTTATATATAGGAGTAAGCCCTTCTAAGACGATGTTTCGACTTGTCATCCGAGCCTGTCGAAGGGCAGCATGACAAAAGAAAAATGAGCTGCAAAAAAGAACTGACTTGCAGTTGCTAAGAAAAGGCCTAGGTATCTGCTGCGTAAATCGTAGCGTAGAAAATTCCGCAAGAAGAAAACTTTGTCTGAGCGTAGCGAGTTAGTTTTGTTCCGGAATTTACAAGTGGAGATAGCAGCGTATGCCAGCCTTGATTTTTGCCACACTTTTTATCAAGAAAAAGGGTGAAGCCGCGTCTTGGCTAAGGACACGTTCTATAATTAAGCAAAAGACCTTACTCAGCGTTGCAAACGCTATCCTCCAGCATCCTCGTTTCAAACGAGGACGATAGACAGTGCATGCAAACGATGAGAACTAGCGAACAGTAGCAAAGTTGGTATTCCTTATATATAGAAGTAAGCCATTCTAACATGATGCTTCGACTTGTCATCCTGAGCCTGTCGAAGGGCAGCATGACAACTTGGAAAAGGAAGTGCAAAAGAAAGATGTGTTCAAAACATAAATGGCTTGCAGTTGCTAAGAAAAAGGCCTAGGCATCTGCTGCGTAAAATCGTAGTGCCGTAAATTCCGCAAGAAGAAAACGCTGTCTGAGCGTAGCGAGTTCGTTTTGTTCCGGAATTTACAAGCGTAGATAGCAGTATATGCCAGCCTTGATTTTTGCCACCCTTTTCATCAAGGAAAAGGGTGAAGCCCCGTCCTGGCTAAGGACACGCGCTATAATTAAGCTAAAGACTCCAATAAGCGTTGCAAACGCTATCCTCCAGCATCCTCGTTTCAAACGAGGACGATAGACTGTGTAAATAAGCCTTCCTTATATATTAGGAGTAAGTCCTTCTAGCACGATGCTTCGACTTGTCATCCTGAGCCTGTCGAAGGGCAGCATGACAACCTTGATGGGTTGGCGCAAAAAAGAATTGACTTGCAGTTGCCAAGAAAAAGGCCTAGGCATCTGCTGCGTTAAATCGTAGCGTAGGAAATTCCGCAAGAAGAAAACGCTGTTTGAGCGGAGCGAGTTCGTTTTGTTCCGGAATTTGCAAGGGGAGATAGCAGCGTATGCCAGCCTTGATTTTTGCCACACTTTTTATCAAGAAAAAGGGTGCAGCCGAGTCCTGGCCAAGGACATGGACATAATTAAGAAAAAGCCTTCAATAAGCGTTGCAAACGCTATCCTCCAGCATCCTCGTTTCAAACGAGGACGATAGGTAGAGATTTAGACAAAGTACCACTTCCTTATATATAGGAGTAAGCCTTTCTAGCACGATGATTCGACTTGTCATCCTGAGCCTGTCGAAGGGCAGCATGACAACCTTGATGGGTTGGCGCAAAAAAGAATTGACTTGCAGTTGCCAAGAAAAAGGCCTAGGCATCTGCTGCGTCAAATCGTAGCGCCGTAAATTCCGCAAGAAGAAAACTCTGTTTGAGCGTAGCGAGTTAGTTTTGTTCCGGAATTTGCAAGGGGAGATAGCAGTATATGCCAGCCTTGATTTTTGCCACACTTTTCATCAAGGAAAAGGGTGAAGCCGAGTCCTGGCTAAGGACATGCACATAATTAAGAAAAAGCCTTCAATAAGCGTTGCAAACGCTATCCTCCAGCATCCTCGTTTCAAACGAGGACGATAGACAGTGCAAATAAGCCTTCCTAAACGATGCTTCGACAAGCTCAGCATGACAAAGTAGGATAGGGTGGTGCCAAACAAGAAATTTTTGCACGTTTAATAAAATGAACAATAAGCAACTCAATCCAGCCTAATTCCCTATCCAAACCGCCTATTTCACCCCCAAAACCCAATCCAAGGAAAGATTATCTAGTGTCGTTATCAAGTACTTAAGGAAAACTCCTAATAAATAAGCTAAAAACATTTGGAAGTAGGGGTGTAAAACTTCTATCTTTGCACCACTCCGCAAGGGAGGGACGATTGAAATAAAGGGTTAAAAACAAGGATAGCGGCATTATAAATGCGGTTTTTTCTAAATTTAACAAAAGAGGAGCTGGGAAAAATAAAGTAAAATTTATTTTGGAAAATCAAAAAGCTTTTCTACCTTTGCAGTCCCAACCGAGAGGAAGGGCATACATCGCAAGGATGTATGAAATAAATAAGATTAAGTTTAACCTAGCAATAGGGAAAATATATAGCCAAAGCGCGACGCGGCGGCGAGAGAAGTTCTTTAAGAAAATGATCATGAAAACGTAACGAGTAGTTGGTTATACTAACGAAAGTTAACAAATAACAATCAACCTAGTCAGTTCAAATTAGATATTAAAAAAAGACAATTCTAATTATTTTATAAATAGTTAGGTTTCTAACAATTCATTTTTACAATGGAGAGTTTGATCCTGGCTCAGGATGAACGCTAGCGGCAGGCCTAATACATGCAAGTCGAACGGGATCCAAGGTAAAGCTTGCTTTATTTTGGTGAGAGTGGCGCACGGGTGCGTAACGCGTGAGCAACCTACCCATATCAGGGGTATAGCCCGGCGAAAGTCGGATTAACACCGCATAACAATACGGAATCGCATGGTTTTGTATTTAAATATTTATAGGATATGGATGGGCTCGCGTGACATTAGCTAGTTGGTAAGGTAACGGCTTACCAAGGCTACGATGTCTAGGGGCTCTGAGAGGAGAATCCCCCACAC
>NZ_JBBGZT010000022.1:0-2649 GCF_037572665.1 Sphingobacterium sp. MYb382
ACAGTCAATGAAACCTGGTCAATTGATTTTATGAGTGACTCTCTGGCTAATGGGCGTAGATTCAGGGTACTAAATGTCATTGATGACTATAACCGGGAATCATTGATAAATGAGGCTTTCTATTCCATACCCGGCGTCAGGTTGGTGCAGAAATTAAAGGAGCTTTTGTTATTTAGACCCAAGCCCAAACGCATAAGAACGGATAATGGACCCGAATTTTTGTCTAAAGTATTTATTGAGTTTTGTCACGATAACGGAATCGGGTTACAGTACATCCAGCCAGGAAAGCCTTCGCAAAATGCTTATATCGAACGAATGAATCGGACATTTAGGGAAGACATATTAGATGCATACTTGTTCGATTCACTGACAGAAGTCAATGCGTTAGCTTATGAATGGCAGATTGACTACAATAGTAATCATCCACATAAATCATTAAACGGATTAAGTCCTTGGTTATATGCTAAGAATCCATTGGTTTCTTAAAGCATATTTTTATATTTATTCACTGTTTGAAAAATGGTAAGTCTTCACACTTTTTGCAAAAAGATTATTCTCGGAAGGATAAGTTAATGACACTTAATCGAATTATTTCATTGATGTTACGTAGGCATATTTGTTCAAGACGTACGTCAGAAAATGATGATATTTTTGCGAATTTATTAAGGTTAGATAATTCTTCTAAAGGGTACATAGCTAATATAGCAGAACAATTAAGAGAGTCTTTTCCTGAAGATGACGAGTTTGTACTTCGATTTCCGACATCTGAATTTAAATTACAGGTTTTGGATAGAGCGAGATATATTTTGGCAGAAATCGAGTACGATGTAACTGGTAGAACAGGAGAGTTGATTATTAGTTCAAATGAGGACGTACATATAGAGCATATTATTCCACAAAAAATTACAACAAAAAAGGCCAAGGATGAGTTTGGCGATTGGGAAACTTATCTTGGAGATAAAGCTAGAATTCATCATAAAACAAAAGTTCATTATATAGGTAATTTGACCTTATTGGCTGGTAGTCTTAACATAACGGCTAGTAATAATCCATTTTCACGGAAGAAGAAAAGTTATAAAGAGTCAAATATAAGTATTACAAATAAGCTAGCAGCCCAAAATGATTTCAAATTTTTTCATGTAGAAAAACGTGGAGGGGATTTAGCGGAAATTGCTAAAAGAATTTGGAAAATTTAACGGTATCTTTATAAGATGTTCAGGTTATACAAATGCAGGGTTAAGCAAGCTCTGCATTTTTTGTTTAATTGAGTTTATGGTTCCATTATTGAAATTAGATTCATGATTAAGCATTTTTTCTAACATATTTTCGCTTTAAGGTTACAAGAAAAAAAGAAGCTCCACACAAAAAAACTGTTAAAACCAATATCGCCCTTTTGGTGAGTTAAGCTAAAAAGGAGGGATAATTACTCTTCAACAAAATAAAGAAATGAAAGTACTATTCAAATACAAATAATGCTTCAATAGGTACTTCAAGCGCTTCGGCAATTTAGTGAATAAGATAGAAAGAGGGCTTCACACCCAAACCTCTTTTACTTGAAGCTAAGACTGATGATAACTATTTTGATTTAGCTTCCATTATTTAGGGAAGCTACCTGTTAATAATTCGATAGTGTTAAAGGGCATACTTATAATACCAATGGCCTGCAGTAATTGCAGGCCTTTGATGTTTTTTAGCGTGTGAAGGCGAAGTAGACAACATAAAACCAACTCAGGATACCATGCAGGACAGCCCACAGGATAGAACGGTTACGATCCCAAGAGGCAACTACAGCAATGGCCGAGCCTAGGCTTATCCCAGATGTGGTAATGGTTTGCGTCGTGTTCGTGACGTATTCTTGTCCGAATACTATTGTCGTTATGGTGACTAAAAATAGTGTAAATATTAATTTTTTCATTATTTGATAGTGTGTTAAGGGTACATGGATGTTAGGGATTAACCGCGTAAGTAAGGGTTTTGTTTGCGTAGCTACCGCATTTTGTTCTTATTGGGGTATTCTTTCATTATTTTATAGGTATTCGACCCCATCGGGGGCGTCTTTTTTTCGATTTTGCTAGGCTATACATATGTCAATCCTCCGGATTGAATTCCTTAAAAAGCCTTACCTAAATAACAATCAACACATTTAAATCATTACCCCAGAGGGGTAACATCTTTATAGAAAAAAGATAATTTATAAAACCGACCCAGCGGGGGCGTATAAACAGAAATGTAAAGGTATATTTCCAAATAATGCTTCGACAGGCTCAGCATGACAGTTTGGATAGGTAGCTACACAACAAAAAGATTTGCTTTGCTAAGAAGAAGGCCTAGGCATTTGCTGCGTAAATCGTAGCGTAGTAAATTCCGCAAGAAGAAAACTCTGTCTGAGCGCAGCGAGTTAGTTTTGTTCCGGAATTTTCAAGAGAAGATAGCAGCCTATGCCAGCCTTGATTTTTGCCAAACTTTTTATCAAGAAAAAGTTTGAAGCCAAGTCCTGGCTAAGGACACGCACTATAATTAATAAAAAGGCTTTAATCAGCGTTGCAAACGCTATTCTCCAGCATCCTCGTTGCAAACGAGGACGATAATAGTGCAGATCAAACTTTCATAATGATGCTTCGACAGGCTCAGCATGACAGTTTGGATAGG
>NZ_JBBGZT010000022.1:2669-4243 GCF_037572665.1 Sphingobacterium sp. MYb382
TCGACCCCATCGGGGGCGTCTTTTTTTCGATTTTGCTAGGCTATACATATGTCAATCCTCCGGATTGAATTCCTTAAAAAGCCTTACCTAAATAACAATCAACACATTTAAATCATTACCCCAGAGGGGTAACATCTTTATAGAAAAAAGATAATTTATAAAACCGACCCAGCGGGGGCGTATAAACAGAAATGTAAAGGTATATTTCCAAATAATGCTTCGACAGGCTCAGCATGACAGTTTGGATAGGTAGCTACACAACAAAAAGATTTGCTTTGCTAAGAAGAAGGCCTAGGCATTTGCTGCGTAAATCGTAGCGTAGTAAATTCCGCAAGAAGAAAACTCTGTCTGAGCGCAGCGAGTTAGTTTTGTTCCGGAATTTTCAAGAGAAGATAGCAGCCTATGCCAGCCTTGATTTTTGCCAAACTTTTTATCAAGAAAAAGTTTGAAGCCAAGTCCTGGCTAAGGACACGCACTATAATTAATAAAAAGGCTTTAATCAGCGTTGCAAACGCTATTCTCCAGCATCCTCGTTGCAAACGAGGACGATAATAGTGCAGATCAAACTTTCATAATGATGCTTCGACAGGCTCAGCATGACAGTTTGGATAGGTAGCTACACAACAAAAAGATTTTCTTTGCTAAGAATCCAGCCTTGATTTTTGTCAAACTTTTTATCAAGAAAAAGTTTGAAGCCAAGTCCTGGCTAAGGACACGCGCTGCCTTAACAATAAGACTCCAATTAGCGTTGCAAACGCTATACACAAGCATCCTCGTTGCAAACGAGGACGATAATAGTGCAGATCAAACTTTTATAATGATGCTTCGACAGGCTCAGCATGACAGTTTGGATAGGTAGCTGCAAAACAAAAAGATTTGCTTTGCTAAGAAGAAGGCCTAGGCATTTGCTGCGTAAATCGTAGCGTAGTAAATTTCGCAAGAACAAAACTCTGTCTGAGCGCAGCGAGTTAGTTTTGTTCCGGAATTTTCAAGAGAAGATAGCAGCCTATGCCAGCCTTGATTTTTGCCAAACTTTTTATCAAGAAAAAGTTTGAAGCCAAGTCCTGGCTAAGGACACGAGCTCCCTTAACAAAAAGACTCCAATTAGCGTTGTAAACGCTATCCACAAGCATCCTCGTTGCAAACGAGGACGATAATAGTGCAGATCAAACTTTCATAATGATGCTTCGACAGGCTCAGCATGACAGTTTGGATAGGTAGCTACACAACAAAAAGATTTGCTTTGCTAAGAAGAAGGCCTAGGCATTTGCTGCGTAAATCGTAGCGTAGTAAATTCAGCAAGAAGAAAACTCTGTCTGAGCGCAGCGAGTTAGTTTTGTTCCGGAATTTTCAAGAGAAGATAGCAGCCTATGCCAGCCTTGATTTTTGCCAAACTTTTTATCAAGAAAAAGTTTGAAGCCAAGTCCTGGCTAAGGACACGAGCTCCCTTAACAAAAAGACTCCAATTAGCGTTGTAAACGCTATCCACAAGCATCCTCGTTGCAAACGAGGACGATAATAGTGCAGATCAAACTTTCATAATGATGCTTCGACAGGCTCAGCATGACAGTTTG
>NZ_JBBGZT010000022.1:4263-48773 GCF_037572665.1 Sphingobacterium sp. MYb382
TCGACCCCATCGGGGGCGTCTTTTTTTCGATTTTGCTAGGCTATACATATGTCAATCCTCCGGATTGAATTCCTTAAAAAGCCTTACCTAAATAACAATCAACACATTTAAATCATTACCCCAGAGGGGTAACATCTTTATAGAAAAAAGATAATTTATAAAACCGACCCAGCAGCCGCGTACAAACACGATAATAGTGCAGATCAAACTTTCATAATGATGCTTCGACAGGCTCAGCATGACAGTTTGGATAGGTAGCTACACAACAAAAAGATTTGCTTTGCTAAGAAGAAGGCCTAGGCATTTGCTGCGTAAATCGTAGCGTAGTAAATTCCGCAAGAAGAAAACTCTGTCTGAGCGCAGCGAGTTAGTTTTGTTCCGGAATTTTCAAGAGAAGATAGCAGCCTATGCCAGCCTTGATTTTTGCCAAACTTTTTATCAAGAAAAAGTTTGAAGCCAAGTCCTGGCTAAGGACACGAGCTCCCTTAACAAAAAGACTCCAATTAGCGTTGTAAACGCTATCCACAAGCATCCTCGTTGCAAACGAGGACGATAATAGTGCAGATCAAACTTTCATAATGATGCTTCGACAGGCTCAGCATGACAGTTTGGATAGGTAGCTACACAACAAAAAGATTTGCTTTGCTAAGAAGAAGGCCTAGGCATTTGCTGCGTAAATCGTAGCGTAGTAAATTCAGCAAGAAGAAAACTCTGTCTGAGCGTAGCGAGTTTAGTTTTGTTCCGGAATTTTCAAGAGAAGATAGCAGCCTATGCCAGCCTTGATTTTTGCAAAACTTTTCATCAAGGAAAAGTTTGAAGCCAAGTCCTGGCTAAGGACACGCACTCCCTTAACAAAAAGACTTTAATCAGCGTTGTAAACGCTATCCACAAGCATCCTTGTTGCAAACGAGGACGATAATAATATTCGACCCCGCCGGGGTCGTCGTTTTTCGGTTTGATTTGGCTATAAATATGTCAATCCTCTGGATTGAATAGCTTAAAAAGCCTTACCTAAATAACAATCAACACATGTAAATCATTACCCCAGAGGGGTAACATCTTTATAGAAAATAGATGGTTTACAAAACCGACCCCAGCGGGGTCGTATAAACAGTGATTTCACGGTATATTTCCAAAACGATGCTTCAGCATGTCATCCTGAGCTTGTCGAAGGATCAGTATAACGATTTGGGAGGGATGTAGATACAAAAAAAGGCTACCTGATGAGGTAGCCTTTGTGTTATTAAAAGTTCGGTTTCAATAGATACTTATCGTAGAATCTAAAGATATGTTCAGTAGCTTCTTCAGCCGTATCAACCAAACGGAAGAGTTTTAAGTCTTCTTCAGCGATATACGCATGGTCAAGCATCGTGTTTTGTACCCAGTCTAATAGACCTTTCCAGTATTCAGTACCAACTAAGACAATTGGGAAGCGCGCAATTTTACCCGTTTGGATAAGCGTAATCGCTTCAAACATTTCGTCCATCGTGCCAAATCCACCCGGCATCACGATATATCCTTGCGAATATTTCATGAACATTACTTTTCTTACGAAGAAGTAGTTGAATTCGAGTAGTTTATCACGGTCGATGTAGCGATTGTGAAACTGCTCAAAAGGAAGCTCAATGTTTAAGCCTACAGACTTACCACCAGCTTCATATGCACCTTTATTAGCGGCTTCCATGATACCAGGACCACCACCGGAGATGACACCATATCCTTTTTCCGCCAATAGACGGGCTATTTCTACGGTAAGTGTATAATATTTATGATCTGAAGGGGTACGAGCAGACCCGAAGATAGATACACAGGGACCTATTTTCGCCAATTTCTCGAACCCATCAACAAACTCAGACATGATCTTAAAGATCTGCCAAGAGTCTTTTACTTTTATTTCTTGCCAAGTTTTATTGGCAAATGAATTTCTGATTTTATCCTCTTTAGCCATAGTATAAATTAAGTGTTTACTTCCTCTTTATTTTTCTCTCTCCACAATATTTGTAGAGCCGTTTTAAATAGGAGGGTAAGCAAGATATACATTTTAGGCGGATTTTCAACTCTTGAGGTCTTTTTTTTACCTCCTAATGCCATTTGATAGGGCTATTTTTTAGACTTTCATGATTATGATATGGCTACAGGAAATCCGTGATTTTCTTCTTGTACGCAGAAAATCAGTAGGCTATAGATTCTCCTTCTCCAGTGTTCACGGCGGGTGGTTTATCTTTTTACAAAATATTATCTTTTCATTATTAAAAATAATAGGCTTTACTTTGTAATTTTGCAGCTATGAACTTCTCTTCACGACTATTAGAACAGGCAGTAGATGAATTTGGTCGATTGCCCGGGGTAGGAAAGAAAACTGCCCTACGCTTAGTGCTTCATTTGCTTAAACAGCCGGATGCGGAAGTGAATCGCTTTACGGGAGCACTGACCCAACTGAAAGAGCAGATTAAATACTGTAAATTTTGTTTTAATATTTCTGATCAGGAATGTTGCGAGATTTGTGCCAGTGCCAAGCGTGATCAGCATACGATATGTGTGGTGGAAGATACACGCGATGTGATGGCTATTGAGAATACAAATCAGTACCAAGGGGTATACCATGTGTTGGGTGGACTTATTTCGCCTATGGATGGCGTTGGTCCTGCCGATTTAAAAATCGAAGCTTTAGTAGATCGCCTGCGTAATACAGAGGTTAAAGAAGTGATCTTAGCCCTGAGTGCTACGATGGAGGGAGATACGACCATTTTCTACCTCTATCGGAAGCTTAAAGAGTTTTCTATAGAGATATCGACCATTGCTCGTGGTATTGCTTTTGGTGGCGAATTGGAATATGTAGATGAAGTGACCTTGGGAAGATCTATTGCGACGCGTGTTCCGTACGCACGTGATGGTATACAACAGGGATAGATAAGACTTTTACCAAACGAAAAAGGCATAAATCAAAACTGATTTATGCCTTTTTTATGAGCCTTTAGGCATCCCGCGAAGCGGAAAAATGATGTATACGTTATAATTTCTTTAATATCCACGAGAATCCAATACTCGTTAAGAACAATACAGTGGCTGTACCAAACCAGAGTATCTGGTAGCCATGATGCTCGGCTACGTAAGTACCTAAGTAGGGAGAGAAGATATTGGCCGCAGCAAAGGCTAGGGAGTTAAAACCCATATAAGCACCTTGCGTATTGAGGCTTGCACGGGAGGCAGAGATTGTCGCCGTAAACGGTAGCGTCAACATCTCACCAATGCTTAAGATAAACATGGATAGGTAGAGCCAGGGTATGCCATAGGAGCCCGTAAGCATAAAGTAGGCAACACCAGCTATGGCTGTTCCGTAAATCATCACTTGACGCGGAGTGAATCTTTTCTCGACACCGTGCACGAGTATCATTTCGAAGACAACGATACAGAAACCGCTGAATCCTAATAGTAAACCAATAGCCGCCTCACTCATTCCTTGACTCTCTTTGTAGAACAAAGGAAGGGTACTCAAAAGCTGGAAAAAAGCCATCGAGAAGAGGCAACAGAAGATATTAAAGATGATAAACGGCAGATCGAGGTAGGCATTACGATCGGGCTTAGCATCGGCGATGACATCCGTTGATTGACGTGTTTTTAGTTTGTTTCGTGGTATTCTATTTTTGAAGAAATAGACGAATACAATGGCCGCAGCAAAGGCTGCGATGGCATTACCATAGAAAATCCAGTCGTAAGAAATAGCTGCTAAGAAACCACCTAAAGCAGGACCGATGGAGAAGCCTAGGTTTACAGCCATACGGTTTAAGGAGTATGCTTTAGTTAGATTTTCGGGTTTCGCATAGCGTGCTACAGCTACAGAGTTGGCCGGACGGAAGGTGTCGGCAATCAGCGTAAGAACGAAAATCATAACCGCCAATCCTTCGAAGGTGCGGAAGTGAGGCAGCACTAAAAATAAAGGAACCGTCAACACGAGGCTGACGGCTTGTACTTTAAAGTTGCCCAACTTGTCGGTAAGCCAGCCACCAAGCCAGGATCCGCAGACGGACCCGAGTCCAAAGCATCCTAGAACCAAACCCACCTGCGTCTTACTGAACTGCAGCTCTGAAGCCATGTACATACTTAGGAACGGGATAACCATCGAACCTGTACGGTTAATGAGCATCACCAAAGCTAAGAGCCAGGCTTCTTTGGATAGTCCTTTATAGGAATTAATATAGAGTTGGACGATTTTTTTCAAATGGGGCTATGCTTAAAAATATGTGCTATTTATGCGTTTACTGTTTTGTCAAAGCGTTGGTCTACCGTATATTGGCTCGCCATCACTTGTTTCTTGCCTGTTTTCTTGTTGAACACGATATCTAGTCGGCCCAAGCGAATGCCTGCAAAACCTACTTGGTTTACATATACCTCTTGTCCATCGAGGTTTTTAACCACCGTTGGCTTGTCTAAGAAGGTATGGGTATGTCCACCTAAAATTAAGTCGAGGTGGCGTGTACCAGCGGCTAACTTTAGGTCAGACACCTTATTAGGCTCATCCTTATAGTCATAGCCTAAGTGAGATAGACAGATGACCAAGTCACATTTCTTCTCTTCCTTAAGCATTTTAGCAATACGGTTGACCACCGGAATTGGGTCTAGGTATTTCATACCTACGTAGTTTGTTGGGTCTACCAAACCTTCAATATCGACACCGACACCAGTAATACCGATGCGTAGTCCATTTTTATTGATAATGGTATAGTCTTGCGTTCTACCTTCTAGGAGCGTTCCTTTGAATGCGTAGTTGGCTGTTAAGAACGGGAAGTTTGCTTTGTCCAGATATTTAACAAGACCTGCGATACCATTGTCAAACTCGTGGTTTCCAAAAGTACCTGCTTCATAGCCCAATTTGGACATTAGCTCTAGCTCTACTTTACCACCAAATAGGTTAAAGTATGGTGTTCCTTGAAACATATCGCCACTATCGAGAAGCAAAACATTTTTCTCTTCACTGCGTACCTGCTGTATTAGGGCACTGCGGCGCGCTACGCCACCAAGTCCAGCATATTTGGAACCATCCATTGGGAAAGGCTCTATGCGGCTGTGCACGTCATTGGTATGTAAAATGGTCAAGCGTGTTTCTTGTTTACCGGCTTGCGCCCATAAAGGTAAACTGCTTGCTGCCGATGCTGCACCTAGCAACATGGTTTTCTTTAGAAATCCTCTTCTATTCAACAATACGAACTCTTCCATCTAATTTCGCTTGAATGTGTTTACCTTGTTTTGTTTGTGTTTCTACATAGTCAATAAGGGACTCGCGCACGCGTTGCGGATAATCCACACGGTTTACTACCTTGTCGAAACAATCTACATAATCACCTCCATTAGCGAGGTAATCGTAGGTTACTAATTTATAAGTCGCTTTCGGGTCTACCGGTTTGCCTTGAACCAAGAATTCTTTTACTTTCTTGTTTTCGATAACTAAGGTAACGCCGCTGCATGGCTGTCCGCCACTCTGTGCCATATAATCTGCCCAGCGCAGGATATCTGTTCCGCTAAGGCTAAGAATCGTTACGGCATTTTCAAAAGGCATAATCTCGAAGATATTACCTATGGTGATGTCGCCTGCTTTGAGGTCGTTACGGATACCACCTTTGGTACCAAAACTAATTTGTACCTCCGGGTCTAGTTGTTTACCCTTCCAAAGTAGGGCATCCGAAAAGAAATTACCGGCTAAGCTTTCTGCATCACGAGTTTTCGTGAGGTGCAAGTCAGAAAAACCAATAATCCGGTTCATTTCTGCTTCCAGTTGATGCTTATAGGGTAAATAGTAGTTGACAATGGCGCTATCGGTACGGTAGCTGGCGTCGATTTCGTAGAAACGATCCTTGCTTACTGTGGGCTGTAGCTGCGTCTTACAGGAGGTAAGGAGCAAGGCCGCGACAAGGAAAGATCCCCAACGTAAAGAACTTCTCATGGCTTTGAATTTTGAAACAAATGTACAGAGTTAAACCAAATAAAATGAACAATAATCATGAAAAAAGCGAATGGGATACATTCGCTTTTCTTGTTTTAAAATAAACCGAACATCTCGGCTTCTATTTTTTGTATGATTTTTCCTAAATCTTCCGGATTGTTGGTGAAATCTAGGTTGTCTTTATCAAGGACTAAAAGCTTACCTTCCTTGTAATTGCCGATCCATTTGTCATACTTATCGTTCAACTTGGATAAGTAATCTAGGCGGATGGCCGACTCATAATCGCGACCTCGCTTCTGAATATTGTTAACCAATGTAGGCACTGACGCTTTCAGGTAGATTAATAAATCTGGTGGTTTGATGTAGTTGATGATGGTTTGAAATACATTGCTATAATTTTCAAAATCACGCGCACTCATCAAGCCCATGTCGTACAAGTTTTCAGCGAAGATGTAGGCATCTTCATAGATAGTACGATCTTGAATCATGTTGATACCTTGCTGTTGCAAGTCAACGATATGTTTAAAGCGGCTATTCAAGAAGAAAATCTGCAAGTTGAATGCCCATCTTTTCATGTCACTATAAAAGTCCTCTAAGTAAGGGTTGTTATCAACCGCTTCATATTGAGGCTCAAAATTTAAGTGGCGCGCTAACATCTCTGTTAACGTTGTTTTTCCGGCGCCTATATTACCAACGATGGCTATGTGCATATGCTTTATTCAAAAAATAAATATACAATAATCAGTTTTATCTCTAGGGCATATCCTTTTCAAAGGGATGCCAATTTGCTTAATAAAGCTTTTTAATTCCTATAATTTCACGTACCTCGCGTACGGTTTTGCGCGCACTTTCACTAGCTTTCTCAGCACCCATTTGAATAACCTTTTTGATGTATTCTTCATCATTGGTGATATCCTCAATGCGGGAACGTACCGGCTCTGTAGCTAAAACCATATCCTCAGCCAATTGTTTTTTGAAGTCTCCGTAGCGGATGTTACAATTCGCATATAGATCTTCGAAATGCGCTAAGGTGTCTGCTGTAGAAACGACACGCATTAAGTCGAAAAGGTTTTGAATAGCTTCTGGCTTCGGTTGGTTAAGCTCGGTAGGACCTGAGTCAGATACCGCACGCATTACCTTTTTACGAATCACATCGGCCGAATCGGTTAGGTATACACAGCTTGCATCGCCATTAGATTTACCCATTTTACCATTACCATCCAATCCCGGGATTTTCACCAATTTGTCGCTGTAAGAGAAGGCAAAGGCCTCTTTAAAATAATCTACATTGTACAAACGGTTGAAACGGTTCCCGAATGTGCGGGTCATTTCTAGGTGTTGCTCTTGATCTTTACCAACAGGCACTTTCGTAGCGTGGTGTAAAAGAATATCAGAAGCCATCAATACAGGGTAGGTTAATAATCCTGAATTCACATTGTCAGGGTTATCACGTACTTTATCCTTAAAGGCTGTAGCACGTTCCAACTCGCCTAAGTAGGCGTTCATATTCATGTATAGGTATAACTCCGTTACCTCTGGCACATCCGACTGCACGTAAATGGTCGATTTCTCTGGGTCGATACCAGCTGCTAAATATTCAATCACCACCTGCTTTACCGTGCGACTTAAGTCTCCCGGTGTCGGGTGTGTTGTTAAAGAGTGTAAATCCGCTATAAAAAAGAAGCAGTTGTACTCATCTTGCATTTTAACAAAATTTCCCAATGCTCCGTAGTAGTTTCCTAAATGTAATTTTCCGGTACTCCGAATACCGCTTACCACAGTTTCTTTCATAAGGCAAAGCTAAGGATTAAATTGTGAATTTTTGAGGCTTCTGGCATTAGTTTTGTATTTTTACCGTATGAAGTTAAAGTTAGTTTTTGGAAGCCTGTGCTTACTATTGGCCTTGGTAGGGCCGACGCAGGCACAAACAAAGGTCTTGGAATTTGAGGATGCGTTATGTAGCTATAAAGGTTACTACGATAGCAAAAAATATACAAAGAAGCAACTGCTTGATACCTATGCTCTTTTTAGTGATTCGCACTATGTGCCTGACGACGGCACCTTAGCGGAGGTGCGTGCTCGTTACACAGCCGCTATTCAGGAAATTAAAGCGCTGCAGCCGGTGCCTACGCCTTATTTTAAGGAATTGCAAGCTGCTACGGTGCGCTATTTAGAGGAAACATACGCGTTGAAGCAGGTCGAGAAGACGGCAAGAACGTCGCCCGAGAAGCTGGTAACAGCGGTAAAGCCGGGAACAAAGGCGCATATGTATGCTGTGGCATTAAATAAAGGAGGAGATGCTTTAATGACGGCGTACGAGACGTTGGTGAAGGAGAAGATGAAAAACAATGCCAAGCCAGAGAACCTATGGCGCGAATATCAAAATAATATCCGTCAGGCAAATAAGCAGGATCTTGCTTTTAAGGAAGTACTCGTATATGGATGGTGGAATAATGCGAATGAATTGGTCCACCATATCGATTATGATGGAACGCAATTCAAGAAATTTATGCAGCTCTTTTCTAAAATAGATAGCGACTGCGATGAGCCGTGATTAAAGGCTTTATAACTGAAATAGGAGCGAAGGGCTTATAGCTTCTTCGCTTCATTCCAATATACATCCATTTCTGCAAGTGTCATATCTTTAAGTTGCTTACCCGCTTCGGCAGCTCTTTTCTCTAGATGATTGAAGCGGAAAATAAACTTTTTATTGGTGCGTTCTAATGCATTTTCTGGGTTGATACCTAAGTGACGCCCATAGTTTATCAAAGAGAATAGCAAGTCACCAAATTCAGCCTCTGCTTTATCCATATCTATCTTCTCAGCTTCGCTGATATTGAATTCTTGCTTAAACTCGTCCAGCTCTTCTTCTACCTTGGCCCACACTTCTGCTTTATCTTCCCAGTCGAAACCTACACCACGCACTTTGTCTTGAATACGGTATGCTTTTACTAGGGCAGGTAATCCTTTGGGTACGCCCGACAGTACAGAGCGGTTACCTTCTTTAAGTTTCAGCTGTTCCCAGTTGCTTTTTACAATTTCTTCGGTTTCCGCTTGGGTATCGCCATAGATATGTGGGTGTCTGCTGATTAATTTCTCACAAACAGCATTTAGGCTTTCTACAAGAGTGAATTGCTTTTCTTCGGTTGCTATCTTCGCATAAAATACCAAATGCACCATTACATCGCCCAATTCTTTCTTCACTTCCTGGTAGTCCTTATCTAGGATAGCATCTGTAAGCTCATAAAGCTCCTCAATACTCAATAGACGAAGGGACTCCATGGTTTGCTTCATGTCCCAGGGACATGCTACCCGAAGGGTGTCTATAATGCCTACTAAACGTTCGAATGCTCCACCTGCGGTATCGGCAGGCGCTGGAATTTCATATGCCATAGTTTTGCTTTTTGTAGCACAAAAATAAGATTATTTAGCTAGAAAAGGGTTTTCATTAGCTGTCGATTTACAAATCATCGAGTGCTTGATAAACTGCGGTTTGAAATTCTTCACCAATGGTGAACCACGGAGATAGGTATTCTTGCGTGAATAACAATGCGATGACACCCTCTTGTGGATCAGCCCAGCCGTGGGTATTGAACGCTCCACCCCAACCAAAGGAGCCTATGCTTTGTGGTGATAGGTAGGCATTTTTCGGGGTAACCACCGAGAAACCCGCTAACGAAAACTGTAGATTCTCTGCTAATGGCGGATTGGGCGCTATCGTAACTTGATCGCCCAATTGGTTTCTGAGCATCAATTCAACGGTCTTTCCTGCAAGTAGTCTCTTTCCATTAAAGATCCCATTGTTGAGAAATAGGGAGTAGAAATTTGCCATATCTGCGGTCGTGGCGCTCAATCCGGCCCCTCCTGCGTGATAGGTTCCTTTTATTTTAGGAAAGTTAGCATCTACGCCTTCGTAAATAGGGTGGTCTACCTTAACCAGTTTATCGGCCGCATTTATCTCATAGAGGCCAACGAGTCGCGGTTGTTTTTTCTCCGGGATATAGAAATGAGTATCATGCATGGCCAGTGGCGTTAAGACATTTTCTTGTAAGAATACATCTAACGGACTTCCACTCCATATCTCTATCAAATAGCCTAATAAATCGATGTTTAATCCGTAAGTGAATTGTTCGCCAGGATGGTGTTGCAAGGGCATTGTCGCTAACAGCTCCATTTTTTCTTTAATCGTAGATTTCGAAGTGCCAATTCCAGAGGGGATGTCAGCCTTCTCGTAGATATGCCACATCGTTGGGTCGCTAAACAAAGCTGAATAGGCTATGCCTGATGTATGCCTTAATAGGTCGCGCACGGTAATTTCTCGCGTCGCATCCTTGGTTGTGTAGGTCCCATCATTAGTATTGTAATGATCCAGTACTTTCGGATTTTTAAAAGCAGGGATATACATAGAAACGGGATCGTCTAATAAAAATTTACATTGCTCCCAGAGCATCATAACGGCAAGGCTTGTGATGGCTTTTGATTGGGATGCAATTCTAAAAATATGATCCGTTTGCATAGCTTTTTTCGCTTCGATATCGGCATAGCCGAAAGCTTTATTGTATACTATTTTACCTTTTTTTATAAGGAGAACAGTGGCGCCAGGGATATGCTGTGCTTTAATATGTTTTTGAATTAGACTATCAATTCTCGCTAATCTATTTGCGCTGAAGTCTGTTTGTTGTGCATGGGCAGTCGTTGTGAAGAGCATGATTATTACGCTTAATAAGGTTACTGAAAAATTTCTCATAAGTCTTAGGTTGATGTATGTGTGTGCTGTAAATGTCCACTATATATGTGGGCTTTTATAATAACTTAAATAAGCTACAGCTATCAGCGGAGTGATAGCTGCTGTTGAGGAAAGCAAGCTTATAAGCTTGCGAAAGCTAAAGCAATTTGTCTCAGAAGGCATGGTTAATTCCTATAGAGATTATATTGTCCTTCCCGCATTAAGGTATTTTGATAACTGAGCGGGCTTTGTGTCTTGTTTTTTTTAATTAACTATACCTGAGTGAATTAGGTTTTGTTGTCCCTTTTCCCTACCCGCGGGTAGGCATTTATACTACTCTATTATGGGTATACAACTACTCGTAATAAAGTCTTTTATAGTATGAAATCTGCTAGTTTTGCTTAACAATTGTAATCCTTTATTTCTATTCATTATGCCTAGGTTTTGCCTGTCGTTATCCTTGTGAAAAAGGATGGGCTTGTTGCTACTTGTTGATGGGTTAAGAAATTTGGTAAGGTTGTTTTGTTAATAGTAAGTCGGTATAAAAAAACAAAAGAGTAATGTATAAATACAGAATCGCGATTTTCGTCTTTCTTTCACTATTGATGTGTAAGATTAGTTCAGCACAACAGTATATGAAGTTTAGCTGGACGGAAGAAAATATCAGTTATTTTGGGTTCGCTTATCTTATCGATAGTGATAATGTTGTTGTGCGGATAAACTCAATGCAAAATGGTGTCCTTAAGTTGGCTGATGCAAAAGCTAAACTAAAAGTCCGTCCCCCTTATGCACCGAAGTCTCTAGTGTTGGATATTAGTATGGCAAAAGTCATCTATTCCAAAGATGGGAACAAGACAGGTCGTTTTCCGTCGTTCAAAGTTTATCAAGATGATTATGACCCCGTAAAAGCAAAGGCTTCTGGTAGGTCGTATGTGGCACTAGCTACCAAGATTGATAAGCGTAAGTATATGGCTAATCTTCCGGATGTGAATGTGTATACCTATTCGCGCTTGGCCGATGCACAAAATAGTATCAATCCGGCGGCCTATTTTTTGAAAGATGAGGCTTATTTCAAATTGTTTTCAAAACCTTCAACCAGTGTGAGTGCTACTGCACCGGCGACAACGCCAGCAATAAACAACACGCCTACGTCGAATATAAATACTCAACCTAGCGGCCCTGTTACAGTACATCTTGTGCTTCTAGGAGATACTAAAGATATAAGTATTGGAGCGTCTGTGAAAAATGATTTGAACAATATGAGATCTTTGTTTCAAAACACCATGGGTGTAAATAAAAATATTAGGTTTAACATTAAGGAGATCTCCGGGGATAAGCTTACGGCTCTTGAAGTTCAGAATACCGTTAAATCTTTGTCGGTAGGAGCTAATGACGTTGTTATCGTTTATTACTCTGGTCACGGCACCAATCCGCTGAATAGTAACAGCAAATTTCCGACGGCAGCCTTAATTAAAAGCTCCTATCGATTAGAAGATCTTAGCAGTTTAGCGGATAGTCATAAGCCTAGGCTTTCGATCGTTATAGGGGATTTATGTAATAGTGTGTCGCGAGCAACTTCACCTGTTGCAGCACAGGCATTCACACGATCTGCGGCTCCACAATATGACCCCGCACGTGTTGCTAAGCTGCTAATTAATGCAAAGGGTAAACTTATATCGACCTCTTCTAAATATGATGAGTATTCCTATTCGATGGGGAATAATGGTGTTTTTACGGAGGCATTTGTTGGTGCGATGAATGCCACAGTAGTCAACCAAAGTAGTTTAGCTATAACCTGGGATGCTGTACTAACGAGGAGCTATCAAGATGCTCTTTATAGAACAAGAAATATCGTTAACAAAACGGGAACGAAGGGGCAAAATGGATTTTACGGTGGTAATGTGACATACAACTAAGCTGAAATAGCTATTGCTGATGAATAAGGTTGAGTTAAATAACATAAATACATACAACAGTTTATCCTTTTTTTTGTTCAAAAACTGATAATAAGAATATTGTATTTGGTGACGTTTTGAAAATTTTAAATTAAACACAATGAAAGTATTGTTTGCATTTGTTTTATCGATTTGTATAGGTTCTTCCTGCACAGGCGTAAAACGCCCTGTTACAACGAATAGTTATCATTTACATTACCTTGGTGATAAAGTCGAATCGACCGATGGCGTATCAGATAGTACCCTAGTCGGTGGTTATAAAGTTATGAAGACTAGAGCGCTTCAGGATTCGGATGTTAAAATGCTAAGAGATGCATTAGAAAAGGCTAAAGAGCAAGATGATGTCGTTAAGCGGTGCCCATTTGAGCCTGTATATGCTTTGACTGCTAACGATACCTTACTACTTCTTTTTGATATGGAGTACTGTCCACGTATGGAGGACCTATCAGTAGAGGCATCCAAAATGTATGAGTTGAAGGCCGACAACAATTTAAAAAAGATAGTTGACAAGCTATTTCAATAAACAGAATCAGTAAATATAAAAAATGAAACAAGTAGTAGTAAGTTTTTTCCTGTTGTTTACGGTGTTTTTTACACATGCAAAAGGTATCGACAAGGGAATTTTGGGTGAATGGCGTAGCGTAGGTATTCAATATTACCATGCAAATGGTGTAAAAAAGGGAGAGCTCGTTGCCTCAACAAAGGATGAGTGGGAAACTTATAAATTTGACGATGAAAATAACTGTTCTCATTATTCGGAAAATGGAGAGTTTGATTCTTTATCTACTGAAATGAAATATATCATTATTGGTAAACGCCTTATTTTCTACAAAGAGGATGAGGAAGATTACCGCTATGATGCACGCGTAAAACTCGATGCTACGGGGGATAAGATGGAATTACTAAGACCTGGGGACGGCGATTACTATTACGTGGAATTATACGAAAGAAACAAATAAAAAATATGAAACAACTATTAACAGTTCTGGTATGCCTCGTTTTTGGTCTATCCTGTCAAGCTCAAACAGCAACGAATGCTTTGCTAGGGAAATGGGAAACAAGCAGAATTCGTGAATCTAACGTGATTAACGGCAAAAAAAACGTAGAGGAATATAACTATGAAGGAGAGCGTCTTTATAATTTTGTTTCGGATAAGGTGTGTTATATTACGACAGGCTATAGTGATGTGAAACACCCTCATACATATGTGATTAAGGGTGATAAAATAATCTTCACTATGGAACCTATGCATCTTAGAAAAATTAAAAGCAGTGAAGATGAATATGGCATTGAGCTAGAGCCTACATCATGGAACTTTAAGATCGATGCTGATAAAAAGTTTTTGTACTTTAGTAGCACCACAAAGGATGGTAATGACAGCTATGAATCTAGAATTACTTTTAAAAAAGTCAAAAAGGTAAAGTAGCTATTGTTTTATAACTTAAAATGTTTTTATGAAAAAGTTTATTGTTCTTTTTTTATTATGTATTGCCACGGGCTTATCCTATGCACAGCAAGATTTAACCAAGCAGGATAAGAAGACTATACAAACGCTAATTAAAGGTCTTAAAGCTAATGATGCTGATAAAGTAGCGTCTTTAATTCGCTATGACTTCAATACAATACTTGTAAATAATAAGCCTATTAAAATAACTAATAAGGCTTCCTTCAAGAAGAATTTTAAAGGAATTTTTAGCAAGAAGCGAATTGAGGCTATTGTTAATTCTCAAATTTCAGATTGGGGACGTGTAGGGGCGAAGGGCTTTACGTTTCAGAATGACGATGTCGTAATTTGGTCAGATGAAGATGGCAAAAAGATTCAGTCTGTCTTTGTAAGTATTAGACCTAATAAATAATTAATCAATTTTACATAAAAAAGGAGGTTCATTTGAACCTCCTTTTTTTGTTTATTCATTATTTTGACTAAAAAATCAATCGTTCATCCTTGTTTGGTGAAGGCACCAATTCGTTATACTGCTTGATATAATTAATGAAAATATTGTAGTTTACTTTGCGTTCATTAGCTAATGCATCTTGTAGCGTGGGTGTCTCTTCCATGAGGTCAATTAAGTTAAGTGCTTTGTCTTTATCGCTAAAGAAAAGACCGTCGTTAGAGCTTTTCAAGACGATGATTTCATCGGTACTCTTCTTGATAGCGAGCCAAAATTTGCTTTTAGCCACACCAATCGCTAGGGAAGGGATGATACCGCCGCCAAAACTACCGCCGTAGATGGATGCACCACCACCCAAAGAGAAATTGGTGTTAGCGAAATAATAAACGGCTATTTCGCCATCTACAACTAATTCAGCAAAGGTTGGAGCCTTTAATTTCTCTGTTTTAACACGGTAGAAACCAGGTCTAGCGCCGCCAGTAGGCTCACTGCTTTTAGCCAAGAAAGTAGGCGCATACATTTTTCCTTTTTTAAGGTTATTAACGCGATATACCTGATCTGACAAAAATTCTTGTACTTGTTTGCCATCGTCTATGGCCACCTGATTTTTCTTTACACTTAGTATTTTGCCACGTAGAGTGTCTCCTTGCATAAAGACGATATAACCATCTTTACTATAATCTTTCTGTGCTTTGCAAAGATTTACGGTTGCAAAGCTTTGCAGTGCTATCAAAGCAATAATAAGGAGTGGAGCGTTAATTTTGTATAGCTTTTGCTTACTCATCTTTTATGAATCTATTTTTTGAATTTTATGCTAAGTTAATTATTAAAAATGATAGTAAAAGTTGATTTAAGGCATAAAAAAGCCTATTTATCATTATTTAACGATTGAAGATACTTGGCATTAGCCTTGTTAAGGTTGCTTAATTTCGTGTAAAGTGTAATAATGTAAGCCTGGTGTCGCCTGCTTTGCCGCATGAAGCATAGCTAAGGCTAAATCTTCCGTAGCTAAAGGTTTATATTTTTTGAAAAGGCCTAGTGTATTGAAAAATCGCAACAGGTGTCCCGATAGTTTTTCCATCACACGGTCTGAGTCCTTACGAAGTAAAATCCCGGGCTGAAAGATGATACATGTTTTATAATTTAAAGCGATAATAGACTCTTCCAGCTGTCCTTTCATTTTTGTGTAAAAGAAGGGGCTTTTAGCCGATGCGCCTACGGCAGACACCAAGGCAAGGGTACGGCTACCATTTTGCCTAGCATAACGTGCAAAGTCATATTGATATTGATAATCTATTTTCCATTGATTGGTCTTTGTTTTTGCCGCCTTAATAGTGGTGCCTAGGCAGGAAAAAACTACGTCTCCTTGTATGAGATCTTGCCAGCTCTGCATATTATCAAAGTCAACCATATGCCGCACCAGTTTGGGGTGCGATAGAAAGGCATCTTTACGAATGAAAATATGAACCTCCGTTACCGTCGGGTCAAGTAGTAGGGCCTGGACTAAAGGCTTACCCGTAGCTCCAGTAGCGCCGATGACAAGTGCTTTCATAACAATTATTTAATTTAAGATAATGATTTATTTTAAGAATGGCTATGTTTTCTTTCTATAGTTACTTTTTTGTAGTAAAATGGCTATTTACACGGCATTTATCCTGTTTTAGCCTTTTGATTTTCCTATATTTGTTTTTAACGTATAGTTTTTATTTTTATAGGATAGCTAAAAAGTAAAACTATAGTTGATTGACCGTTGTTACTTATAAAACAATAAACGATGAGAAAATCTTGGATTTGGTTTTTGTACTTGCTTTCTGTTGGGGGCGGGGCTCAAGTAGCCTTGGCACAGCAAGGAATAGATTCGCAAGTAAAAGAAGCCATTCAAAAATCATTTCAAAACAGTAAAGAGCTTCAAATAAAGTCTTTGGAGTTGGATAAAACAGAAATGGAAGCTGCGGAGGTAAAAGGAAAGAAACTCCCTCATGTAGAGGCTACAGGCTTGTATGGCTTTTTGTATAGTAATGGTAGCTTGGACTTACCTACCTGGACTATCCCAGGCACTGGTCTTGGCTTGTTTGAAGGGGCTTCAAATTTTTCCACACGTACGCAGGCAGCCTACGCTGGTGTTTCTGTCAAGCAAATTTTATTTTCTGGTACGCAGATTCCGAATGGTGAAAAAGCTATTGCCGCAAAAGCGGAGGCACAGACATATCTTGTGCAGGCTAGTCGGGAAACGATGGCTAAAGATATATTGACGACTTTTGATCAAGTGATGCTACTGCATGAAGTCGATAAGCTGATTGTCGATTCAGAAAAACGATTAAAGAAGGAGCAGGTTAAAGTTAACCAAGCTATCGCCAATGGCTTAGCAATTCCGTATGACCGTGATAAGTTAAAATTAGCTCTTTTAGAGCTGGAAAGTAAGAAAGTGGAGCTAGCGGGGGCTCGCAACCTATTGGTGAAAAAGCTACGTCAGGAAACTGGCCTTTCGGAAGAAGAAATTCTGCATATTCAATATCAGCTTGACGCCATGCCCATAGCTGAAATGCCTCTGGATGCACAACAGCGCTCCGAATTACAAGCGTTGACGGCTTCAGGGAAGGCTTACGATTTCTTATATAAGAAGGAAAAGGGAGGCGCTTTGCCTATGTTTTTCGCTTTTGGTTCGGCGAGTTATTTGAATATTTTCGATACCCATTTAAATTTAAAGTCTGTACCACTTCTGGGAAATGTCGACTTGAAGGCCAATTCCTTACAAGGACGTCCCAATTTGATGGTGGGCGTTGGCGCCAAATGGGAGATTTTCAGTGGCGGAGAGCATAAGAGTAAAATTCGTCAGCGTCAGCTCGATCAAGAGATAAACCAGGTGAAGCTGCGCGATACGGAAGAAAAATTGAACTTACTACTCGAAAAAAATAAAGTGAGCTACCAAAATGCCAATCAGAAGTTAAATGTTGGACAACAACAGTTAAAAGTTGCGGAAAACAGCTTAGTGATGGCCTCCAAACAGTACCAAGCAGGTTTAATCGCGGTAACCGACTTTTTGGCGAGCGAGAACGATTGGTATCGCGTTAATTTAGGATATTATAGCACCGTCATTGAGCAACGTGCTGCTGCGTTGGAGCTTTTGCATAGTGCCGGTAAATTATTACAAACCATATATGAATAAGATGAAAAATAGCTACTTGCTAGCCTTATTACTGTTCGGCGTTTCTTGTAAACAGAAGCCTGCGGCAGATGTGATGTTTGAAGGTAAAGTTGAGCGTGATCAGATCACCGTTGTCACCAAGGTGGCCGGTAAGATCCATAAAATATTAGTCGCTGAGGGTGATTTTGTGCAAGCAGGAGATACATTAGCCTTATTGGATATTCCGGAGGTAGATGCTAAAGCGGAACAAGCGGAAGGAGCATTGCAATCTGCCGATGCGCAATATAATATGGCTGTGAAAGGGGCTACGAGTGGCCAATTGGTGCAGTTGCGTGCTAAAGTCGATGGCTTGAAAGAGCAGTACGATTTTGCACGTAAATCTATTGCGCGCTTAGACAATCTGTTGCGCGATAGTTTGATTCCGCAACAAAAGTATGATGAAACCTATGCTAAATTCCAAGGCGCTAAAAATCAATATTTGGCCGCTCAGGCCGAGTTAGAGGAGGCTAGCCGTGGTGCACGTTATGAGCAGCAGGTAATGGCTTTAGGGCAAAAGGAGCGTGCTAAAGGTGCAGTAGCCGAAGTTAAGGTTGCCGAACGAGAGAAGTACGTGCTGGCGCCACAAGCCATGAGCATCGAGTCTATCAACCTCAAAGTAGGCGAGCTGGCCTTACCTGGTTATCCTATTATCGGTGGCTTCTTAGAAAATTCCACCTATTTTAGATTTAGCATTCCTGAAGATAAGGTTGCTAAAGTACAGAAGGGTAGTAGCGTTGAGCTATCGGTTCCTTACTTAGATAACAAAACAATCAAAGGGCAGGTGGTAGCAGTTAAAGCATTGAATGCCTACGCGAATATTGCTACAGCCTATCCTGATTTTGACAATCAGCTCGCTCTTTTTGAAGTTAAGGTGCAGCCACAAGATGCTGTCGAAGCAAGTAAATTATTGACGAAAACAATGGTGAAACTCCATATAAAATAAATTGCTGTGAGGAGATTCTTAGGCTTATTACAACGTGAATTCAGTTTATTCTTTAAGAACAAGGTACTCTTAGTCTTATTTCTAGGGGCTCCCGTCTTGTACGGAGTATTGATAGGGCAAGTATACCAAAAGGGAAAAGTGGTGCGCATGCCCATCGTCGTCGTGAATGAGGATAATGGACCGATGAGCCAGACCTTTATCGATATGTTGGGGGATAATGAAAGCGTTAAAATTGCGGCAGTGCTACCCAACTTGTTCTCATCTAAAGACGTCGCGCTAAGCCATGAGGCAACGACAGTCGTTCATATTCCGAAAGGCTTTACGAGCGGCATTCAGCAAAATCGACTTCCTGAGTTAACCATCTTTGTGGATGGTGCAAATACGTTGACTTCAAATACAGCGATGATGGCTGTTAATGTATGTGCAATGACTATGAAAGCAGGTATTCAGATTCAGTCTCAAATGAAACGTGGCGTACCTGAATATATCGCTACTCAGCAGTATGAGCCGTTTAAGACAACGATTGTGAAGCAGAATATACGTACAGGAAACTACCTTTACTTCATGCTTCCTGGAGTTTTGATTACGGTGTTGCAGCAAGTGCTGCTTTTGGCTTTAGCCTTAACGTTTTCGTCTGAATTTGAAAATAATACATTCCCAGATTTGGTGAAGCGTATGCCTAATGTGTTTGGGTTGATTTTGGTGAAAATATTACCGTACATGCTCATGTCGGTAGGTATTCTATTCCTATATTGGGGATTTGGTAAGTTTTATCAAATGCCTTTGTATACGGAGTTCTGGTGGTTTGCCCTTTGTACATTCCTGTTTATTTTGGCCGTATGTTTCTTAGGGATTTTAGTCAGCGCAGTATTACCTTCACAATTGAAAGCCACAGAGGTGTTGATGGTTATTGCTACGCCAGCCTTTATCTTAAGTGGTTTTACTTGGCCTTCAAGCTTGATGCCTGTTTGGGTTCAAGCCATAGCGGACGGTATACCATCTACGCATTATTTACGCATTTTTAGGTTATTATTTATCCAGCATGGCGATAAAATGCATAGCTATCATGCCGTTAAAGCTTTGGCTATTATTGCCTTTGTTTGCTTTGTGCTAGCCGCTATAGTATTATATATTAAGATGCGTAAAGTGAAAAAAGAAGAGCGTGCTTTAGTTTTGACAGAAGGATAAGCTTGTATAAATTTGGAATAAATCAGTCTATATGTTTTTAGCTGATAGATACATACATAAAAAAAGAGACTTCTAGAAGTCTCTTTTTTTATGTGTCCTAATCGGTATTTTCGGAGATAATACTATTGAGTCCTTTTATTGACTCTACTAATACTTTATCTATACGATGGCCATCAAGGTCGATAACCTCAATGCGGTAGCCTTTAAAGAAGACAAATTCACCTTCCAATGGTACATGGTCTAGGGTAAGAAACACTAAACCGCCAACGGTAGAAATGGTCGTATATTCTTCATCTTCTTCCTCATCAAGAATGATGTTGAAGTGGTTAAAGAAGTCCGTCAATTGCATACGTCCATCCACTAAGAAGCTTCCATCTTCGCGTTTTGTAAGATGCACATTTTGTAAAGCTTGATCTGAATCTAGGTCTCCAAATAGCGAGCGTACGATATCTTTTATCGATACAATACCCTGTGGGATTCCATATTCATCAATCACGATGGCTAATTGAGACTTCGTGTTTTTGAATACTTCAAGAATACTACTCGCATAGCTATTCTCATTGACGAAAGGTATTGGCTCAATAAGCTTTTCGAGTTCTATAGGTTCCTCATCAATCAAATTCTTAACGAATGCTTTGACATGTATAATACCTCTTACTTGGTCAAAACTGCCGTCTACAACTGGAAACTCCGTATGCTGTGCTTTTCTAATAATTTCTTTATTCTCGGCTAAGGTGTCTTGTAAGTCGAGGCACTCAATATCCGAACGGTGTACCATTAAATTACGTGCTCTTTTGTCGCCAAGGAGCAACAAACGGTCCATAATGTCATGCTCGAAGTTCTCAATAACACCACTGTCAACCCCTTCATCAACCAGTGCTTTTATTTCCTCTTCTGTGACCATATTTTTTGAGACATTTAAGTTGAAGAGCTTCACAAAAGCCTCCGTTGAACTGCTTAATAGCCATACAAAAGGGCGCATAACCTTACTTAAGAACTGCATAACGGGAGCAATCAAGATGCTATACGTTTCTGGAATAGCCATGCCTATACGTTTTGGCACTAACTCACCGACAACAAGTGATAAGTAGGTAATAACCAAGATGACAAGAACTACTGCTATCTGCTGGCTATAGGGAGCGATGAACTCTATCTGCGCTAGATACTCGGCAAAGTAGGTGGAGATTGTACCACCACTAAAGAAACCTGTCAAGATACCAATAAGGGTAATTCCGATTTGTACCGTAGATAGGAATAGATTAGGGTTGTTTTTTAATTTTAGTGCCGCAATTGCGGCTTTATTTTTTTTATCCGTTGCTGCAACTTGTAAACGTGCTTTGCGGCTCGATACAATGGCAATTTCAGATGCGGAAAGTATTCCATTTAAAAGAATTAAAACAAGGATTATAATAATCTCTGTGAGCATATATCATTTATATTTTTGTCCATTAAATATACATTTTTTTTGTGGTATTCGTACATATGCTTTTTGTAAGGCCTAATTTTACCCGATTTCAGCCCTTTATTTCCACTGTTTTTTGTCGACGTAGCCCCTTATTTTATAGGATTGAGAAGTTATTATTTGCATGCAATCGTTTGACTTAGTTTTCTCTTTTTGTTTTCCATTATATTTTTTGATATTAGTGAGCGGTAAACGTATTTATGTTATTTTTTTGTTAGTTTCTAATGTTTGAATTTAAAGATCACCAGCGGCTGATTTCAGCTGATTATTTTGACATCAATGGAGAAATTGTCGCTATCGAACAATTTGGATCCGGACATATTAATGATACATTTAGGGTTAAAACGACGGGCGGTTTAGCGCGCGATTATCTGCTACAGCGGGTCAATCATACGATATTTCCTGATGTGGAAGGATTGATGAACAACATCAATAATGTGCTTAACCATCTTAAAGAGAAGCTCGCTCATTTGGGGGAAGAAGAGGTGGAGAAACGTAGCTTGACATTAATTCCAACGAAGTCTGGTGCCTTGTTTTATCAAGACGAAGAAGGAGGTTATTGGCGAATGTTTGTGCTTCTTAAGGATACCAAAAGCTACGACATCGTGGAGACGACAAAGCAAGCTTTTTCTGGCGGACAAGCATTTGGTGCTTTTCAGAAAAACCTCGCTGACCTTGATCCTAATCGGTTGGTCGCCATTTTGCCGAACTTTCATAATATTGATTTCCGCTTAGCAAATCTGAGAACCGCTATCATAAATGATGCTGTAGGCCGTGTTGATGATGTGGCAACTCTGCTGCAAGAATTATTTATACGAGAAGAGCGTATGCGTAAAGTATTACTCATGGGGAATGCAAATGAGATTCCACTGCGTATAACGCATAACGATACTAAATTTAATAATGTATTGCTTGATGTATACGATGAGGTACAATGTGTGATTGATCTCGATACGGTGATGCCTGGTTATATTGCGTATGACTTTGGCGACGCTATACGAACAATTATCAATCCCGCTGCAGAAGATGCCATTGATCTTGACGCGATTGTATTAAATATTCACTTGTTTGAGGCTTATGCGCAAGGTTATCTCCAAGAAGCGTCTTCTTTTTTGACCGTTAAGGAGCGGGAGTCGCTTATTCACGGTGTTTTACTCTTGCCTTACATGCAAGCGGTTCGTTTTTTGACCGATTATATCAATGGTGATACCTATTATAAAGTAGAATATGCGGATCATAATTTGGTAAGAACAAAAACGCAGCTTAAATTAGTCGAGGAATTAGAGAAGCATGAATCTGAACTGATTCAAATCCTCGCAAAATACTAACTAAGAAATTACAAAGGGATAATGGCTATATTACAAGTGAAGAAATTGTCAATTGATAGACAATCTTTTGATTACGCTAGTTTAAAACAACAGCTCCAAAGTTTGGAATGGCATATTATTGATCATGTCAATTGGCCTGATAGCTACCCCTACAAGCCTGGTGTTGCCTTCCAGATAGGCTATACCGCTGATGAAGTTGTTTTACATTTCGCTGTAGAAGAGAATTTCGTCAAAGCACAATATGTACGCCCTAATGAGGCTGTTTTTGAAGATAGCTGCGTCGAGTTCTTTATTTCATTTGATCAGAAAAATACCTACTATAATATTGAGTTTAACGTTTTGGGGACCGGCTTAATTGGTTATGGACCCGCGGATAAAACGCAACGTAATCGCTTGAAAGCTGAACAAATTGAACAGGTGAGTACAGCAAGCTCCGTTGTTCAGGTTGATGGAAAGAAAAGATGGAATATGGTGATGCTTATTCCTTTGGCTACCTTCCAGCTAGAAGGGAAGGACTTAGCTGGGGTAAAAGCGCACGCTAATTTCTATAAGTGTGGAGACATGTTGCCAGAGCCTCATTTTATCTCTTGGCAGCCTATTCATTTTCCGAAGCCTAATTTTCATAAGCCTGAATTCTTTGGTGAAATCCAGTTTGTATAAGTTAAAGGCTAGCGTTAAAATTTATCAATCATCCCTAGGAACCCTGTTAATCCTCCGGTGTGAATGATAACTATTTTCGCCTCCGGCGGAAAGTAATTTTGCTTTATTAAATCATATAGGCCGTAGAAGGCTTTGCCCGTATAGGTAGGTTCAATGAGGATGCCTGTTTCTTGGCTAAAGTCTTTAACAAACTGGATCAGCTCGGGTTTTGTTTTTGCATAGCCACCAAAGTGATAGTCGTTATGTAAAAGGAGGGAAGTACTATCTTGACCTAATGCTGCTACCTCTTCCCGAATGAAATCCCCTCCTTTGAGAACCGGGATGCCATGAATTCGTGTTTGGCTCCCTGCTGCCTGTCCCTGAATTAAGCCAGCAACGGTGGCGCCTGTTCCGCAGGCACATATAATATCGGTATAGTCTTCTTGAAATTCACTTACGAGCTCGGCAACTCCTTGTGCAGCCATCGTGCCGTAACCTCCTTCGTTGATAAAGAATGCTTCTTGATCATCTGTAAAGTATCGCTCAAAAAGGACAGTTTTCTCTTGATAGTCACTGCGTGACACAAAATGAAGGTGCATGCCAAATACTTTGCATAGCGTTAGCACCGGATTGCTGATTTCTTCACCACGTACAAAAGCATAACTCTGGAACCCAAATTTGGCGGCAGCAGCAGCAGTGGCTAGCAGATGGTTGGACCATGCGCCACCAAAAGTAACCAGTTTATTTTTTCCTTGCTTTCTAGCCTCTTTAAGTGGATATTTAAGCTTGCGCCACTTGTTTCCTGAAATATAGGGGTGTATGAGGTCATCTCTTTTTACAAAGACACGTACTTTTTTTTCTCTAAATAAAGAAGACTTAATTTCTTCTTCAGGGCTATAAAATGAAAATGCTAACATATACTTGTCCCAAAGTTAGTAGATTTTAAAGGATTTCAATACTTTTGTAACGATGGCAGAAGATTTAGATTTCCAAGAACAAGACGAACAAGAGTTATTCGAACATTTACGAATTGAGGCAGATAAAGGGCAGGCATTGCTGCGCCTAGATAAGTTCTTGATGAACAGGGTGGAAAACACCTCTAGAAATCGTATTCAGAATGCAATAGATGCAGAGAGTGTATTTGTCAATGGCAAATTGGTAAAGGCTAGCTATAAGGTGAAGCCTTTGGATGTGGTTACTATGGTTCTTCCAGATCCACCACGTGACACCGAGGTGTATCCAGAAGATATTCCGTTGAACATTCCTTACGAAGATGACGATGTACTTATCGTAAATAAAAAACCGGGCATGGTTGTGCATCCGGGCTTTAATAATTATACAGGGACATTGGTAAATGCCTTGACTTTCCACTTAAACCAATTACCAACGATGCCGGGCAACACGGGTCGACCAGGCTTAGTGCACCGTATTGATAAAGATACGTCAGGCCTTTTGGTTATTGCTAAAAATGAGTGGGCTATGACTTACCTTGCTAAGCAATTTTTTGAGCATAGCATCAAGCGTAAATATATCGCTTTGGTATGGGGTGATATCGCAGAAGATGGTACTATTACAGGTTATATTGGCCGTAATATGAAAGATCGTCGTGTGATGGAGATGTATGATAACGAAGAACAAGGACGTTGGTCGGTGACCCACTATAAGGTTTTAGAACGCTTAGGCTACGTGACATTGATTGAGTGTGAATTAGAAACAGGACGTACGCATCAGATTCGTACACACTTGAAATCTATAGGCCACCCATTATTTGCGGATGCTGCTTACGGAGGAGATAAAATCTTGAAAGGTACTGTTTTTACAAAGTATAAGCAGTTTGTAAATAACTGTTTTGAGCTTTTACCTAGACAGGCACTACACGCAAAGTCACTTGGTTTCTTACACCCTAAAACAAAAGAAGAAGTTTATTTTGAGGCCCAATTGCCTGCTGATTTTCAGCTAGCTTTAGAAAAATGGCGCTCTTATGCTACGATTATGCGTACGGATTCCTAATGTTATATTTTTATGTCAGTTGTATATTTAAACTTTAATGGGCAGCTTGTTGCCGAACATGAAAATATAGCAAATATTGAGAATCGTGCCTTGCGTTATGGCGACGGTGTGTTTGAAACCATGCTGTGGAAAGATGGCGATATCCGTTTTATAGATTTCCATCTTGAGCGCTTGCAGAAAAGCTTACAGCTTCTACAGTTTGAAGAGTTTACCAAATTTGATACTTTTTTTCTACGCTCTAAAGTAGAAGAATTGGTGCGTAAAAATAATATGGTTGGACAGCAGGTGCGTGTTCGTATGATTGTTTACCGTAGTGGAGGTGGTGTGTATGCGCCAGAATCCAATCGTCCAATCTATACGTTGCAGGTAACGCGTATTCCGACCTCTTTGCGCGATAAAAAATTGGGACTGATTGTCGATGTTTATTCGACCTTCAAGAAGCCCTACAGTGAGCTTTCTCACTTGAAATCGAATAATGCACTGGTCTATGTGATGGCCGGTATTTATAAGAAGAAGTTTGCTTACGATGAAGTGTTCTTACTGAATCAGGAAGGCTTCTTGTGCGAAGCATTATACGCAAACATCTTTGTATACTATGAGAAGACCTTGTATACACCAGCGTTGACCGAAGGTTGCGTTGAAGGGGTAATGCGTCGTGTCGTGATGGATATGGCCAAAGACGAAGGGATTCCTGTTGTGGAGGCGCAAATACATCCTGACATCATGAAGGAAGCAGACGAGATTTTCTGTACCAATGCTGTACAAGGTGTACAGTGGGTGATGGGCTATAAGCAAAAACGTTATTTCAAGCGTATATCCCGCATCTTACAAGATAAATTGCAAACCTGGGATTATAATACCGAGGAGTCGTAATAAGTAATAAAAAAGGATCGATTTACAATCGATCCTTTTTTATTTTAGTAGAATTAGGCTAACAAGCTGTAAAAAAAGGATGTCCAAAGACATCCTTTTCTTTATTAACGTTTTTGAGGTATATCACGGTTGATTTCCGTCATGTCTACCTCTTGCATCTTAGAATCACCGATTAAGTGTTCCGAGAAGTAGTCTGCCATTTTCCAGAAGAAGTATTCTGTCATGTTACCAAAAGCATGGCGTTGTCCTGGAAGTAATAAGAAATCAAAACGTTTATTAGCTTTGATTAAAGCATCTACCATACGGATAGAGTTTGCTGGGTGTACATTGTTATCGATATCACCTGTAGCAATTAAAAGTTTGCCTTTTAAGTTTTTCGCCAACTCTGAATTTTTGTCTATTTGGTAGGCAAAAGTAGTATCACCTTTAGCACTTACTTTCTCTGCCACACCATGGTGACGCTCACTCCACCAACGGTTGTAGATATTGTTTTCATGGTTACCAGCACCAGATACAGCTACTTTGAAGAAGTCAGGGTAAACCAACATAGCTGCAGTAGACATAAAGCCACCACCAGAGTGACCCGTAATCCCCACACGGTTGATGTCTAGATATGGGTATTTATTTGCCAACTGCTCTGCTGCTACTTTTTTATCTTCCAATCCGTAATCTCTTAAGTTACCATAACCATAGGTGTGGTACCATTTCGAGCGAGCAGGGTGACCACCGCGGTTACCAACAGTAATGACAACAAGGCCCATCTGTGCCAAGCGGTCAATACGGTCCATGCTACGGCCAAAGGATTTGTTTACAGCTTCCGTTTGTGGCCCTGGGTATACATATTCTACAATAGGGTAGGTACGCGTCGAGTCAAAATCAAAAGGCTTGTACATCACACCGTATAAGTCGGTGATGCCATCTCCAGCTTTTACCTTAAAAGGTTGCGGGAATTTATAGCCTGCGGCAAACAATTGAGAAAGATCAGCTTCTTCAAGCTTCATGATTAATTGCCCCGATGCGTTATACAAATCAGATTTAGGCGTTGTGTTTACGCGTGAGTAGTTATTGATGAAAAATTTACCACTTTCGCTAACTTCTACTTGATGGTCAAAGTCGCCTTTGTTCAATAATTTTGGCTGTCCTCCTTGCGTAGATAAAGCATAGTGGTGTAAGTAGTAAGGGTCTTCATTCGCCTCTTTGCCATTTGCTGTAAACGTGAACTGTTGGGTTGCCGCATCATAGCCTGTGATACTTTCTGTATTGTACTCACCGCTGGTCAACTGACGAACCAATTTACCATCTTTATTATAGAGGTAGAAGTGACCCCAGCCATCACGCTGTGACCAGTGAATGAATTGACTATTCTTATTTACGAAATAAGGGCTTTTAATATCTTGATATACATTGGAACGTTCTTCAATTAACGTGTTTGTTGAACCATTAATGTTTACAGCAACCAGGTCTATACGCTTTAAATCACGGCTAGAACGGTTGATGTAGAACGTTTCGTTATCCCCAAGCCAGTAGCTTATAAAGTATTTCCCTTTATAGCTCGATTTATCTCTGTCTTTACCATAGACGCCGATTGTTTGGTTTTTAAACGATGCTACCGTGATTTGTTTTGGTGTCAACGTTGCTGCATTAAATAAGTAAAGCTCAACTTCCGTAGAGTCCGTCTCACCAGGAACCAGGTATTTATACGTTTCTAGCGTTGGTCTTTTCTGTCCTACATTGTTGATGACCCACAAAGGATTTAAATGACGGTTATCTTTACGTGTAAGGACAAAGTTTTTGCCATCTGGCGACCAGCTAAGGCGTACAGGTT
The DNA here is from genome assembly GCF_037572665.1 of Sphingobacterium sp. MYb382. Taxonomy (NCBI): domain Bacteria; kingdom Pseudomonadati; phylum Bacteroidota; class Sphingobacteriia; order Sphingobacteriales; family Sphingobacteriaceae; genus Sphingobacterium; species Sphingobacterium sp. MYb382. The sequence goes on from NZ_JBBGZT010000022.1 coordinate 32,227, forward strand.
GTCTCTTTTTAAGGTCATCATCTTCTTTGTCGCTCCCTGTTGTTGTGCTGTATTGATCACCTCCCCAAGCATAGTATTGAATACCATCTTTGGTGAATTGGTGCTCAACAATGGTGCTATCCTTATCGTCTTTAATCGCTTTTTCTAAGTTTTCGCGATCCATCCAATATAAGTTGTAGTTTTTCGCGAAGAAAACACGGCTTGTATCAGGAGCGAAGGATGCCCAAAATGGTTTGTCTTTTTCCTTTAGGTTGTCGGATATTTCTTTTAGTTGTTTGGTTGCTAGGTTGTACTCTAAGAAATAGGTTTTCTTTTTGATGCTATCGGCTTTGTTCTTTAGTTTCGCCAACTCATCTTTACTTTTTACGGTGTCTTTGGTGCTACGCACTTCAAAACGGATATTTTTTTCATCGTCCGTAAATTTTAAGTTCTCGATAGCAAGGTGCTGTGCGTCGAATGGGTTTTTGACGATTCGCGTGATTTGTGCCGCCATATCAGCTTGGTCGAATAGCTGTTGCTTGCTCTTCGCTAAAGGGTCTACCACATACCATTTTTTGCCAGTTGATGTTTGGTATTCATACCAAAAACGATCCGTGTAATTAATCCAATTAGGTTTTACTTCCGTAGTAAAAATCATCGTACGTAAACGATTTGGCGAAAACTTAGCCGCCAAACTGTAATTCGCTTTTACCTTGGTTGCTTCTGGCGTTTGGGCCATAGCGCTACCTAGGCTTAAGCCTAAAAATAAAAAAGAAAGTAACTTGCGCATGTATTAAGTTAATAGTTTATCAAGCTAAAATAGATAAAAGCACATAAATAAAATGATTTAGCTTTTGTAAAATTTTAGGGACAGGAGTTTTTTTCTATTTTTTTTGATGAAATAGATGGTTCGATTTCCGGAAAAAGGAGGGTGGAAGGTTAATTATACAAAAAACAGCTTCCTTATTTGTGGTAAGGAAGCTGTTTTTTGTAGGTTATTTGATATTGATTACTTGATCAACAATATATCTTGTGTTTCCGCGCCAAGGAAGGGAGCCGTTATACTCTTTGTAGTGTAAGTCGAAAAATTTACCCGAGTTAAGTTCCAATATTTTGAAAATACTATCGTTTTCTACCGAAAAACCAAACTCATTACTGGATATTCCGGGGCCCACTCTAGCGCTGCCGAAGCCTTCTTGTATAAGCTTGCCTTCATAGGTTTTGAAAAGATAGCCTTTCTTAACTGCATAGTTTAGATAGCCAGATTTTACGCCTTCTCCAAGTACAAAATAGTATTTGTAATAGAAAAAACCACCACCGAAGAGAAGAAGCAAGACTAAAGCCCAACCTAAAAATTTACGAAATCCTTTCTTGAAATTACCTGTTGTGTTGTTTCCTGTTTCCATTGCCTAAGGTTCTTGTCTTAAAGATATTACCTTTTTGGTAAAGAATGAAATTTATCAAGTAAATCTTTCCCTGAGAAATACGCAGGGAAAGATTTATTTAGTTTTTGTAGCGGAACCACTTCAAAAGCTCCTTGAAGCTCGCTTTTTTTCCGTACATCAAAATACCTACACGGTAGATTCGTGCTGCAAACATGGTCGTAGCCACGAAGCTTACAATAAGGATGGCTACGGATACTGCAATTTGCCAAATCGGTACACCAAAAGGAATACGGACAAGCATTGCAATAGGTGATGTGAAAGGGATAAAGCTTAACCAGGTTGCTACTGTGCCATGCGGATCATTGACGAGGACGCCAAAGGATAGGATGTAGGTAAGTAGGAGCGGCATCGTGATAGGCATTGTAAACTGTGTCGCCTCCGTTTCGCTGTCAACGGCAGATCCTACAGCCGCAAATAGGGCGCTGTATAGAAAATAACCACCAAGGAAGAAGATAAAGAAACACGATATCAAAAGAGGGAAGTCTATCGATGCTAAAGCACTACTGATGTCGAAGCCACTTTTTGCCTGTGCCATAACCTCTTGGTTTACATCGTTTGCAATACCGCTAATATTGGCGGCCGTATCATCAAAAATAACGGCGGTTGCTACACCTGTTAAAGCTGCCGTCAAAGTTATCCATAAGGCAAATTGCGTGATACCAACAAGGCCGATACCAAAAATCTTACCCATCATCAGCTGAAATGGTTTTACAGAAGAGATGATAACCTCTACAATACGGCTTGTTTTTTCTTCAATAACACCACGCATAACTTGTGCGCCATACAGAAACAATGAAAGGTAGATCAAGACTGAAAGCGCCATACTAATACCCATCGCTATTTCCGTGTGACTTTCTTTAGCATCGCCTGTGTCTGTTATCTCTTTGGCAGATACCGTTATCTTGTCGTTGATGCTTTCAATTGTTGAAATGTTAATGCCCAACTTAGCATACTGATGGTTGCGGACAATCTCACTTAGCTTATTTTTTATTTCACTCTGGGTGCCAATATTTGATTTACCCGCAGATAATAATTCAATACTTTGACTTTGGTAAAAGTCTTTCGGGATTATTAATAAGCTGCGATTCTCATCATCCTTTTTAAGGCCTTTGATAGATGCCTCCAATGATTCTGTCGCTATCTTGTAGGTTATGTTTTTGTTGTCTTTTAGCTCTTTGGCAATACTTCCTTCTTGGTCTATGACATAAACGGTTGTATTTGACTCTTCGAAGCTCTTTTTTGTTAAATAGAACATGAGCACATACATGCCGATAAAAAATAAAGGCACGAGGAAGGTCGTTAGTAAGAAAGATTTTTTCTTTACGCGGCTTGTATATTCGCGTTGTATAATGAGTAAGGTTTTGTTCATGATTAAAGCGATTGAGGAACTATTGGATTCGTAACTTGTGCGATAAAGATATCATTCATCGAAGGAATAACTTCATGAACTTGCTTGATTTCTACCTGCCCAATAAGGTTGGTTAAAAGCCCGTTTAAACTATTTCCTTCTGTTATCTGTATCGTAATTTCGTTATTTTCCTTTTCCGTTTTTTCGTCAATAATTTTGAAATCACTAGGCAATAACAAGCTTTCAATGCTATCCTTTTTTTGATACTCAACGATGTACGTTTGATTTTGGTAAGAGCGCTTGATGGCTGCTACAGAACCGTCCAATATCTTTTTAGACTTATTAATTAAGGCTATATTGTCACATAGCTCTTCTACCGATTCCATACGGTGGGTAGAGTAGATGATGGTAGCACCTTTTTTATTTAGGGCTAAAATTTCATCCTGAATAATTTGTGCATTGACAGGGTCGAAACCAGAGAAAGGCTCATCCAAGATGATTAGTTCAGGCTCATGAACAACGGTAGCCACAAACTGTACCTTCTGCTGCATACCTTTACTTAAGTCTTCTACCTTTTTGTCCCACCACGATTCCATGCTTAGTTTTTCAAACCAATAACGAATGCGGGTGATAGCTTCTTGTTTACTAAGTCCCTTAAGTTGGGATAGATATAGTAACTGTTCGCCAATTTTCATCTTTTTATAGAGACCTCTTTCTTCAGGCAGGTATCCTATGCGCGCGATATGCTTGGGTTGTAGCGGTTCTCCATCGAAGTATATTTCGCCACTATCAGGCGCTGTAATTTGATTGATAATACGTATAAGAGAGGTTTTTCCGGCCCCATTGGGACCTAGTAGGCCAAAGATGCTTCCTTTCGGAACGACTAAAGATACGTCATCAAGGGCACGATGATGACTGTACTGTTTTACAATATTTTTTACTGTTAACATGGATTTGATTAGTTTGATTTAAAATAACAAAAAAAAACGGAAAAAATGGAATGAAATACTATAAATAAATTGTTCCTAGCAATAAGCGGCAAGAATTATTTAACTTTGCAGCATGCTTATAAAAACTGCAGAATTTGTTTGTAGCAATACAAGAGTGGATCAACTTCCTGCTCCTACATTGCCGGAGTACGCATTTATCGGTCGTTCGAACGTCGGTAAATCATCCTTAATCAATGCGATGACGCTTAAGAAAGGCTTGGCCAAAACATCGCAAAGGCCCGGTAAAACGCAGCTGATAAATCATTTTATTATTAATAAAGATTGGTATCTTGTCGATTTGCCAGGTTATGGTTTTGCGCAGACTTCGAAGAAAAATCGTGCCGATTGGGAAAAATTTATACGTCGTTATTTAACGAAACGTGATAGTTTACAGTGTGTATTTGTATTAATTGATAGTAGACATGAACCACAAAAAATAGATCTTGACTTTTGTTGTTGGTTGGGTGAGAACGGCTTGCCTTTTATGTTGGTTTTTACAAAAGCCGACAAGCAGTCTAATGTGAAGTCTGATCAGAATATGGCCTTGTTTCGTCGCGCCTTGTTAAAATGGTTTGAGGAAGTTCCACCAAGTTTTTTGACATCAGCAGAAACTAAAACTGGGACAGACGAGATTCTTAAAGCTATCGCTGAAATTAATACACGTTTTGAACTACCTGCTGTCGAAGAATAAAAAATGAAGAAATACATGTCATTGGTGCTTTTCGCACACAGTGTGTTTGCCTTACCTTTTGCGCTTATTGGTTTTTTCTTAGCCTTACAGACAACAGGTGCTCCTTTTGAATGGCAAAAATTGGGTCTAATGCTGGTGTGTATGGTTACAGCACGCAACGCGGCTATGGCTTTCAATAGGTATTTAGACCGTGATATTGATGCGTTAAATCCACGTACGGTGGTTCGCGATATTCCTGCAGGAAGGATTTCAGCGAAGAAAGCTTTGGTATTTACCTTGGTAAATTGTGCGTTGTTTATGCTTTCCACGTATTTTATAAATAGCCTATGTTTTTATTTATCACCTATAGCGCTATTTGTCGTTCTATTTTATAGCTATACGAAGCGTATTACGGCGTTGTGCCATCTTGTACTTGGTGTAGGATTAGGTTTAGCGCCTATTGGTGCTTATCTTGTGGTGACGAATGCTTTTAATATCATTCCTATTTTTTACGGATTGGCAGTAATGTGTTGGGCTGGAGGTTTTGATATTATATATGCCCTTCAGGATGAAGAGTTCGATCGTAAGCACGGTTTAAATTCTATTCCTGTTCTTTTTGGGACGAAAGGGGCTTTGCATATTTCGGAGTTGTTGCACGTATGTTCTTTTATATTCGTGTGCTTACCGATGTTTTATATGCCCGTTAGTTGGTTTTATTATTTAGGTCTTTTATTTTATGGCTCTTTGTTGGTGTATCAGCATCGCATTGTGAGCCCTACAGACCTCAGCAAAGTGGATCGTGCTTTTATGACAACCAACGGAATAGCATCCGTTATCTTTGCTGCATTTTATCTTTTAGACATCCTTTTTTTGGTCTAAAGGCAACGTTAATAAATTGAGTTTTTTTTAAAGTATGTGATAAAAGTATTGCCATTCCATTTATAAATACTTTTATTTGCAGAAATCATTCAAAAATAAATGGCAAAAAATTTACTGATTGTAGAGTCTCCGGCGAAAGCAAAAACGATAGAGGGGTATTTAGGGAAGGACTTCATGGTGAAGTCGAGTTACGGACATATTCGTTATTTAGTGAAAACCGACGACGCTATCGATACGGAGAATGATTTTAAACAAAAGTATGAGGTGCCTTCTGATAAAAAGGCGGTAGTCAGTGAGTTGAAGAAGTTAGCCAAGTCCGCGGAAATGGTCTGGCTAGCGTCCGATGAGGACCGGGAGGGAGAGGCTATTTCTTGGCATTTATTTGAAACATTAGATCTTAAAGAAGATAAAACGAAGCGTATCGTCTTTCATGAAATCACCAAACCGGCGATTTTGAAAGCTATAGATCAGCCTCGTAAAATTGATACTAACTTGGTTTATGCGCAGCAAGCACGCCGTGTTTTGGACCGTTTGGTGGGTTTTGAACTTTCTCCAGTATTATGGAAGAAAGTAAAACCATCCCTTTCTGCTGGACGTGTACAGTCTGTGGCTGTTCGTTTGATTGTAGAAAGAGAGCGTGAAGTAAACCGCCATACTGCGGAGGCTTCTTTTAAAGTTGTTGCTATTTTTACTACTGGTAAAGGTAAGGAGCAACTAAAAGCAGAGTTGCCGAAGCGTTTCGAAAAGAAAGAAGAAGCACAAGAGTTTTTGCAAGCTTGTATTCAGGCCGCTTATCAAGTAAACAGCCTAGAGAAGAAGCCTGCTAAACGTAGCCCTGCAGCACCTTTCACGACGTCTACCTTACAACAGGAAGCTAGTAGAAAGTTGGGATTCTCGGTGGCACGTACCATGCAAGTGGCACAACGTTTATATGAAGCTGGACGCATCACTTATATGCGTACCGACTCCGTGAACTTAAGTGATACGGCAATTCAAGCTGCACAAGAAGAGATTGTAGGCGCTTACGGCGAAAAATATCATAAAGAAAGACGCTATAAGACGAAGTCATCAGGAGCACAAGAGGCGCACGAGGCTATCCGTCCGACGTATTTTTCTACGCATACCATTGATGGCGACAATGCAGAACGTCGTTTATACGAGTTAATCTGGAAACGCGCTATTGCTTCGCAGATGAGTGAAGCAGAGTTCGAGAAAACAACCGCTAAGATTACCGTGTCAACACGCGCTGAGGAGTTTGTTGCTACAGGTGAGGTAATGCGCTTTGATGGATTCTTGAAGGTATATATGGAGTCTACGGATGAGGAAGCAGAAGCTAACATCGATGATGAAGGCGACAACAGCTTATTACCTCCTTTAGAAAAAGGTCAAGACTTAGGCTTAAAGTCTATGCAGGCTACAGAGCGTTTCTCTCGTCCACCAGCACGTTATACAGAGGCTTCCTTAGTTAAGAAATTAGAAGAGTTGGGTATCGGTCGTCCATCTACGTATGCACCGACGATATCTACTATTCAAAACCGTGGTTATGTCGTTAAAGAAGATCGCGATGGTAGAGAGCGTCATTATACAACATTAAGTATCGATGGTGATGCTGTCGCTGAAGTATTAAAGAGTGAGATAACAGGTGCGGAACGTTCAAAAATGTTCCCTACAGATATTGGTGTATTGGTAAATGACTTTTTAGTAGAGCATTTTAACGGTATCGTTGATTACCACTTTACAGCGAAAGTAGAGAAGGAGTTTGACGAGATTGCCCAAGGAGAGAAGGAGTGGACCGATATGTTGAAAAGCTTCTATGGACCTTTCCATGAAGGCATTCAAGATACCTTGGAAAATGCTGAACGTGCAACACATGAGCGTGAGCTTGGTGTCGATCCAGAAACTGGAAAGCCTGTTAGTGTACGTGTGGGCCGTTTCGGACCCTTAGTGCAGATTGGTGCTGCTGATGATGAGGAGAAGCCACGCTTTGCGTCCTTACGTAAAGGGCAGATGATTGAAACCATAACCTTTGAGGAGGCGATGGATTTATTCAAATTGCCGAAAAAAGTAGGAGAGTTTGAAGAAAAAGAAATGACTGTTGCTATCGGCCGTTTTGGACCATACATTCGTCACGCTAGTGCTTTCTATTCGTTGCCTAAAGGGTTGGATCCGATGGATGTGACAGAAGAAGAAGCTGTTCAAATCATTAAGGAGAAGAGACAGAAGGATATTGAGAAAGTGATTCGTGTATTCGAGGAGAATGCTGAGGCGCAGATTGAAAATGGACGCTGGGGACCGTTTGTACGTTTTGGTAAGCAAAACCTGAAGATTCCTAAAGGAATAGAGGTGGAGAGCATTACCTATGAGGACGTCTTAAAATGGGCTGAGGCAGATCCAAAAGCAAAAAGCAAAACTACAGCAGCGAAGAAAGCTCCTGCTGCGAAGAAAACAACAGCAAAAAAAGCGCCTGCTAAGAAAGCAGCAGCGAAAAAGAAATAAATGAAGAAGGATTTACCAGAAAATATAGTAGAGGATATTTCCATTGCTGTGGTATTGGAGAGCGAAACGCCCTCTGAGATGGTTTGGAATGTCTATCTCGTAAATGAAAAGAAACTGCCTTTAACAAATGTGTTCGTAACTTCTAAAGGTTATGGCAAGAAGGATGGCAAAGAAGTAAAGACTACTACTTTGCGTCATTTTTTGGGTGATGTAGCACCACGCAGCAGTGTGAAGGTCGAAGCAATAGACCAGCAGGTATTTGGCCTAACCAATGAATATTGGTTGAGCTATTATATCGATAAAACAATTTACGATAAGAAATATATCTTTCTACCGGAAAGTATTGTAGACGAAAATTTGATTAAAGTACCCATGGTCGATAAACCAGGAATCGTGATAGGAGGTAGTAAGTAATGGCGCATCAGAATTTTATAATTGCCATTGATGGTTTTTCTTCTTGTGGTAAGAGTACCGTAGCTAAAGCATTAGCTAAGAATTTAAACTTTGTTTTCGTGGATAGCGGTGCGATGTATCGTGCCGTGACTGTTTATTTTTTACGCCATGAAATAGATCTAACGAATAATGAGCAGGTTGAAACAGCCTTAGCGAATATTCATATCGACTTTGTCCCTAATACAGAGAAGACACAAATTTTGCTTAACGGAGAAGATGTATCGGATGAAATCCGTCAGATGTATATCTCTGATAATGTAAGTGAGGTCAGCGCCATTAAAGCTGTTCGTACAGCGATGGTTGCTCAGCAGCAGCAGTTAGGTAAGGTGAAAAATATCGTGATGGATGGTCGTGATATTGGTACGACAGTTTTTCCGGATGCTGATTTGAAGATTTTTATGACGGCTAGTCCAGAAGTTCGTGCTACACGCCGTTACGCTGAGCTTACCGCCAACGGAGACCGCGTATCTATAGAAGACGTTAAAGCAAACCTTGCACATCGCGATCATATCGATAGTACACGTGAAGAAAGCCCACTACGTCAGGCTGAAGATGCTATTGTACTTGATAACTCTGAGCTTTGTCAAGAGGAACAATTAGCATTTGTACTTGCTAAGGTGCATGAGAAACAAAATAATCTTATTTAAGCAGTAAATAAATCAAATAAAATAATCTTTTAATGGGTTATTTTCATATATTTGCATTCACAAAACTAAAAGGGCACGAAAGGAGGTATATAATAGCATGATTATCGTAAATATCAAAGAAGGAGAATCCTTAGACAGAGCGTTAAAACGTTTCAAAAAGAAATTTGAAAAAACTGGTGTGTTGCGCGAACTACGTTCACGTCAAGCATACGAGAAGAAATCAATTACTCGTCGTACCCAAGTTAAAAAGGCGATTTACAAACAAGGATTAAATCAGGAAACTGTATAATTCTTATCAAGATAAAGAAAGTCCATCCGAAAGGTTGGACTTTTTTTATGTCCCATTTATTGTGAAATAACTCCTCTCGGAGTCATTTGGTCTTAATTTTAGTTTATTTTGTCTTTTTTTGGTCTTTTAGCTGAAGCATTTGTAGAATATTTGTATGTGGCTATTGAATATTTTGGAAATACAGAAGGCATGACTTACCCTTCATAAGATCTACCCCCATTGATCTATTGTATTATGAAAGTATCTACCAGCAATAGTTCGACAATTAATTTTTAGGTGCTTTGCAGAAACTGATGCCAGTCGGTGCTGCAAAGCACTCTTTTTTATAGGAACTTCAAGGAGTGTCTTCTAGCTATTGCGGTTTTAAATGATTCTTTAACCTAATATATGGCGTCTTGCCACATTTGCTTTTGTCTTCGTAATGGCTTTATACGAATTGGTAAAGGCTGACAAACTATTGTAACCCACCATAAAAGCTATTTCTGTTAACGTATATCTTCCCATACCTATAAATTCCATACTTTTCAAAATACGAATCAGTTGTATATATTTCTGAAGAGTGATGCCTGTTTCCTGCTTAAAGGTACGTTGGAGGTGGCGCTTTGACATATTTACCTTATCGGCCATTACTTCTATATCGAGTGTGTATTTATAGTTCGTATTGATGTAGGCACATAAGGGTAAAAGTCGTTCATCTGCTGGAACGGGTATTTGTAAACTTGTATTATCAGAACAGAAGGAGGGGAGGCTCGTTAAGATAGCGCGTAGAAAATTGGACTGCTCTTCATTCTCCATGGTATTTTGACTCCATTTCGAAGCATGCCAGAGCATCTCTTTAAGTACCGTTGGGGCCGCGAAAATATGTACCTTTTCAAAAAAATCAGCCGTAGGCACTTCTTTAAAAAGTATGATCATTAAATCTACAACAGGAGCTTCAGTGCTTGTTTTGTGCAGGAGATTGGATGGTATCCATATTACATGGTTTTGGGGAACTAAATAAATCCGATTATCAATGTGAAAATATTGATAACCTTCGGCTACAAAACTCAGTTGTGCACGCGCGTGTACATGATTGTAATCATCGTGTTTCCAGTTTTGCTCATACCAAACGAATGCATCAATAGGGCTGTCATCCGTATAATTACCTTTGTTGCTTTCTGTTAGTCCGCATTTCACCATGGCGTTTTGCATATACTTTTTGGCTAAATTAATAAAAAATGATAAGATAACTTTGCATTAGACAAAACATGTAGGTATGAAAAATATAAAAAAGTATCACCTTATCGCTTTATTCTCACTTCTTCTTTCCAGTAATTTAGTTCTTGCGCAAAGTCATAAAGTACAGGTGCTTGTTCTTTTCCATTCGGATGAAGGAGGGACCTATGAGATGGCGAAAGAGGTTGCAAAAGGCATTGAAAGCGAGGGCGTAGCCACAGCTGTAATTAAGAAAGTTAAGGAAACAAATAATCCTAAGTTTAAAGATGTACCCCTCGCTACGGTCGATGAGTTGAGCTCCTACGCCGGTATTGCATTTGGATCGCCAGTTTATTTTGGAAATATCAGCACTGCTATGAGTGAATTCTTGGCGAAAACAACGGGTATATGGTCACAGCATGGTTTGGAAGGTATGCCTGCTACCGTCTTTATGTCTTCAGGAAGTGGAGCAGGACGAGAGCTGGCGATGCAGTCTTTTTGGAATAGTTTAGCCGTACATGGGATGGTGCTCGTTGCTAACGGTATCCGTGGCTATGAGGATTTGGATAAAACCATACCGCAAGGAAATACGGTGCTGGGAACAACAAGTTTAGCCTCTTTAAAAAATGTGCCACGACCATCGGAAGGGGAACGTAATTTAGCAAGGCTACAAGGGCAGAATTTTGCGCAAATAGCACTAGCATTGCAAAGTGTACCTAAGCGAAAAGTTGTTGCTGCAGAAAGGAAAATGGAGTGGGATATCTACAAAGTGATGCAGGATAAGAATATAACACTTCCAACGATACCTAAACCAGCAGGTAATTATAGGCCTTATGTGCGTACGGGTAACTTAATTTATATCAATCAGTATGCAATGGGCAAGTCCGGTATAGTGCATCCTGGGAAAGTATTAGTTGATGTGACGGAAGAGGAGGTAAAGGAAGCAACACGCGTGACGATGCTGAATGTTCTTGCTGTTTTAAGTGATGCACTCGATGGCGATTTAAACCGTGTTAAGCGTTGTGTTAATATGATGGGTGTATTTAATGCGCCTGATAAATATACGAACCATGCTCTTTTAATGAATGCTGCATCTGATCTAGTGGTTGAATTGTTCGGCGATAAAGGGAAGCATGCACGATCTACGTTAGGCGCATCTTCAATACCTGGTAATTCTCCGGTCGAGCTTATGACAATATTTGAAGTTGAATAATTATTTAATAATTATTGTTAATTAATAAATAATAAAAACAATGACAGTAATTAAGATTGCTGTCATTGTTTTTATCATAATATATCTGTAGTATTCATAATTGTAATTTTTGATTATAAATTGCTTTTCTGAATAACTATCATGACAAGTGATTATCTATAAATTACTTGCTCCACGTATAGCGTTTTATTCTATGCTTTTAAGAATATACTATTGCGCTATTATTTAATAATAAGTTTAATAAAGATATTTACGTAGTTTACAGTTTATCGTTATTATTTCCGTCTTTATTCTGTCCCCTTTTGGGTAGGGACTGTTCCCCCAAAACAACTTTTATTAAACTTCAAATTCACTCCTTAATGGGTTTTAATTCTTTAGTTTAATGTTATTTCTATATAGTTTATTTTTTTAACTAATTTAAATAGTTGATTTTCAGTCTTTTATTTAATATCTATTTCGTTACAACTTTATAGGGTGTATGTGTCCACCCAACTTGTCCATTATTTTGTCTCCTACTACCCTGCACTTTCACGAAAAATGATTTCCAAACTTTGACATGTACATTCAAACGTGATGTTTGGACGTCTATTAACCAACATACTGCCAGTAGTTTAACTGTTTAGCGAATACTTCTTTGACAAGTATATAGCTAAATAGAACCATTTAGGTAGTTATTATTTATGCTAATTAATGAAAGGGGGAAATATGAATATTCTTGCCGCTGCTGGTCATCACCAGAAATCAAAAGTTCACTTAAGGCTATCAAAAGCAATTCTTGGTTTATTGTTTCTACTGCTTTTAATACACGGGCAGGTGAAAGCTCAAGTTATAGGAAACTATGATGAGTTTGTTAAAAACAGTCAAGACGATAAGGTTAAAAATTTATTAGGCCTGTTTCAACAAACTAAAGCCTTAGCAAGGATAGATGGTAATGGGGGCTTTAAGGATGATTTACCAAATTATGTTTCCAAGGTGCTTTATGTAAACGGGAATCAACAGGGGCTTATTCAAAATCACGCTTTGAAATTAAGTGCCGTTGCTTTAGTAATCGTTAAAGGAGCCAGAGATATAAACCAATTGCCTTCCAATCTTTTTGAAACGCTGCCTTCCTTAAACTACTTAGTTGTAGAATTTAGGACTGGCACGACGCCTATTACGAAAGAACAAGTTCAACGTAAATTCAGTGGGGAAGATCTTGAGGATAAGATAATACTGTTGAAACCAATTGATAAGGATAAGTAAGCCAAACCTTATAGCACCTGATTATTATGGAAATAAATATATTCAACCCGAGGGGAAGATTTGACTTTAGTAAGTTATTTCCCTTTTTCATGTTACTTCTTTTTGCTTTTTCCAATAGTTTGTATGGACAAGTGCGGAAGAGTTTTACGCCACGGCTTTCAGTAGATGCTGGTAATAAGACGCTTTATAATATTAAGGGCGATTTTACCATGCTTGGTAACACCAACTTGACTTTAAAAGACTATCTGGATAATAGGGACAACAGCAGTAACAGCATGATATATGTCGATGTGGATCGAGATGGTTCAACGGCAAACTCTTCTTCCGCAGATTTAGTCTTTTCGACAGAAAATGGGGCAGATGCTAGTTGTACAGAGATTGTTTATGCTGGTTTGTATTGGACGGGTAGGGTTGACGGGAAGGGAGATAGTCCGTTTAATGTTAATACTAGTCAACTAATTGTCAATAATTTAAATAATAAAGCTGAAAGATGGACTAATGCTGCTGTGCCTTATACAAATGCAAATCTATCGATTGTTAGAGAAGGTGGTAGTTTTAATAGAAGTCCAGTTTACACGTTCACGGTAGGGGCATGGAACTTAAAAATAAGGCTAACAAATAGTACGACTAGTCGCGCTGAAATTGATGTTAATGGAATAGGTTATCAGCCGCTAGCGGGTAATTATAACACAGGAACAGGCGAGTTTGTATTAGCAAGCCCAGAATCCTACGTGATTGGTAACAGTACAATTAAGGTTGTTAGTTTAAGAAGAAATACATCTACCTCAGGAACGAATAGTGATTATACAACAGTAGCATTGAATTATGCAAATGTTGAATTAACGGGAGAATATCCTCAAACAATTGCCTCTACGACGTCATTAGATAAGACTAAAGTTAAGTTTAAGGCGCCAGGAATGGCAAACTATGTAGATATTGTTGCTAAAGCGGGTGATATAAACTTCCCAGGAGACAATGATATGTACGCCGCCTATGCGGACGTGACCAACTATGTTAAAGCTGGAAAAACGGGTACTTATTTTGTTGGAAATGTGGCGTCGTTAGAAGGTGATGGTAGCACAACAGGCTACTATGGCGGTTGGGGAATTGTCGTTGTATATAAAAATGACAAGATGAAATGGCGTGACATAGCCGTGTTTGACGGTTATGCTTATGTTGTAGGTGGTATTGGTTCAAATGAGCTTCCAATTTCTGGTTTTCAGGCTACGCAAGAAGGTGATGTGAAAGTGAAGCTTGGCGTTATGGCTGGTGAAGGTGATGTGGGGATTACGGGTGATTATTTGAAAATTCAAAGAAAGGTAGGAAATACAACCAGCTGGTTTGATTTGAGTCATTCCGGAAATACGACCACCAATTTCTTTAATTCTTCTATCGTAACGGGAGGAAATACGAGGAATCCATCATTAAAAAATAATACAGGTATGGATATCGCTATGTTCGATATTCCGAATACCGATAAGAGTATTATTGCAAACAAAGCAACGAGCACGATTCTACAATATGGAAGTACACAGGATACGTATATAATTTTTAGTTTGGTATTTGGTGTTGATGCTTATGTTCCAGAGGTAGAGCCTGTAAATGGGCTGGTTAGTGTGAATGGAACTCCAGTTACAGGAACACCGGTAGTGAAACCTGGAGATATTTTAGAGTATAAAGTTCAAGTAAAGAATAAAGGTACTGAAGCAATTGATAACACAAAGCTCGTTATTCCAATTCCATATACAGCATCTTTTGTAAGCGCTGGTTTGACTGGTGTAGTAGGACCTGGAGTTACGGGAAATACAACGCCTCGGTATGACCCTTTAAATGGGGCTTTAGGTTCAATTGTTTGGGATATAGGCACTTTGCCTTTGCCTGCGAATCCAGAGACTGTATTAGCAACGTTAACATATAGACTTAAAGTAACGGATGATTGTTTTCTTTTAACAAATCCTAATTGTACGCCGGTTGTTGCTGTAAACGGATTAGTTACTGGGATTGGCCAAACAACAAAAGCTACTGTGGGTACTAGTGGTGAATTTATTTCAGGATTCACAGGTGCCGGCAATTGTGTGGGGCAACCTTTACGAGCTCCTATTAGTTTGGTCATTAATACTGCTGGTCATTGTCAAGATTATACGTATAAGGTATTGGATATTGTATTTTGTGACGCAGTAAATAATGCAACAATACTTGCTCAAGTAAGAGATAAATTTCCTGCAGGAACGCGTTTTTATGATAATAATACTGGAACAGGACAAAATACGGAGTATTATGAAGGACGACCGTTTCCAACAAATACTCCAGATAAAGTATTTTACGCATTGCCTCCTGGTGCAACAGGCTGTTTCTATGAGTTTAAAATTAAAATAACGAGTATTCAGAACAAGCCTACAGTGGCGGCGCAGCCTGTTGTTTATTGTGTTAATGAAGAGGCTGTTCCATTGACTGCTGTTGCTACAGATCCAAGTTATTCTCTTTTTTACTATACAGCAATTGATGGACAAGGAAAACCAGTAGGTAATGCATCTACTACCATTTCCCCGAATACAAGTACAGCTGGAACCATCACTTATTATGTAACACAGGGTACCGCTTTATGTCAGAGTGCACCTTCCGCAATAACGGTTCAGGTATTGCCATACCCTGTTATTTCGACTAATCTGCAAAACCTGACTTTATGTGCACAAACGAATGGCACACTGAGTGTTTCGTTGGTAACAGCTATTCCTACGGCCACTTATGTATGGCAAATTGAAAGTGGGGGTAATTGGATAGCCCTGAATAATGCTGCTTTTACAGCTAATGGTGCTACGCTAAACATTACAAATGCTCCATTAACATTAAACGGAGCCAAAGTTCGTGTTATCATATCCAACGGGAAATGTTCCGTTACTTCAGCTGTTGCAACGATCACGGTAAACAAACTAACAACGATTACAACTTCACCTGTTGGCGCAATCTACTGTAAAGATGTTCCAGCTACAGCTTTAGCTGTTGTGGCAGATGGCACGGGTACATTGACCTACCAGTGGTATAGCAATACAAGCAATAGCACAACAGGTGGCACGGCTATTTCTGGAGCAACTTCAGCTAGCTATACACCAGTGACTACGGTGGTTGGTACCCAATATTATTATGTTGTGGTAACAGGAAGCTGTGGTACAGCGGCCACTTCAGCTGTTGCAGCGATCATGGTAAACAAACTAACAACGATTACGACTTCACCTGTTGGCGCAATCTACTGTAAAGATGTTCCAGCTACAGCTTTAGCGGTTGTGGCAGATGGCACGGGTACATTGACCTACCAGTGGTATAGCAATACAACAAACAGCACAACCGGTGGCACGGCTATTTCTGGAGCAACTTCAGCTAGCTATACACCAGTTACTACGGTGGTTGGTACCCAATATTATTATGTTGTGGTAACAGGAAGCTGTGGTACAGCGGCCACTTCAGCTGTTGCAGCGATCATGGTAAACAAACTAACAACGATTACGACTTCACCTGTTGGCGCAATCTACTGTAAAGATGTTCCAGCTACAGCTTTAGCGGTTGTGGCAGATGGCACAGGTACATTGACCTACCAGTGGTATAGCAATACAACAAACAGCACAACCGGTGGCACGGCTATTTCTGGAGCAACTTCAGCTAGCTATACACCAGTGACTACGGTGGTTGGTACCCAATATTATTATGT